>NZ_MNBL01000036.1 GCF_001879695.1 Nioella sediminis
GCTTCCCGGCGGGGCTGTCGCCCTATCACCTGCGGGTGAAGGAGATCGAGGAAAGCGTCAAGGCAGGTGCCGAGGAGATCGACATCGTGATTTCCCGCCGCCATGTGCTGACCGGCAATTGGCAGGCGCTTTATGATGAGATGAAGGATTTCCGCGAAGCCTGTGGCGAGGCGCATGTGAAGGCGATCCTGGCGACGGGTGAGTTGGGCACTTTGCGCAACGTCGCGCGGGCATCGCTCGTCTGCATGATGGCGGGGGCGGATTTCATCAAGACCTCCACCGGCAAGGAAAGCGTCAATGCCACCCTGCCCGTAAGCCTCGTGATGATCCGCGCGATCCGGGCCTATCAACAGGCAACGGGGTATCGCGTCGGCTACAAACCCGCAGGCGGGATTTCGAAGGCGAAGGACTCGCTGGTGTATCTCTCGCTGATGAAAGAGGAACTGGGCGACCGCTGGCTACGCCCCGACCTCTTCCGCTTTGGAGCCTCGTCCCTTCTGGGCGATATCGAGCGGCAGCTGGAACACCACGTGACCGGGGCCTATTCCGCCAACTGGCGGCACGCGATGGCGTGAACGGAGATTGCACAAGATGACCATCCCCGAGATTTTCGAGACCATGGAATACGGCCCTGCGATGGAAGACGCCTCCGAAGCCCGCGCGTGGATCGCCAAGCATGAGGGCCGGTTCGGCCAGTTCATCAACGGGGCATTCACGGCACCGGGCGAGACCTTCGCCACCAAGAACCCCGCCACGGGCGAGGAACTGGCGCAGGTCATGCAAGGCACGCAAGCCGATGTGAACGCCGCCGTCGACGCCGCCGCCCGCGCCTTCCCCCGCTGGTCCAAGCTGTCCGGCCACCGACGCGCCCGGCATCTCTATGCGCTCGCCCGGCTCTTGCAGAAGCACAGCCGCCTGTTCGCCGTGCTGGAGACGATGGATAACGGCAAGCCGATCCGCGAGAGCCGCGACATAGATATCCCCCTCGCGCAGCGGCATTTCTATTATCACGCCGGTCTGGCGCAGCTGCGCGATAGCGAATTGCCGGGCCACCAGCCGCTCGGCGTCTGCGGGCAGGTGATCCCGTGGAACTTCCCGCTGCTGATGCTGGCATGGAAGGTCGCACCCGCGCTGGCGGCGGGCAACACGGTGGTGCTGAAGCCCGCGGAATACACCTCTCTCACCGCGCTTCTCTTCGCCGATATCTGCCGCGAGGCGGGGCTGCCCAAGGGCGTCGTCAATATCGTGACCGGCGACGGCGCGACGGGCGCGGCACTGGTCGAGCATCCCGGCATTGCCAAAGTGGCCTTTACCGGCTCGACCGAGGTGGGCCGGAAGATCCGCGAGGCGACGGCGGGCAGCGGCAAGGCGCTGACGCTCGAACTGGGTGGCAAGTCGCCCTATATCGTCTTCGACGACGCCGATATCGACAGCGCCATAGAGGGGCTGGTCGATGCGATCTGGTTCAATCAGGGGCAGGTCTGCTGCGCGGGGAGTCGCCTTCTTGTACAAGAAAACATCGCGGAAGATTTCCATGCCCGGTTGAAGGCCCGGATGGCCAATCTGCGCGCAGGCGATCCGCTGGACAAATGCATAGACATCGGCGCGGTGGTGGACCCGGTGCAGCATGCGCAGATCAGCCGGATGGTGAGCGAGAACACCGCCGGACAGACCTTTCACGCGCCGATCGACATGCCCTCGACGGGCTGCTTCTACTCGCCCACCCTGATCACCGGGCTGGAGCCTGCGGACCGGCTGATGCAGGAGGAAATCTTCGGCCCCGTGCTGGTGTCCTCTACCTTCCGGACGCCGGGTGAGGCGGTGGCGATGGCCAACAACACCCGTTACGGGCTGGCGGCGACACTCTGGACCGAGAATGTGAACCTCGCGCTCGACGTGGCCCCCAAGCTGGCGGCGGGGGTGGTCTGGGTCAATGCCACCAACCTTTTCGACGCGGCGGCGGGCTTCGGCGGGGTGCGCGAAAGCGGTTTCGGGCGCGAAGGCGGGTGGGAGGGGCTGCTGGCCTATCTCAAGCCTGATGAGGTTGGAAAGCCGGTGAAGCCCGCGAAGGTCCACGCGCCGGGCGAGCCGGATTTCGACGGCATCGACCGCACCGCGAAATTCTATGTCGGCGGCAAGCAGGCCCGGCCCGATGGCGGCTATTCGCGCGCCATTCACGGGCCGCGTGGTGCGCTTCTGGGCCATGTGGGGATCGCGAACCGCAAGGATATCCGCAACGCGGTGGAAGCTGCGCAAAAGGCCGCCGGGTGGGGCAAGACCACCGGGCACCTTCGGGCGCAGATCCTCTATTACCTGGCCGAGAACCTGGGCGCGCGGGGGAATGAATTCGCCGACCGTATCCGGGCACAGACCGGGCGAAGCGCGGCGTCGGCCCGCGAGGAGGTGGAGATCGCGCTGTCGCGGCTCTTCAGCTACGCGGCCTGGGCCGACAAGTTCGACGGCGCGGCCAAATCCGTTCCGATCCGGGGCGTGGCGCTGGCCATGAACGAGCCCGTGGGCGTGATCGGGGCCTTCTGCCCGGAAGACGCGCCCTTGCTTGGCCCGGTCTCGCTGCTGGCGCCCGCGATGGCCATGGGCAACCGCATGGTGCTGGTCGCGGGCGAAAGCGCGCCCCTCAGCGCAACGGATCTCTACCAGGTGCTCGACACCTCGGACGTGCCGGGGGGCGTGGTGAACATCCTGACCGGATCGCATGCGGACCTGGCAAAGCCGCTCGCCGCCCATATGGACGTGGAGGCGGTCTGGAGTTTCTCGTCCGCCGATATCTCGGGCGTGGTGGAGAAGGGCAGCGCCGGGTCGCTGAAACGGACCTGGGTCAACAACGGGCGCAACCCGGACTGGTTCGGGGCCGCTGGCGAGGGCAAGGCGTTCCTGCGGGCAGCGACGGAGGTCAAGACGATCTGGGTGCCCTACGGAGAGTAAGGCACCTCCCGCATCCAAGCCAGACCGGGCGCCGATATCCCGTGGCAACACGGCCCGAGGAGGGCCCCGAAGGGGCTTGACGAGGGCCGCCCCCGGGTCGACGCCGCAGGCGGCGAAACCGCCATCCGTATGCACGGCGGGTGTACAGGGGGTGCACAGGGGGTGTACGCATGGCACCCCCCTGTTTTCGGGATCGCGGGGCGGCGCTCCGCGCCGCGCGCCTTTGGTCAGATCCCGTCGATGCAGACGTATTTGGTATCGAGATAATCGGTCAGCCCCTGGCTGCCGCCCTCCTTGCCCATGCCGCTTTCCTTCACCCCGCCAAAGGGCGCTTCCACGGTGGTGATCAGGCCCGAGTTGATCCCGATCATCCCGTATTGCAGCCCCTCGTTCAGCCGGAAAGCCCGGGCAAGATCAGAGGTATAGGCGTAGCAGGCCAGACCGTATTCGGTGTCGTTGGCCATGATGATCGCCTCTTCCTCGGTCTCGAACTTGAACACCGGTGCCAACGGCCCGAAAATCTCCTCCTTCGCGAACATCATATCCTGCGTGGCATTCCTGATCACCGTCGGCGCGAAGAAGCTGCCACCATTGCCATGACGCGCGCCGCCGGTTGCGATCTCACCGCCCTTCGCCGTGGCGTCGGCGATGAATTCCTCAACCTTTTCAACGGCATCCACGTCGATCATCGGCCCCTGCTCGACACCGGGTTCCAGACCGTTGCCGACCTTGAGCGCGGCGGTTTTCTCCACCAGTTTGGCGACGAAGGCGTCATAGACGCCAGACTGCACATACATGCGATTCGCGCAGACGCAGGTCTGGCCCGCGTTGCGGAATTTTGAGACCATCGCCCCCTCGACCGCCTTGTCGAGATCGGCATCGTCGAACACGATGAACGGCGCGTTGCCACCCAGTTCCATCGAGACTTTCTTAACGGTATCAGCGCTTTGGCGGATCAGCTCCTTGCCCACTTCGGTCGATCCGGTGAAGGTCACCTTGCGCACCACCGGGCTTTCCATCATCGCACCTGCGATCTTGCGGGCAGATCCGGTGACCACGTTCACGACGCCCTTGGGGAAACCCACCTCTTCGGCCAGCGCGGCCCAGGCCAGCCCCGAATAAGGAGTCGCCGTCGCAGGTTTCGCCACCACCGTACAGCCCACGGCCAGCGCCGGGCCGATCTTGCGCGCCAGCATCGACGAGGGGAAGTTCCACGGTGTGATCATGCCCACCACACCAACGGGATGATGGGTCACGAGGATGCGACGGCCATTCACCCCTGCCGGCACGATTTCCCCCTTCGCACGGCGCGCTTCTTCCGCAAACCAGCGGACATATTGCGCGCCGATGGCAATCTCGCCCATGGCCTCGGCCAGCGGTTTGCCCATCTCGACGGTCAGCAATTCGGCCAGGTCTTTCTGATTGTCCATCAGCGCATCGTGCAGCTTCCACAACAGGCCAATGCGGCTCATCAGGTCCATCGCCGCGAAGCCGGGGAAGGCGGCCTCGGCAGCGGCAATGGCGCGTTTGGTTTCCGCGTCGCCCGCATTCGGGATGGTGCCGATCACCTCGCCCGTGGCCGGGTTTGTGACGTCGATCGTGGCGCCACTATCGGCCCCAACCCACTGACCATCAATGAAATTGCCTTCGCGCAGCCAGGTCGTGTAGCTCATCTTCTCTCTCCCATCTCAGGCGAAACTGCCCATCCGCCGGGCCACGTCGAGCATCCGGCAGGAAAATCCCCATTCATTGTCGTACCAGCCGAAGACGCGCAGCATGCCGCCTTTCGACCGTTTGATCTCTGGCCCCGCCACGATCAGGGACTCGGGCCTTTGCCGCAGGTCTGACGACACAAGCGGCCTGTCGGTATATCCAATCACGCCCCCCGATGAGGCCAGAAGCGCGCGGGCCTCATCGGCACTTGGCCGGGCGCGGGTGATGACGGCCATATCCACGCAAGACACGCTGGCCGTCGGCACCCGAACCGCCGAGCCGGTGATGCGGCCCGCCAGATGCGGCAGCACGATATCGACCAACTGCTCGGCGCTCGTCGTTGTGGGCACCATCGACAGCGCTGCGGCGCGGCTGCGGGCCGGGTTCGCCATGGGCATATCCACTGTCGGCTGGCTGCCGGTATAGCAATGCACCGTCGTCATCAGCGCGGTTTCCAGCCCATAGGCATCGTCCAGAACCCGCGCCAGGGGCGCCAGTGCGTTGGTGGTGCAGGAAGCGTTTGACACGATCCTGTGATCCGCGCTCAGCCGCGCGTCATTGGCCCCCAGAACCACGGTCAGATCCGCGTCCGGTGACGGGCCGGACACCAGCACCCGCGTAGCCCCTGCCTCCAATCCCTGTTCCGCAATCGCCCGGTCCTTGGCGCGGCCAGTGCATTCCATCAGCACATCGACGCCCGCAAGGTCCAGTGCGCCCAGATCCCGCTGCTGTGTGAAGGGAATTCGCCGCCCGGCTGCGATCAGCGCCCCCTGCTCCGTCGTCACCCCGCCCGGGAACGGGCCGAAGACGCTGTCGAATTCAAACAGGTAGGCACAGGTTTCCAGCGGCGCGATGTCATTGACGCCGACCACCTCGACCCCGTGCCACGAGTCGGAGGTCAGCCAGGCGCGCAGAACCGACCGGCCGATCCGCCCGAACCCATTGATCACGACCCGTGTCATTCCCGTTCCCCCACGCTGAAGTCGCGCGCAGTGATGCACGCGCGCAGAGAAGGTTCAAGCCATGCTCTGTGCGGCTTTCAGTCTGGCCAGAGGCGCAGCTAGGCGAAAGTTTCGCAAAGGCTCCGATAGGCGTGTTTCAGCCCCGCAAGCGTCATTGTGTCCGAGTCGCAGGTCAGGACCGCAGCATCCTGCCCGGACAGGGCCTGTTCATAGAGAGACGACCAGGGGGACGAATTGACGATCATGACCTGTTTCCCCTCCCACGCTGCCCTGGCGCTGGCCAGTTCCATACCGATCAGCACCCCCTTCAGCCGCGCCTTGGCTGGGTCACTGTCGGACCGGGCGGACAACAGCCGTTGCGCCGCCATTTCAGGCTGGTGCAGGGCCTCTGAGACCGCGCCATGAAAAACACCCACGTCCAGAGCGGGTTCGGACATGACACCTGTCCGCTCCCCCTGCGGGGCCAGCAGACCGAACAGCTCCAACGTCATGAAAAGCTGCGCCTTGCGGACCTCTCCTGCATGGATCTGCACCCATTGCGTCTGCAAATCGGGGATGCAGATCGCGCCATTGAATGCTGGCTTTTCGGCAGCGATACCGCGGATCAGACCATGATGGGACAGCGATTTTTCGGGACCCTTTGCCGCCCCGAGGCCCGGTAGCGCATGCAGGGTAAACCTGTCGTCAGAGGTCGCGACCGGCTTGATCGGGGCATCTGCCGGGCGGCGGGACGTCCCTATTGTTTCCGGCGCGTATCCTGGCAGCCCGCTGACAATCACCGGCGTCTGTTCGCGGATCAACCAGGGACGCACCAGGTTGAGCAGCACGATCTCGAAAGCATCGACGGCCACCTGCGCCAACCCTTGCGCCGAGCGGACCTTCATAAGGACCGACCCATTCCGATCCATGGCCCAAGCCCGCATTCCGCCCGCACACGAATCCACCGCGATCCAATGCGGTGCCGCATTCTGGTTTCTCATTTCTTTTCCGCCCCCAGTAGTCCGGGCAGAGAATTGACCAATCTCGCAGATTCAATCCCCAACCCGCCATTCTCTAATAGGGTCGTTTTATTTTCAGGTCGACAAAAATCTATGAATTAAGCGTTCACCCCATATCGAAAGGGTCATATGCAACGCCAAACCGGAACGAGAGGTTTCTGACGTCTCGATTGGTTGCGGTCAATGCAACAGTTCAGGATATCCGGCCTCGTTGGCTGCCCGGCGCCACCCCGAAATGGGACTTGTAGCTTCGTGCAAAATGGCCTGAGCTCTTGAATCCACAAGCAAACGCAACCTCTGTCACAGGCATTTCGGTTTGCAAAAGCAGGTGCCGCGCCTTCTGAAGGCGGATATCAACCTGGTATTTCTTGGGTGAACAATTCAGGTAGCGCCCGAATAGTCGTTCCAATTGCCGCACCGATATTCCAATCTCCGCCGCGATCTCGGCTGGCGAGATCGGGAATTCCACGGTTTCATTCATTCGGCGAATGGCGTGGCTGAGGTGGCTGTTCCGGATTCCGTGCCTTGCCTGGAAGGACAGGCGCTGTTCCGCGCTTGCATTGCGAACCGTGTTGTAAACCATCTGGTCGGCAACATCTGCGGCAAGCGTATTGCCATGCCGGGCCTCTATCAGGTGCAGCATCAGATCGGCGGTTGCAGTGCCGCCCGAAGAGGTGACAGTCTTTTCATCCGCCACGAAGACGCTGCGCTGCAGGTTCACATCCGGAAACTCTTCCATGAAGGCGTCGTGATAGTCCCAGTGGATCGCGGCGCGTTGCCCGTCCAGCATCCCCGCACGCGCCAGAATCCATGTGGCCGAACAGAGACCCCCGATTTTCACCCCCCGACGCGCCTGACGTCTAATTCCATTCATCAGACTGCGGGTCGCGCGGCCTTGCACCCCGATACCGGACAGAACGAAAAGGCGGTCCACCGACGGCAGTTCGTCCAACGTGCAATCGACTTGACTGACGATCCCGTTGGAGCACGCAACGGTCGAGCCGCTCTCTGACACCAGCGTCCATTCATAGAGCGTCTCGCCGCTGATCAGGTTGGCAATGCGCAAGGGGTCAACGGCACAGCCGAACGCCATATGGGTCAAATCCTCGACCAACAGGAAAGCGAAGTGTTCAGGGCGTGGCATGGTCATGTCCTCAGGATAGCGCAGTTTTGACGTGAACACGTTTTGTATGCAATATGTATTTTATTTGCGCATGATCTTTGCTACGCAAGCCGGGCAACCAAGGAAACCGCGATGCCCGATTCGACCCCAAGCCCCAAGGATACCTGCTATCAGGCCCTGAAAACCGCGATCCTGACGCTGGAGCTTCAGCCCGGCGCCGATCTGGATGAAGCGAGCCTGAGCGCGGAGTTCGGCCTGTCGCGCACGCCCCTGCGGGAGGTGCTGCGGCGGTTGGCAGGGGAAGGCTATGTCGATCTGCGCCAGAACCGTGGCGCGCGGGTCAGCGAGATGTCCCACACCACCCTGCGCGATTTCTTCCTGGCCGCCCCGATGATCTATGGCGCGATCCTGCGGCTGGCGGCGGAAAACGCGACGCCCGCGCAGATCGAGAAGCTGAAGACCACGCAGGCGCGGTTCCGCAAGGTGTTGCAACAGGGATCGGCCCGCGACCGGGCCCTGATGAACAACCGCTTTCATGAGATTACCGGAGAGATGGCAGGCAATGTCTATCTGCTGCCCTCCTTCCAGCGCCTGCTGATCGACCATGCCCGGATCTCCATGACCTTTTACCGTCCACGGGACGAGGCCATGGCCCGCAATGTGGGCGAGGCCGCCGACCAGCATGACCAGATCATCGCAGCGATCGAGGCGGGCGATGCCGACAAGGCCGCCGCGCTTGCGATTGATCATTGGAACCTGTCCCGCCACCGCATCGAACTCTTTGTGATGCCGGGCGGGCTCGACCTGCCGCTTGGCGCACCACCGCGCGCCGTTACTGCCTGAGGAGAGGCCCATGACATCCATCTTCCGGTTCGAGGGGATCTACACGCCCGTCGTGACCCCCTTTCATGATGACTACTCCGTCAACTGGGACGCTCTGGCCGATGTGATCGACAGTCTGATCGAGGCCGGAGTTCACGGGCTGATTTCGGGCGGCTCAACGGGCGAGAACTACGCGCAGACGGTCGAGGAACGGCTGGAAATCGCCCGCTTCACCCATGACCGCATGAAAGGCCGCCTGCCGCTGGTCGTGGGCACCGGCGCGATGCTGACGCCTGACTCCGTCGCGCTGGCAAGCGGCGCGAAACAGATGGGGGCCGATGCGATCCTGCTGGCCTCGCCCCCCTACGCGGTGCCGACCGATCGCGAAAACGCGCTGAATGCGCTGGCCATCGACAAAGCGGCTGGCCTGCCCGTGATGCTCTACAACTACCCCGGCCGTACCGGCACGATGATGGGCGAGGAATTCCTTGACCGCGTCGGGCGCAGCCGCAATTTCTGCGGCATCAAGGAAAGCTCTGGCGACATCAACCGGGTGCACCTGCTGGCCCGCGACTACCCCCTTATCCAGCTTGGCTGTGGCATGGACGATCAGGCGCTGGAGTTCTTCGCATGGGGCAGCCGTTTCTGGGTCTGCGGTGGATCGAACTTCCTGCCGAAGGAGCATATCGCGCTCTACAACGCCTGCGCGGTGGAGGGGAATTTCGATAAGGGCCGCCGGATCATGTCGGCGATGATGCCGTTGATGCGGGTGCTGGAACAGGGCGGCAAGTTCATCCAGACGATCAAATACGGCGTGGACCTGAACGGGATCACCACGGGGCCGATGCGCCCGCCGCTGAAGGGATTGAACAAGGACGACAAGCGCGCGCTGGAACAGGTGGTCGGCGTGCTCAAGCGCACCATTGCGCAAATTGAGGCGGAGGGCTGAGACATGGACCTGCTGACACGCGACGAATACAAGGCGCTGGCCGCCGAGATGGACTTCCCCAATGCCGCCTATATCGACGGCGCCTACCGCCCGGCGAATTCGGGCAAGACCTTTGCCACCGTGAACCCGGCGACGGGTGAGACCCTGACCGAAGTGGCCGCCTGCGGTGCCGAGGACGTGGATTTCGCTGTTGAAAAGGCGCGCGAGGCGTTTGACGATGGCCGCTGGTCACGGATGCACCCGGCAGAGCGCAAGGGCATCCTGATCCGCTTCGCCAAGCTTCTGACCCGGAACGCCCGCGAACTCGCGGTGATGGAAAGCCTCGACAGCGGCAAGCCGATCTACGATTGCGAAACGGTGGACATCCCCGAGACGATCAACTGCATCAAGTGGCACGCGGAGGCGATCGACAAGATCTATGATCAGGTTTCGCCCGCCTCCGACGATCATATCGCCATGGTGGTTCGCGAACCGATTGGCGTCGTGGGCCTCGTCCTGCCGTGGAACTTCCCGCTTCTGATGCTGGCGTGGAAGATCGGCCCGGCGCTGGCGGCAGGCTGTTCGGTGGTTGTGAAACCGGCGGAGGAAACCAGCCTGACTGCGCTGCGCGTCGCGGAACTGGCGAGTGAGGCGGGCCTGCCGCGCGGTGTGCTGAACATCGTTCCCGGTAGCGGGCCGGAGGTGGGCGAACCCATTGGCCGGCACATGGATATCGACGCGGTGTCCTTCACCGGCTCGACCGTCACCGGCAAGCGGTTCCTGACCTATTCGGGCGAGTCCAACGCCAAGGAAATCACGCTGGAAATGGGCGGCAAGAACCCCGCCATCGTGATGGACGACGCCGAAAACCTCGACCGGGTGGCGGCGCATATCGTGCAGGGCGCGTTCTGGAACATGGGTGAGAACTGCTCGGCCTCCTCGCGGCTGATCGTCCACAAGGACGTAAAGGCGGAGCTGCTGGAGCGCATCGCGCATCACGCGAAACAGTGGAACACCGGCGACCCGCTGGACCCCGAAACGCGGCTTGGGGCGCTGGTCAGCGAGGCGCATTTCAACAAGGTCTGCGGCTATGTGGAAAAGGCGGAAAGCTTCGTGATCGGCGGCAAGGCCGAGGGGGGCTTCGTTGAGGCGACCGTGGTGGAGGTGCTCGACAACGACCACGTCCTGGCGCGCGAGGAAATCTTTGGCCCGGTCCTTTCCGTGATTGCCGTGGACAATTTCGACCAGGCGATCCGCGTGGCGAATGACACCGATTACGGGCTCTGCGCCTCGCTCTTCACCGCCAATGCCAAACGCGCCATTCGCGGCGCGCGGATGCTGCGGGCGGGCACCGTCACCGTGAACAGCTTCGGTGAAGGCGATGCCACCACCCCCTTCGGCGGGTTCAAGCAATCGGGCTTCGGCGGGCGCGACAACGGCATTCACGCGCATGACCAGTATACGCAGCTGAAAACCATCTGGCTGGACCTCTCTGACGATGCGGATGAGGCGGTGGAGTGAGCGCATATCACGCCCGGCGCCTGCCGGTTCACAAGGGGCCGGCGGCGTGGTCGACCATCCTGCCGGGGCAGCCCGCCCCGGTGCCCCTCTCGGACAGCATCACCGCAGATGTGGCGGTGGTGGGGGCGGGCTTCGCGGGGCTTTCCGCCGCGCGGCGGCTTCTGCAACTGGACCCGTCGCTGAAGGTGGTGGTGCTGGAGGCAGGCCGCGTGGCCGAAGGCGCGGCGGGCCGCAATTCCGGCTTCATGATCGACCTGCCGCATGATCTGGCCTCCGACGACTACGCCGGATCGGGCGATGACCGGACTGTCACAGCGCTGAACCGGCAGGCCATCGGCTTTGCCCTGTCGGCAGCCGAAGAATACGCCATCCCCCGCGATTTCGCGGACCCCGTGGGCAAGGTGAACGGGGCGGCCAGCGCGGCGGGTCATGCCCATAACGAAAGCTATGCGCGCCATCTGTCGACGCTTGGGGAAGCATCGGAGATGCTCGACGCCAAGGCGATGGAGGACCTGACCGGCAGCGCCTATTACCTCTCGGGCCTCTACACGCCCGGCACCGTCATGCTGCAACCGGCGGGATATATCCGGGGGCTGGCGGAGGGGCTGAAAGCCAAGGCTTTGATCCACGAAAACAGCCCCGTCACCGGCATCGCCCGGATCGGCAATGACTGGCATGTCAGCACCGCACACGGCTCCGTCACCGCGCCCAAGGTGATCATGGCCAACAACGGGCAGCTGGAAAGCTTCGGCTTTGCGCGGCGCAGGCTGATGCATATCTTCCTTTACGCCTCGATGACGCCGGTCCTGCCCGAGGGCGCGGTGAAGGGCGCGGATCGGTGGGGCGTGACGCCGTCCGACCCCATGGGCACCACCATGCGCAAGATCAGCGGTGTGCAAGGCGGCAGCCGGATCATCACCCGCACGGCAGCGAGCTTCAAACCCGGCATGGTGGCAAGCGACGCGGCCCTGAGACGCGCCCGCCGCATCCATGACCAGAAATTCGGCAATCGCTTCCCGGACTTGCGCGGGATGGAAATGGAGTTCACCTGGGCGGGGCATCTCTGCCTCAGCCGGAACAGCGTGTCGGTGACGGGGGAACTGGAGGAAGGGCTCTACGCCGCCTGTTGCCAGAACGGCCTTGGCACCGCGCGGGGGACGCTGACCGGCATGGGGGCGGCGGAGATGGCCCTGGGGCACGAGAGCGACATCACCCGTGCGCTGCGGGCAGAGCCGGATCCGACGCGCCTGCCACCCCGGCCCTTTTCCGACATCGGGGCGAATATCTACCTTCGCTGGAAGGAATGGCGCGCGGGGTCAGAATAGGCTGCGCTCAGCCAATGGCATCCCGAGCGACGGACCCCAGAAACCGGTCCAGTATCGCCAGAGTCATGATCGATACCGCCTCCCGCGCCTGCTCTGGCCCCGCACCGGCCACATCCAGAAGGGCCGTCATCGCCTCGATCCCGGTCGCGGGCGCGAGGGCCCGAACCAACGCATCCTGATCTTGCCGCGTCAGCCCGCCGTCGTCATCTGCCAGCGCCTGCCGGTACATGCTGATACGGCGCGCGCCCCGGCGGACGTCGCCCGTGCCCGACGCTGAAACCGTCAGCGTCCGCCCGAGGAACTGGCGAAACCCCATTTCATTTTCAAGCGCAAGATCGAGGAAATAGAGGTTGATGGCAAGTAGACGGTCCCGCAGGCTGGCAGTTCCGCGCGTGATCTCCTCATAGGATTTCACCTCGATATCCAGCATTGCCTCCGACACGAGAATATCGGGGTCCGAGAAGTAGCGGTAGGCCGTGGCCTTTGACACGCCATGCCGCTCTGCCGCAGCCGCAACGGTGACAGGCGCGCCCTCGGCCAACAGCTGGCGTGCGCCGTCCAGTATCGCCTTTCGCGTGCGTTCCCTCTGGGAGTGTCTGGTCATGGTCCTTCCGATCCCGAAATGAGACTCTTGTCTCATAATGGGATTACTGTATCATTCATGTTGGAATCACGCAAAGGAAATCTCTTATGACCAATCGTGCGCGGACATATAACGTCTTGAACATCCTGATGAAATTTCACGCCTTCCCGGACGAGGTGGACGGGAAATACTGTCTCGTGGAATGCACCGTCCCGCCAGGTGCCGGGGCACCCCCCAACCATCACGCCGGTGAAACCGAAGGGTTCTTCGTCCTTGGCGGGCAGATCGGCTTTATGATCGACGGCACGGAAATTCTAGCCACAGAGGGGGATTTCATCTCGATCCCCGATGGGGCTGTGCATGCCTTCCAGGCCGTGGGTGACACGCCTGCGCGGCTTCTGATCCTGAACAGCCCCGGTCACATGCACGAGGCATTTTTCACCGGCATCGGGGAGGTTTTGCCAGACGGACAGACCGATTTGCCGCCCCCGTCCGAGCCTGACATTCCTGCGGTTCTGAAAAAGGCCGAAGCAGTCGGCATGACCATTATGGCCCCGGCATAGGCGACATGGACGCGCGCTGGCAATACGTCGTCAGCGCGCCACCGGCACCCGGCGGCTGCGGCGGAGCGCAATGAGGTTCGAGACCAGAAGCGCCCCGATCACCACCGCACCACCGAAGATCGCCCAGATGCCCGGGTCTTCCCCCACCACGGCCCAGACCAGAAGCGGCGCGAGCACCGATTCCAGCAGGATCAGCAGCGCCACCTCAGCCGAACTCAGGTAGCGCGGGCCGAGCACCAGAAGGCAGGAGGAGGCGCCGATAATGGCGCCATGGGCCAGGAAGAGTGGCCATTCCGTGTGAAAGCTGGTCATCGGATCGGCGAAGAAAGACATCATCAGTGCGGCCAGGAAATAGGCCACCGGCACCGCCGGGATCATCGAGGTTTCGCGCAGCCGCCGCACCGCCGTCAGCGCGGCGGCGAAGGAGGCGGAGGTGTAGAGCGCCCAGAGATCGCCCTTCCACGACGCCAATTCGTTCTCGCCCGAGCCATAGGCGATGACCCCAAGCCCCGCCAGAACGGCGGCGATCGTCCACAGCATCCGCCGCGTGATCGGCTCGCCCAGAAAGACCCGGCTGAAGACGGCGGCGAAGATGGGCATGGAGGCGAGGATGAACACCACATTCGCCACGCTCGTATGGGCCACCGCCATGACGAAGCCCGGCGCGGTGGAGGCCAGCAGAACGGTATAGATCACCCCCGGCCAGCCGGTGCGCAACACGGCGCGAAAGCCGCTCAAGCCCTGGAAGGCCAGCACGGCGGAGGCGACCAGAAGCCCCGCGATCAGCCCGCGCCAGAAGACGATCACCGTGGGCTCGGCCACGATGAGCCGCACGAACAGCGAATCCGGCACCACCAGCAGGACGCCGCAGGTTGTGATCAGAAGGCCCTTGAGATGGTCGGTCATGGCGGTGACTGAGCGGGAAAGCGGCGGAAAAGTAAATCCCTTATAGGGACTTGCAGACCCTCAGCGCATCGTAAACGGCGGCATGGATGTTCCGCCCCGCCACCGCATCCCCGATCCGGGCCAGCCGGTAGCGGCCTTGCGGGTTCAGCTGCTTAAACGGGTCAGTGCCCGCGATCATGGCGGCGTGGTCAAGCTGGCCGAGGTTCGAAGACCCGTCCTTCAGCGCATAATAAAGCGCGTCCGACGGTGTCAGGCCATGTTCCACCACCACGTGATCCACCCTTCGCGTGACGGTTTGCCCGGTCAGCACGTGGCGCAGCGTGGCGATGCGGGCCGGGCCATCCACCTCGACGCGGGTCAATTCGTGCAGGCAGGTCATCCGCACCCCGTCGCGGGCCAACTGGCGCAGGGTAACGGCGGAGGTCGTGGGACCGAGATCGTGCAGCGCGGCGCGGTCGGGCGTGACCAGTTCCACCGCGCATCCCATCTCTGCCAGCGCATCGGCGGAAACGGCACCGGGCTGGTCGCCTGACTCGTCTATCAGCAGGACCGCGCCCGTAGGGCGCGCCCCGCCCGCCAGCACATCCCAACTGGGCAAGGTCAGGTCGCCGCCGGGGATCGCGGGGGGGTCTGGCCACCCGCCGGTTGCGATGATGACCATGTCGGGCGCTTCTGCCAACACGTCCGCGGCCTCGGCATAGCAGGTCAGCCGGGTCTCGACCCCGAGCCGTTCCACCTCCGCGACCAGCCAGTCGGCCACACCCCGCACCTGTCGCCGCACCCTGCCCTTGCAAGCGAGCAGCAACTGACCGCCCAAACGTTCCGCCGCTTCCATCAGCACCACCTCATGACCGCGCAGGGCAGACACGCGCGCCGCCTCCAACCCGCCGGGGCCACCGCCCACGACGACCGCCTTGCGACGGGTGTCAGAGGGGGCAATCACATGCGGCATCACCGCTTCGCGCCCCGTGGCGGCGTTGTGGCCACAAACGGCAGGCTTGCCCTGATTCACCCGATCCACGCAGGCCCCGAGGCCGACGCAGGGGCGGATACGATCCTCCTCCCCCCGCAGGAGTTTCGCGACCAGATGCGGGTCGGCGATATGGGCGCGGGTCATGCCGACAAGGTCCACATGGCCCTCGCTGACCGCATGGCGGGCGGTGGCCAGATCGGCGATGCCGCCAGCATGGATCACGGGCAGCCCCGTCGCCTGCCGGATGCGTCCGGCAATGGGCAGGTGCGGGGCGGCGGGCATTCCCATGGGCGGCACCCATCCGGCAAGACCCAGATCGTCATAGGGGGCACCGGCAAGGATATTCAGGAAATCCACCTGCCCCGTATCGGCCAGCATCCGCGCCACGGCCACGCAGTCATCGGCGGAGAGCCCGGCCTCTTCCAGTTCATCCCCCGTCATGCGGATGCCCAGGATCATCTCCGGCCCCACGGCGGCACGTACAGCCTTCAGAACCTCCAGCGTCAGGCGCAGGCGGTTTTCCAGCGACCCGCCATAGTCATCCTGCCGGTCGTTCACCAAGGGCGACAGGAACTGCCCCAGAAGATGCGAGTGCGAGAGCAGCTCGATCCCGTCGAACCCACCCTCCTGACAGCGGCGCGCGGCGGTGGCGAAGTCGCCCACCACCCGCGCGATATCCTCCTGCTCCATCACCTTGGGAAACGCCCGGTGCGCCCGTTCGCGCCGCCCGGAGGGGCCGATTACCGGCAGCCAATGGCCATCGTCCCAGGCCGTGCGCCGCCCCATATGGGTGATCTGGCACATGATCGCCGCTCCGTACGACTTTACCCCCTCGGTCAGCCGCCGGAACCACGGCACGATGCTATCATCGCCCGCGTATAGCTGCCCAAACACGGACGGGCTGTCGGGCGCGATATTGGTCGATCCGCCGACCATGGTCAGCCCGATCCCGCCCTTTGCCTTCTCTTCGTGGTAGAGCCTGTAGCGCTCGCGCGGGTGGCCGTCCTCCACCAGGTTCGGGGCATGGGCGGTCGAGATGATCCGGTTGCGAATCGTGAGATGCCGCAGCTGGAAGGGCTCCAGCAGGGGATCGGCCATGCGCTTAGTACTCCTGGTTCAAAGCATCCGCTGCCGGAATCTCCCGCTCGCGCCGGGCGATATAGTCCAGAAGTGCTTCGTTCTTTGCCGGATCGAGCATTGGTTCCTCATATTCCCGCAAGAGCTTCCGCGCATGGGTCAGAGCCCGTTCGGTGATTTCCTTCGACCCTTCCGCAACCCACTGCTCGATAGAGTTGTTGTCGAAAAGCTCCGGCATGAAGAACGCCCGTTGGAAATTCTCCTGTGTGTGCGGGTGGCCGAGATAGTGCCCCCCCGGCCCGATATCGGACACTGCCGCGATGCCTTCGTCGAAATCGTCCCACCTCGGCCCCTCGGCCATGCGGTAGGCCATGGCGCATTGCTCTGCATCCACCACGAATTTGGCGACGGAACAGTGCATTCCGGCCTCGTTCCAGCCTGCCGAATGCCAGATGTAGTTCGCGCCCGCATGCATGACGGCGGAAAGCGTCGTGGCGCTTTCATAGCCTGCCTGCGCGTCGAAGGTCTTGGCCCCGCCAAGCGTGTTCGAGGTCCGCCAGGGCACGCCATAATAGCGCGCCATCTGGCCGATCATGAAGTTCATCAGGCTGATTTCCGGTGTGCCCGCCATTGGCGCGCCGGATTTCATGGAGACCGTCGACAGGTAATGCCCATAGATCGCGGGCGCGCCCTTGCGGATCACCTGGGTGTAGGCCAGCGCCGACAACGCCTCTGCGTTCAGTTGCGCCACGGCGGGGGCGACCGATGCGGGCGTGTTGGCACCGCCCAGAACGAAGGGCGAGCACAGCACGGGCTGGTTTCGACGGCAGAAAGCGCGCATCGCGCCCAACATGGTTTCGTCCCACACAAGCGGGCTGTTGCCGTTGCAATTGCCGGTGGTGACCGGATGGTTTTCGAGGAAGTCCTCGCCGAACAGGATCGCGCACATCTCCATCACGTCTTCGGCATTCTTCGGGCTTGTGGTCATGCCCATGAAGATCTTGTCGGAATGCTTCATCGAGGAATAGGTGATCCGCAGGTGCCGCTGGCTGATCGGGTGGTCGTAGGGTTCCACGATATGATGCGCACTGGAGTGCAGCGCGGGCGACATGTGGCTGAGCTTGTGGAACATCGCCAGATCGTCGAGCGTGGGGTTCCTACGCACATCGTCGAGGTCGCGCAGGAACGGCGCGCCGGTCATCGGCACGAAGATCGACTGCCGCCCGCCAAGCCGCACGTTGTTGGCCGGGTTGCGCGCGTGATAGGTGAAGTCGGACGGGATCGTCGCGATCAGCTCCCGCACAAGCCCGCGATCCAGATGCACGCGCTCTCCCCGCACATCCGCGCCCACGCGTTTCCAGTCCGCCAGAGCAATGTCATCGCGGAACACGACGCCGACGTTTTCGAGGATGTCCATCGAGGCGGTGTCGATCCGTTCGACCTGCGATCCATCCATCACCTCGCAATGCGGCAGCACATTGATCAGGCCCGGCAGCATCCGGCTATCGGTCGTCATCCGCTGGCTGCGGCGGGCGTTGCGGCCACCGGCACGGGCGCGGGGCTTGAGGGCGGTGTCGGACATGGGCGGTCTCCATCCTGAAGGTGGATCAACTTGACCGCGCTTCGCCCCGCAGCACCTGCCCGAATGCGAAACGCCCTTGCAGGATACGACATGGGCGTGCATCGCCAACAAAAAACGGCGGCCCCGATGGGACCGCCGTCTTGCTGAACTCCCGCCCCTTGTCAGGCGGCGTTTTCGTGCGGGTGCTTGCCGAGGATGATCATGCCAAGAAGGTCATCATCGGTGACCTCGTTCACATTGACCGTGCCGACCAGCTGACCATTCTTCATCACGCTGGCCCGGTCGCAGAGGTTCATCACCTGGTGCACGTCATGGTCGATCAGGAATATCCCGATGCCTTCGGCCTTCAGCTGCTGGATCAGCTCTGCCACCATCTGGGTTTCATGCGGGCCAAGCGCAGCGGTCGGTTCGTCCATGATCAGGATCTTGGCGTTGAAATAGACCGCCCGGGCAATCGCGACCGACTGCCGCTGACCGCCGGAAAGCGCCGAGACCGGGGCCGAGAACTTCTGGAAGTTCGGGTTGAGACGCCCCATGATCTTGCGCGTCTCCGCCTCCATCGCCGCATCGTCAACGAGCCCGAAGGGGGTCACCAGCTCTCGCCCAAGGAACAGGTTGGACGCCGCATCGAGGTTATCGGCCAGCGCCAGCGTCTGGTAGATGGTCTCGATATTATGCGCCCGTGCATCGCGCGGGTTGTTGATGGTGACCTTCTCTCCGTTGATGAAGATCTGGCCGCCATCGGGCTGATACGCGCCCGACAGCATCTTGATCAGCGTCGACTTGCCCGCGCCGTTATGGCCGAGCAGGCCCACGACCTCGCCGGGTTGCAGATCGACGGTGACGTGATCGACCGCCTTGATCCCGCCGAACGAGATCGACATGTCGCGCATTTCTACGAGTGGTGCAGTCATATCAGTGATCCCCCGTGCGCTTGCGGTAGATGATGTCGATCAGGACGGCCGCGACCAGCACGACACCGACAACGATGTTCTGGTAGGGCGCATCAACACCGACCATGGCCATGCCCGATTGCAGCGACTGCATGATCAAGGCCCCCAGGATCGCCCCGTGGATAGTGCCAAGACCGCCCGACAGGGCCGTGCCGCCGATAACCGCCGCCGCGATGACGCGCAGTTCATCCAGCGTGCCGATATCGTTGGTGTGGTTGGCCAAACGGGCCGAGGCCACAACCGCCGAGATCGCACACAGCGCGCCCATCAGGGCAAAGATCTTGACCGTCAGCATGCGGGTGTTGATGCCCGAGAGTTCCGCTGCGTCCGGGTTGCCGCCGGTGGCGAAGATATAGCGCCCAAGCCGCGTGCGGCGGGCTAGAACCGTCATCGCGATGGCGATACCGATCAGCAGCAGCACCGAGATGGGCAGGCCATAGGTGGTGGTGAAACCTTCGGGCATCACCTCGCCCCGTGCCTCGAACATGCGGCGCAGGCGGGCGGTGGGGATTTCATAAGAGTTCAGAACCCAGATGAAGCCCATGATGGCAGAGGCGATGATTGCCGACAGAGTCAGTTCAGCCCAGACCGGCTTGACCGGGAAGCCATGGCTCGCCTTCGACCGGCGCCCGTTCCACATCGCGGCAATGGCGGCAACCGTCAGAACCGCACCCACGATCCAGGAAAGGCTCGGCCCGAGCGTGCCGTTGATGCCGCCGAAGGCCATGAAGGTCTCATCCAGCGGACCGATGGTCTGACCACGGGTCAGGAACCAGCCCACGTTGCGCCAGACCAGCAGACCGCCAAGCGTCACGATAAAGGCCGGGATGGTCAGGTAGCCGACAAGGTAACCGTGGAAGGCCCCGATCAGCGCCCCCGCTGCGATACCGACAATGATGGAGATCGGCGCGATCAGCGGATGGCCAAGCCCCAGCCCCATCATGTTGGGCAGGATATCGGTCTGGGTCATCGCCATGATCGCCGAACAGGTGGCCAACAGAGCGCCGACGCTCAGGTCGATATGGCGGGTGACGATGATGAAGACCATGCCACAGGCCATGATGGCCACGGATACGGTCTGAATCGTCAGGTTGAAGATATTGCGCGGGGTCAGGAAGCGACCTTCCGTGATGAAATCGAACCCGATGCAAAGGATGATGAAGGCGCCAACCATACCCAATAGACGCGTATCCAGCTCCAGTTGCTGGACGAAACTCTTGCGCTGCGGGGGAATTGGCTGAGACGTGGTGTCGGTCATGTCCGGACTCCAGAGTTCAGCGTGTCTGGTGGTGATACGCCCCGGCGGGGCGGGGCGTATCGGGTGCTACACTATGCAGTGTATCACAGGATCAGTTACAAGGCGCGGGGCCGTCGGTAACACCCTGGCAGAGCGTTTCCAGATCGATCCAGCCAGCATCGACAACGACGCTCAGGTTGGCTGCGGTGATCGGAACCGGTGCAAGGAACATCGAGGTCATGGTGGTGCCAGACGGGCTGGTCCATTCCTGTGCGCCTTCGACATCGGCCATTGCGGTGCCCTGTGCCAGTGCGACGGCGATTTCACCGGCTGCACGGCCCAGATCACGGGCGTCTTTCCACACCGACACGGTCTGGGTGCCAAGGGCCACACGGTTCAGCGCGGCGTGGTCGCCATCCTGGCCGGAAACCGGGATACCTTCCATGCCCTGCGCGGTCAGAGCGGCGACAACACCACCTGCGGTGCCGTCATTCGAGGCCACGACAGCGTCAACGCCGTTGTCGGTCGCGGTCAGGATCTGCTCCATGTTGCGCTGTGCGTTGGCAGGCAGCCAGCCATCGGTGTAGGCCTCGCCCACGATCTCGATCTCACCGGCGTCGATTGCGGCTTGCAGAACTTCCTGCTGACCACCGCGCAGGAAGTCTGCGTTCGGGTCAGTGGGCGAGCCCTTGATCATGACGTAACGGCCAGAGGGCGCTGCCTCCAGAACCGCGCGGGCCTGCATCCGGCCCACTTCGACGTTGTCGAAGGTCAGGTAGAAGGCGCGGGGGTCTTCGATCAGGCGGTCATAGGCGATGACCGGGATGCCTTCGTCGGCGGCGGCCTGTACGGCCGGGCCAATGGCCGCCGCGTCTTGTGCCAGGATGATCAGAGCATCAACGCCCTGAGCGATCAGGCTTTCGATATCCGACAGCTGCTTGGATGCGGACGACTGCGCGTCGGCGGAGATGTATTCGGCGCCAGCGGCTTCCAGAGCGGCAACAATGGCCGCTTCGTCGGTCGCCCAACGTTCTTCCTGGAAGTTGGACCAGCTGACCCCGACGGTGATGTCCTGCGCAAAGGCAGCGGTGGTCATTGTTGCCGCAAACACCGTTGCTGCGGCTGCTTTGAGAAACTTCATGCTTTCCTCCCTGTGATACCTGGCCGGGTCCCGTTTAACCGAGAGTCCGCCATGTGAATCTGTCCTAGCATTATTTTTTTCAAAGATCAAATTAAATGATGAGGCCAGTGCCGAAGTCCTGCCCAACACTTCCCTTGCTGAATTATTTTTTTTAGTGAATTATACCTGCGGGAGGACACCGTGGCAGGACATCAACGTATATCGACCGCGAATGATCAGCGCGAAAACGGGCGCCAGCAGGTGTTTGAAGCCATCCGCCAGGCGGGGCGAATCGCCCGAATCGATATCGCCCGCGAAACCCAGGTCAGCCCGGCCACCGTGACCGCCATCACCTCGGAACTGCTGAGCGCCGGGCTGATCGAGGAAATTACCCCCGAAGGCGACCGCACGGGTGCCAAACGAGGCCGTCCCCGTGTCGCGCTCAAGGTCCGCGGCGCGGCGCATCTGATCGCGGGCATCAAGATCTCGGACCGGTCCGCCACGGTCATCCTCGTCGATTTCGAAGGCCAGACCGTCGGTGAATACGACCACGAGCTTCCCGGCCCGGTCATGTCGCCAGAAGAGATGGTCTCGCTCGTCATGCGCGCCCTTGGCGGAGCCTGCAATGCCGCCGGACGCGACATCAGCGAAGTGTCCGGCGTCGGCCTCGGCATTGCCGGGCTGATCGACGCGACCCGCAATTTCGTGCACTGGTCCCCGTCCCTCGATCAACGCAACGTGGAACTGGGACGCATGCTGTCCGATGCCATGCCGGTTCCGTTCTACATGGACAATGACGCCAATCTGGTCGCCAAGGCCGAGCAACTGTTCGGAGAAGCGCGCAACGTGTCCGATTTCATCGTCATCACCATCGAACAGGGTGTCGGCATGGGTATCGTGATTGACGGGCGTATCTATCGGGGCGAACGCGGTTGCGGGGCAGAGTTTGGCCACACCAAGGTGCAGCTCGACGGCGCGCTCTGCCGTTGCGGCCAACGCGGCTGTCTGGAGGCCTATGTGGGCGACTATGCCCTGCTGCGAGAGGCCAATATCCGTGGCAGCGCGCAGCCGGAGGACGATCTGTCGGCGCTCTACGCCCGTGCCAAGGCAGGCGATGCGATGGCGCGGTCCATCTTCGACCGGGCGGGCCGGATGTTCGCCATGGGGCTGGCCAATGTGATCAACATCTTCGATCCGAGCCTGGTGATCCTGTCCGGCGAACAGATGACCTTCGATTTTCTCTACGGCTCGGATGTTCTGGAGCGGGTGAAATCCTCGGTGGTGCAGGTCGACGCCCCCTTGCCGGAAATCCGGGTGCATAAATGGGGCGATCTGATGTGGGCCAAGGGGGCGGCTGCCTGCGCGATGGAGGGGGTGTCGGAACTCACGATCCGCAACCTCGGTGCCGATGCGGCCTGAGCTTTGCTTTGCGACCCTTCTGGTCGTGGCCGGACCTGCCGTGGCGGACCCACTTTTTGCCCCGCGCCAGATCGCACCCCACAGCTACGAAGGCGGATGGGAGCATTTCGTGGGCGGCGGAGTCGCGGCCTTCGACTGCAACGGGGACAACCTGCCTGAGCTCTATGCGGCCGGTGGTGAAAACCCGGCGCAGCTTTTCCTGAATCGATCCGACCCCGGCGGCGATCTTGCCTTCGATGCGGTGGACAGTGCCCTCTCCCTGACCGGCGTCATCGGGGCTTATCCACTCGATATCGACAGCGACGGGGTCATGGACCTCGCCATTCTGCGGGTTGGCGAAAACACCCTGATGCGCGGGCTAGGCAACTGCGCGTTTGCCCCGTTCGAGGGGATCGGCTTTCAGACCGACGCACGCTGGACCACGGCGTTTTCCGCCACATGGGAAGCGGGTCAGACCCTGCCCACGCTCGCCTTCGGCAATTACGTGGACCGGAGCGATCCGGAAGGCCCGTTCGAAGCCTGCGACGTGAACCATCTCTACCGGCCAGAGGGAGACAGCTACACCCCGCCCCTGCCTCTGGCCCCCGGTTTCTGTGCGCTCTCCATGCTCTTCACAGACTGGGGCCGGCAGGGCCGCGCCGATCTGCGCGTCTCTAATGACCGGCACTACTACGTGCGCGGCGGCGAGGAACAGATGTGGGCGATGGAGCCTGAACCGCGCCTCTATGGGCCTCAGGACGGATGGAACAGCCACCAGCTCTGGGGCATGGGCATTGCCTCGCGCGATCTGGATGGTGATGGGCTGTCCGAGGTCTACCTGACCTCCATGGGCGATCAGCGATTGCAGGCGCTGAGCGAGGGGGCCGATGGCCCCAGCTATCTCGACGCGCCCTATGAAAGCGGCGCCACCGCGCACCGGCCTTATACAGGCGGCGATGGCAGGCCCTCGACCGGCTGGCACGCGGTGTTCGGGGACGTGGACAATGACGGGTGGGCCGATCTGTTCGTGGCCAAGGGCAATGTGGAACAGATGCCCGGCAGCGCCATGGAAGACCCCAACAACCTGCTGATGGGCAGCCCTGAGGGGCGCTTCACCGAGGCCGGGCTTCAGGCCGGGGTGGCCAGCCTGCACCGAAGCCGGGGGGCGGCGCTGGCGGATATGAACGGGGATGGGCTGCTGGATCTGGCGGTGCTGAACCGGCACATGCCGCTGGAACTATATCAGAACGTCACGCCGGGGGCCGGTGCCTGGTTGCTGGTCGACGTCATCCAGGCGGGGCCGAACCGTAATGCCGTCGGGGCCTTCGTCGAACTGCGCATAGCGGACAGAACCTGGACCCAGGAAATCACTGTGGGTGGCGGCCATGCCGGTGGCGTCGCGGGGGCACTGCATTTCGGTCTTGGCGACGCAGAGACGGCAGAGATCCGGGTGATCTGGCCGGATGGAGAGAGCGGCGATTGGCAGCCGGTCGAGGTCAATCAAAGGCTCACACTCGCACGCTGACGGTGGAGCGGCGCCAAGGATTTTCCAAAATCCTTCCAAGGGTCTTGCAAGACCCTTCCCCGCTACCGATCCACCGGCAAGCCGCTTGGCACGCGGTCTGGCACCCCCAAACGCCCCTCCGCGCCTGCCGCATCGGTCAACGACTCCAGAAACGCCAGCAGGGCGGCAACCTCATCGTCGCTCAACTGCACCGGCTCCAGCTCGTTCGCCGCCGCAATCGCCGCCATCTCGGCCGGATCATCCAGAATGCGCCAATCCTCCACCCCCGGCAGGACGGGCAAAACCGCCTGGCTCCGATCATAGGCGTAGAGCGACCCGACCGGGTCCATGTGGTGGCGGATCACGCCCTCCAGCGTCGCATAGGCCCCCGCGTGCCCATAGGGCGCGGTCAGCGCCACGTTGCGCAGGCTCGGCGTGCGGAAGGCATAGGCATCCTCCGGATCGCCCGTGACCCGCATTCGTCCCTCGTCGCGGGCATGGGTCTCGAACCGCGCGGCCTTTCCCGGCCCGATCTGCACCATGGCGATGGCGTGGAAATCGTGGTCGGTCTGGAACCGGCCTGTATGGCAGTCCGCACAGCCCGCTTCGCCGTAGAACAGCGCCATCCCTCGCGCCGCCGCCTCGGGCAACTCTGCCTCACCGGCAAGATAGAGGTCAAACGGGCTGCGATCCGCCCGCCATTCGAAGCGGATGAAATCGGCGACGACATTGGAAATGTCGGTAAAGTGGATCGGGGCGCCCGTGCCCAACACATCATCGAACCGGGCCCGGTATTCGGGGATCGCGGCAACGCGCTCTGCGATCTGGTCCCAGGCCCCGCCCGCCAGCGACAGATGCCCCATGCGCACCGCACGGCTGATCGGGTTTTCCGAATAGTGCCCGGCCATTTCATCGGGCGAGAGAACCGGGAACATCGCCTGTGCCGAGAGGACGGAGTCGAACCCTTCGCTCATCGCATCGCCCAAGGGCGTGCGGATGCCATTGGGGCGGGTCGGGTCCGCCTCCAGCCGGCCATCATGGAACATATGAGTGAATTCGGAGGCCCCAAGGTTGAACAGCCCCGGCGCGTTCCGGGGAATACGCTGTTCGGGCAGGTTCTCAGGGTCTGCCACCCGATCCGGCCCTAACCCATGCGCCCCGTCGCCAAGCGACAGCGACACTCCGTCAGAAGTGCCGAAGCGCGGGTGGTGGCAGGTGGCGCAGGAGACTTCCTGATTACCCGACAGGATCGGATCGTAGAACAGAAGCTGCCCCAGCTCGACCCGCGCCGGATCGGTCGGGGCAAACTCTGCGGGCGGGAACGCAGGTTGTGACAGCACGGGCAACGCAATGAGCGCCGGGATCAGGGCCACGGGCAACCGTTTCATTCAGGAACCTCCCTGATCTCGACTGTCAGCCGCTGATGATAGGGCTGCTCCGGCGTCACGATGATCGACGGAAATGTGGGGCAGTTGACGGCATTGGGGAAGCCCTGCGGCTCCAATGCGATCCCGGCCCAGGGGGCGATGCGCTGGCCCGGATGGGCACCACCCAGATCGGGAAGACCGTGCCCGGTATAGACCTGCAAGCCCGGCTGGTCCGACCACATCCGCAGGCGCAAACCGTTCGCGGCCAGAAGCTCCGCCACCGGCCTTGCAGGGTCGCGGTCCTCGGGCATCACCAGGTTCAGATCGGTCCCGATTCCCTCCGGATCAGCCTCGGCCAGCACGGCGCCAGCGTGGAAATCGTGTCGAGTGCCCATGACCGGGGCGATGTCCCCGGTCGGGATCAGGCCGCTGTTCACGGGCGTCACCCGGTCCGCCGGGCAGGTGAAGCGCGCATCGCGGGCCGTCCGAGGCACCCCGAGGCTGTAATAACTATGCTGCGCCATGTTGATCGGCGTAGGCCGGTCCACGGTGGCCGCCATGTCATAGGTCACGCGCGCGCCTTCGAGCCGCACGGTCACCTCGAAACTGGCCCGCCCCGGATAGCCTTCCTCGCCATCGGGCGAGACATAGGTAAAGCGCACGGACCGTGCGCCCCCCGTCTCTGCCTGCCAGATGCGGGAATGCAGCCCGCCCGCGCCGCCATGCAGCTGGTTCGCGCCTTCGTTTGCCGTCAGCCGATGGTCCCGCCCGTTCAACTGGAACCGCGCGCCCGCAATGCGGTTGGCCACACGCCCCGCGATCACGCCCATATAGGTGGGGTTGTGCAGGTAGTCCGACGGGTCATCGAAGCCCAGAACCACCGGCACCGAGGCTCCGCCAAGCGGCACCCACCAGCCCCGTGTGATGCAGCCGAGGTTGAGGAGCGAGAGCGCAACGCCCCCGTCCTCCAACCTGAATTCTCGGATGTCCCCGGCGCGTGGCATGTCCCCCTCAGACGAAGCGGTTCACGACGTTTTCAAGGTATTCCTGCTTGCCGGACACGGGCGCGGGGTTAATCCCCTCGGCCTCGACACGTGCGGCGATGTCCTCCAGCGAGCGGTCGCCGTTCAGCATCGCTTGCGCCTCGGGATCAGACCAACCGTCATAGCGATCCTCGACGAAGCCCGGCAGGGTGCCGTCCTCGATCATCGCGGCGGCGGCCTTCAGCCCGCGCGCGCAGATATCCATGCCGCCGATATGGGCGATCAGCAGATCCTCCGGGTCCAGCGATTGGCGGCGCAGCTTGGCGTCGAAATTGGTGCCGCCGGTGCTGAAGCCCCCGCCTTGCAGGATGTGGTAATAGGCCAGCGCGACCTCTGGCACGTTGTTGGGGAACTGGTCGGTGTCCCAGCCGGATTGATAGTCGTTCCGGTTCATGTCGATCGACCCGAAGATACCAAGCGCCTGCGCCAGTGCGATTTCATGCTCGAAGCTGTGGCCCGCCAGAATGGCATGGCCTTGTTCGATATTCACCTTCACCTCGCCTTCCAGCCCGTGCCGCTTTAGGAAGCCATAGACCGTGGCCACGTCGTAATCATACTGGTGCTTGGTGGGCTCCTGCGGCTTGGGCTCGATCAGGATGGTGCCATCGAAGCCGATCTTGTGCTTGTACTCCACCACCATGTTCAGGAAGCGCCCGAACTGCGCGTCTTCTTGTGCAAGATTGGTGTTGAGCAGCGTTTCATAGCCTTCGCGCCCACCCCACAGCACGTAGTTTTCGCCGCCCAAACGGTGCGTCGCGTCCATGCAGGATTTCACCGTCGCGGCGGCGAAGGCGAAGACGTCCGGGTCAGGGTTCGTGGCCGCGCCCGCCATGAAGCGGCGG
>NZ_MNBL01000037.1 GCF_001879695.1 Nioella sediminis
TGAAGCGGCGGTTGGAGAACATGTTGGCCGTACCCCAGAGCAGTTTCACCCCGGTCTGCTCCATCTTTTCAGCGAAGTAATCCGCGATCTGGTTCAGCGTATCGCGGTTCTCGGCAAAGCTTGCGCCATCGGGGCGGATGTCGAAATCGTGGAAGCAGAAATAGGGCACCTTCAGCAGGCTGAACATCTCGAAGGCCACGTCGGCCTTGAGCTTCGACAGTTCCATCGTGTCGCCGGGAAACCACGGGCGTTCAAAGGTCTGCCCGCCGAACGGGTCATTGCCCGGCCAGACGAAATTGTGCCAGTAGCAGGCGGCGAAGCGCAGGTGATCCTCCATTCGCTTGCCCATGACGACCTCATCCGGATCGTAGTGGCGGAAGGCCAGCGGGTTGGCGCTGTCGGCGCCTTCGAACGGGATTTCGGTGATGTCTTTGAAAAAGCCGGTGCTCATGTCATTGCAGCCTTGATAGAGGGGTAAAGGGCGCGGTAGCGGGCGTAGCTTTCGTCATAGGCCGCCTGCAGGTCCGTGCGCGGGTCGATGGTTTCCGCCACATCTGGCGGGGTCATTGTGCCATGCAAATCGGCCCCATCGGCAGCCATGCCAAGCCGCGCCGCGCCAAGCGCCGCGCCGAATTCGCCCTTGGCTGGCAGGCGCAGGGGCAGGCCCAGGATGGTGGCAAGGCTCTCCAGCCAGAAGCGGGACTGGGTGCCGCCGCCGATGGCGAGGACGGAGGACAGATCGGTGCCCGTGGACTTGAGCGCCTCCAGCGAATCCCGGAGCGCGAAGCTGACGCCTTCCATGACCGATTGGGTCAAGTTTTGTTGGTCCGATCCGATGTCCAGCCCGACAAATGCACCGCGGATATCGGCGTCATTATGGGGCGTCCGTTCGCCAGACAGGTAAGGCAGGAACAGCGTGCCTGAGGGACCAGAGATCGTGTCGGGCAGGCGACCGGCCAGCGTGGCGGGGCTGTCGTTCAGCGTCTTGGCCAGCCAGTTCAGACAGTCAGTCGCAGCCAGGATCACCCCCATCTGGTACCAGGTGTCCGGCACCGCGTGGCAAAAGCTGTGAACGGCGGTTTCGGGCGCGGGTGCGAAGCTGTCTTTCGCGGCCAAAAGAACGCCCGAGGTGCCGAGAGAGACGAAGCCGTCACCCTCGCGGAAACAGCCCACGCCACAGGCCGCGACGGCGTTGTCGCCACCACCACCAGCCACGACGACGGGGTGTTCGATGCCCCAGTCAGAGGCCAGATCGGCGCGCAGATTGCCCGACGGCGCGCTGCCTTCCACAAGGCGCGGCATCTGGTCGGCACGCATATGCCCGGCCTCCAGCAAGGCAGGCGACCAGTCGCGTTTTCCGACGTCGAGCCAGCTTGTCCCGGCCGCGTCGGACATGTCGGACACATGTTCACCGGTCAGCCAGAGACGCAGATAATCTTTTGGAAGCAGCACTTTGGCCACTTTCTCGAAGACCTCCGGCTCGTGCTTTTTGACCCACAAAAGCTTGGGCGCAGTGAAGCCGGGGAAGACGATGTTGCCGGACGCTTCCCGAACGCCGGGGGTGGCATCCAGCACCGCCGCCTCAGCGTGCGAGCGGGTATCGTTCCACAGGATGCAGGGGCGCAGCACGTTGTCCGCCGCATCCAGCAGCGTCGCGCCGTGCATCTGACCGGACAGGCCGATGCCGCGCAGGGCGGACAGGGCCTCTGGCACCTCCGCTTTCAGCTTGGCCATGGCGGCGCGGCATCCGTCGACCCAATGGGCCGGGTCCTGTTCGCTGTGGCCGGGCGCAGGATGGCTGACGGGGGCCGCCTGCTCTGCCGAGGCGACAAGTGTGCCATCCGCATCGACGAGCACCGCCCGCAAGCCGGACGTGCCCAGATCCAATCCGAGATACATGGGTCCTCCCATGGCGTCCTCCCCGGTCGCCATATTTATTTTGATTGGTAAATTAATTTCACGGAGCGCGGCGTGAGTCAAGTCCCGCATCTCGCCCCGGCACCGAAAACAGGGGGGGTGCCATGCGTACACCCCCTGTACACCCCCCGTACACCCCTCGTGCATACCAAACACGAAAAACGGCGGCCCGGGATGTCCCAAGCCGCCGCTTTCCACATCTTATACAAGATCAGGCTACATCTGGCTTGGCAGCCACAGAACGATCCACGGGAAGGCCACCAGCAGCGCGATGGTGATCGCGTCGGCGATGAAGAAGGGCGTCACCCCCTTGAACACGTCCTGCACGCTGAGGTCATCGCGCACCCCGGCCACCACGAAACAGTTGAGCCCGATGGGCGGCGTGATCAGGCAGAACTCTGCCATCTTCACCACGAGGATGCCGAACCAGACCGCGCACATGGTGCCGGACATGCCGAAGGTGCTGGCCTCTGCCGTCACGTTCATGCCGCCGTTCAGCGCCATGACCGCCGGGAAGACCACGGGCAGGGTCAGCAGCAGCATCCCGATGGCGTCCATGAACATGCCAAGCACTGCGTAAGCCAGCAGGATACAGATCAGGATCAGCATCGGCGACATCTCCAGTGTCGTCAGCCAGTCGGCAAATGCACCGGGCAGGTCGGCGAAACCCAGGAAGCGGACATAGATCAGCACGCCCCAGATGATCGTAAAGATCATCACCGACAGTTTGGCGGTTTCCAACAGCGCCTCTTTCAGCTGCGGCCAGCGCATGCCGCGATAGAGCGCCATGAGGAAGACGATGAACGCGCCGATTGCGCCGCCTTCTGTGGGCGTGCCCCAGGCGTCGCCGCCGAAGGGGTTGTAGACGAAGAAAATGATGATCACGACCACCGCCACAATGGGAAGCGCCGGTGGCAGGGACGTGAAGCGTTCCTTCCAGGTGAAGCCGGTCACAGGCGGGCCGAAATTCTTCAGCGTCATGGCCATGCCGACGATCAGCAGCGTGTAGACCACCGCAGAAAACACACCGGGGATGAAGCCCGCCAACAGCAAGCGGCCCACATCCTGTTCCACGATGATCGCGTAGATCACGAGGATGGCCGATGGCGGAATCAGCGAGGCCAGCGTACCGGCCGCCGCCACGACGCCCGCCGCGAAGCGCTTGTCATAGCCCACGGCCAGCATTTCCGGAATCGCGATGCGGGCGAAGACGGCGGAGGTGGCGACCGAGGCCCCCGACACGGCGGCAAAGCCTGCGGTGGCGAAGACGGTCGAGACAGCCAAGCCCCCCGGCACCCAGGCGAACCAGCGTTTGGCGGCCTCGAACAGCGCCTTGGTCAGCCCTGCGTGATAGGCGAGGTAGCCGATCAGGATGAAGGTGGGGATGAGGCTGAGCGCCTGACTGGAGATTTTCGAATGGGGCACCTGCCCCGCTGTCTTCACCGCCACGGTCAGTGCCCAGAGGAAATCCTCCGGGTCGTAGCCCCGGCGGCTCCAGAAGATCCAGATCAGGCCGACGAGGCCGGAAAGACCGGCAGCGAAGGCCACGCGCATCCCGAGGATGACAAGCACCAGCATGCCGCCCGAGACGATGAGGCCAATTTGAATGGGTTCCATGATTCTGCCCCCTCAATCGTCGCGGCCGGAAACCTGGGCGGCTTCCATGGCGGCTTGGGTGGCGGCATCGGCATGGAGCGGGACGCCCACGGGTTGCTCTTCGCCCCGGATCAGCGCCCGGCCATAGACGAAAACCTGCAACGCAAGGCGCAGGCAGATCACGAAGAAGGCCACCGGCACAACCAGCTTGGCAGGCCAGAGCGGCAGGCGGATATCCATGGAACTGTCGCGGCTCCACCACGGTTCGTTGAAGTCGAAACTGCGCTGGAAATGCGCCCAGGATCCCCAGACGAGCAGAACCATCAGGATGAGGATCGCCAGCGTGGTGACGAATTCCGCCGCCCACATGGGCCGCCCGCGCAGGTTGCCGACCAGCAGATCCATGCGGATGTGACCGCCTTCGCGCTGCGTATAGGCGATGCCCATGATTGCAATCAGCGGCATGGCCTGCTCGATCCAGTCCACGTAGCCGGGGATCGGCTGAGAAAAGAAGTTGCGCCCGCCGACCGAGATCACGGCGAGGATCATCAGCGAAAAGACCGCAAGGCCACTGACGAGCGCCATTTTGCGCTCCAGCCACAGCAGGGATTGGTCGAGACGGCTGACGAAGCTGTCATCGGACAGCACGAGGGAAGCTCCGGCCATTGATGGCTCTCCTTGAATGGATGTTCCCGAAAGAAAACCCCGCCCGAAGCGTGTCCGGGCGGGGTTGTCAGGCAGCCGGGCTCAGTTGCCCTCGGCGATCAGGCCGGTGACGAAATCGTAGAGCTCCTGCGCGGGCAGGCCGCGGGCAGTGTTCTCTTCGATCCAGGCAGCGGCGGCGGGGGCGGCGGCGGCTTCGCGGAAGGCGGCAAGTTCAGCGTCCCCGAAGGTGATCTGCTCGATCCCGCGTTCGTCCAGCGCCGGGCCCCATGCGGCCATGGTCTGATCGTTGTAGTAGTCCAGATAGTGCTGCATCGCCTCGTCCACGGCACCCATCAGGATCTCGCGTTCAGCATCCGACAGTGCGTCGAGCGCGTCGGTATTCACCACAACCGGGCAGTTCACGGTGCCGGGGTTGAGGTTGGTGGTCCACCACTCACCGGATTCGATGGTGCCGAATGACATATGGGCGTGGGGGGCGAAGCTGACCGCCTGCACGACGCCGCTATCGAGCGCCTGGCGCACTTCGGTCGCGGTCATCGAGGTGGGGACGGCGCCGATGGCGGACATGGCCGCGCCGATCCCGCCGGTTGCACGCACGGCCATCCCGGCGAAGTCTTCGACCGATGACGGCGCGTCGCCCCGACCGACGAAATTGTACTGCGGCAGCGGCGAGGGCATCAGCAGCGTCGCGTTCCAGCGGGCGAGGTCAGCCACCACGGCGGGATGCTGGTAAAGTGCCATCGACACCTCGGCCTCCTGCTCCAGCGAGCTCATGCCGAGGAAGGGCAGTTCCAGCACCGTGATCGAGGGGTTCTTGTCGGCGTGGTAGCCGGCGCAGAACTGGGCCATTTCGAAGGCACCGATGGAGATACCATCGAGGTTCTCGCGGTTGCCCGACAGGCCGCCATAAGAAATGTTCATGGTGAATTCGCCGCCCGAACGTTCAGCGACCAGTTCCGCCAGCCGTTCCACATGTTCAGTAAACGCGCGGCGCGCGCCCCAGACAGAGACGTTCCATTCGGTGGCAAGTGCCTCGGCTGCGAAGCCAACGGTCACGGCGGCCACTGCGGTGGCCGTGAGTGTCTTTTTCATGATGTCCTCCCAATTGATCACACGTTGCGTGGATGAGGGGAGTATGGGGGACCGCCCGCGCGCCTGGCTATGAAGGAAACCGCGCGCATGGGCGGCCCCGGTCTGCGGAATTCCGCAGGGTCAGGTTTCGGGCAGTCGGGCGCGGGCGATAGCAGCGTGGACCTGCGCCCCATGTATCAGCGCCGCATCGTTGAAGTCGTAATCCGGCGCGTGCAGGGGGGCGCTGCTTTCGCCATTGCCAATGAAGGCGAAGCAGCCGGGGACATGGGTGAGGAAGCGGGCGAAATCCTCTGATCCCGTCATGGGGTCGGGGCGGGTCTGGGTCACGGCGGATATGGGCGCGGCGCATTGCATCATGGCGTCAGCAAGCTCCGGGTCATTGATGGTGGGCACGAATTCGCGGTCATATCTGACCTGCGCCTCGACTCCGTATTGCGTGGCGATGCCTGCCACGATCCGGCGCATCTCTTCTTCGATCTTGGCCGAGACCTCGGGGCTGAAGCTGCGGGCATCGCCCAGGATGCGGGCGTGACCGGGCAGCGCGTTTCGGGTGCCGTCGGTGATCAGTTCGGTGACGGATACAACGGCGGTCTGCGTCGGCGCGATGCGGCGCGAGACGATGGTTTGCAGGTCCATCACCAGCGCACAGGCGGGCACCATGACCTCCCGTCCCCAATGGGGGCTGGAGGCGTGGCCGCCCTGTCCTGTCAGCGTGATCTCGAAGATGTCCTCGGCGGACATGATCGGGCCGGGGCGGGTTTCGAAATGCCCAATCGGCAGGCCGGGCATGTTGTGGAGGCCATAGACCTCGTCGAAGGGGAAGCGCTCCATCAACCCATCTGTCAGCATGGCAAGCGCGCCCTGCCCCCACTCCTCTGCCGGTTGGAAGAGGAAGCGGATGGTGCCGTCAAAGCCGCCCTCCTCGGCCAGCATCCGGGCCGCGCCAAGCAGCATCGCCGTGTGTCCGTCATGGCCGCAGGCATGCATGGTGCCGGGGGTTTGCGAGGCATAGTCCGCGCCGGTGGTTTCGGTGATCCTGAGCGCATCCATGTCGGCGCGCAGCGCAATGGCGCGGTTCGATGTGCCCCGTTTCAGGGTGCCGACAACGCCGGTGCCGCCGATGCCTTCCGCGACTTCCAGCCCCAGCCCGCGCAGGGTGTCGGCCACGAAGGCAGCCGTCCGGGTTTCTTCGAACCCGAACTCGGGGTGGCGGTGCAGGTCGTGCCGCCAATGGGTCATTTGCGCGTGCAGATCGGTCATGGGCAGTCTCCTTCTCTTGTGTCCAGAGTAGGGACAAGGCCGGGGCAATGTAAACGCAGGCTGGCATCCTCGGACAAGGGGGAACACGCCGCCCCTGCGCTGCCGGGTCCGCGTGATTTCAAGCTTGGCCAGCCATGTGATAGTCTTGGATGACGGGGGTGGTTCGAGGTCTGGTATGAAGCTGGAAGAGACGGATTTCATGGAAGCGGGTCAGGGCGAAAAGGTCGTCCTTGTCCACTCCAGCGTTGCTGGTGCCAAACAATGGCGGAGCCTGATGGGGTCGCTTGCCGGTGAGTTTCATGTCATCGCAATCAACCTGTTTGGCTATGGCGACACCCCTGCATGGGACGATGATGGCACTCAGCGACTGAAAGATCAGGCCCGATTGATCGAACCCTTTCTGCCGTCAGGGGCTGGCAGGATGTCAATTGTCGGACACTCATTTGGCGGCAGCGTCGCGATGATGGCGGCCGCGATGTTCAGGACACATGTCCGGCGCCTTGTGCTCATCGAGCCCAATCCGTTCTACCTTCTGCACAATTACGGGCGGTCCGAGGCTTATCGGGACGCGGTTGCCCTTAGGGATGTGATCAAGTCCAACGGAAAAGCCGGAACTTGGCAGGCCGCCGCAAAGGTGTTTGCAGAGTATTGGACAGGCCCCGCTAGCTGGGATGCGATGCCGGAGGATCGCAAAGCAAAATTCGCGCTGGCGCTAGGCCCGAACTTTCATGAATGGGACGCGGTGATGAATGAGGTGAGATCACTTGCGGACTGGCGCAGGGACTTGCCCAGAGAGACGACTGTCGTGACAGCACGGGATACCGTCCGGACCATTCGAGAGATCGTCGAGCTGATGCAAGAGCACATTCCAGAGTGGCGTTTCCAGCAGCTTGAATGCGGAGGGCACATGGCGCCGATGACCAGACCGGACCTGATCAATCCGATTGTCCGCAGCGCCTTGGCCTGAGGTCCGAGCCCGGTTTCAACCCGACGCCTGATATGTGCGGGTCGCTGGCCTGAGTGGGCATTTCACCTGCGCCGCCCCTTCCTTACAGCAGCGCATCCTTGTCGAGCCCCAGTTTGACGATCTTTTCATTCAGCGTGCGCCGCCCGATGCCGAGCGCTTCGGCCACCGCGTCCATGCGGCCCTCGTGCGCCTTGATGGCCTTACCGATCAGTTCGCGTTCAAAGACTGCGACCGCTTCGCGCAACGTATCAGGGACATCCTCGGGCGTCTGGTCGGATCGGATCGCCTCGGCCACCGACCCGCGGCCGCGACGGGCGGCCAGAATGCGGCGCTCGGCGGCGTTCCTGAGTTCCCGGACATTGCCGGGCCAGTCATGGGCCAGCAGCGCCGCCATGTCGTCATGGGTCAGGTCGGGTGCGGCCACCTCGTAGATGCGGGCGTATTGGGTCAGGAAATGGGTGAAGAGCAGGCCGATATCGTCGCGGCGCGCGCGGAGCGGTGGCAGGGTCAACACGACGGTGTTGAGACGAAACAGCAGATCCTGACGGAGACGCCCCTCTGTCGCGGCCTTCTCGGCATCCTCGTTCGTGGCGGAGATCACGCGCAGGTCCAGCTTGACGGGCACTGTCGCGCCGATGGGGGTCAGCTCCTTTTCCTCGATCACGCGCAGCAGCTTGGCCTGCACCGGCAGGGGACAGGCGGCGATTTCATCGAGGAAGAGCGTGCCGCCATTGGCCGCCACCAGCCGCCCCGTCGCCTCGCCCTTTACGCCGAACATCTCGGCTTCGAACGTGGCCTCGGCAATGGCCGCACAATTGAGCGCCAGGAACGGCGCGTCGGCGCGCGGGCCAAGATCGTGCAGGGCGCGGGCCACCACCTCTTTCCCGGTGCCGGTTTCGCCCTGCAACAGAACCGGTGCGGGCGTGTCGGCAAGGTCCAGCACATCCTGCCGGACGCGGGTGATATCGCCGGTCCCGCCAAGCAGCACCCGGTCGAGGCCCGAGAGCCGCGCCAGCCTTTGTTTCAGCCGTTCGGTGCCCTTGGCCATGCGGTGCTGGTCTGCGGCATGGCGCAGGATCGACAGCAGACGGCGCGGGTCATAAGGCTTTTCGACGAAGCTATAGGCCCCGTTCTGGATCGCCTGCACCGCCATGGGAATGTCGCCATGGGCCGAGATCAGCACCATGGGCGGCGTCGTTGCGCGGTCGAGGCTGTCCAGCAGGTCCAGCCCCGACATGCCCGGCATACGCACGTCCGACAGGATCACGTCGGGCATCAGTTTGGGCAACAGTTCGGCCACCTGCGTGGCACGCGGCAGCGCCTCGGTGCGCCAGCCCGCGGCCTCCAGCAGATCGACCAGAGAGGCGCGCATGGATTTGTCATCGTCGACGATCAGGACCGACAGCGCGGTGTCTTGGGCGCTCATTCCGCGGCCTCCTTTACGGTGTCGGCCAGCGGGATCTCAACGCGGAAGACCGCGCCGCCGCCATCGCGGTTGCGGGCGGTCATGGCCCCGTGATGTTCCTTCACGATCCCGGCGGAAATGGCGAGGCCAAGCCCCATGCCCTGCCCGGATTCGCGGCTGGTGACGAAGGGTTCCTGAAGCTCCGGCAGGCTGGACTGGCCGAGACCATGGCCCCGGTCCGCCACTTCGAACCAGCCTGTGCCTGCATCCGCCCCAACCCGCACGGTCAGGTCGCGGGGGTGGCTGTCCTCCATCGCGTCCATGGCATTGCGCAGCAGGTTGACCATCACCTGTTCGATGCGCAGCGCGTTGCCCTGCACCATGACGGGGGCGGGTTCAATTTCTTCTACAAGATTGATCTGTAGCGCCTCGACATTCGGCGCAACGAGTTTCAGCGCCTCGCGCATGGCATGGCCCAGATCGACGGGTTTCAGCGCATCCTCGCCGGGATTGGCAAAGAATTTGAGTTGCCGTGTGATGCCTTCCATCCGCTCCACCAGCCCTGTCAGCTGCGGGATCGCCCGCGCGCCGCCGCCCATTTCCGCCGCCGCAAGATGGTTGCGCATGGCGGTGATGGGCTGGCCCAGTTCATGCGTGACCGAGGCTGCGAGCTGCCCAAGCGCGGCCAGTCGGCTGGCGCGGGCCAATTCATCGCGGGTGCGCGACAGGCGGCGTTCGGCGGCGCGGCGGTCCTCGATCTCGACGGCCAGCAGGTCATGGGCGCGGCGCAGTTCGGCCTCTTCCGCCTCCAGCGCCCGCAGCGCCGCCTGGGTCTGCGCGTTCCTGCGCATCAGGAACACCAGCGCCACGCCGCCCGCGATAACGACGGCCAGAACCGTGGCCAGCCAACTGCGCGTCGTCACCGGATCGGTACTGGCGAAATAGTGCAACTGCCAGCCATGGGGCAGATCGTCGGTGGCAAGGTGGATGACCTCCCCCCCTGCAATCACCGCGCTGTCGCCCTGCCCTTCCCGCCAATCGAGCGGGTCGAGCGGCTGGCCGGGGAACTGCCGGGTTTCGGCAATGGCGGCGCGCTGGTCGGCATCGAGCGGAGTCAGGGTGCGGTAGCGCCAATCGGGGTTTGAGGCGAGCAGCACCACCCCGTCAGCATTGGTCAGCAACACCTGTTCGCCGCCCTCGCGCCAGCTGTTTTCCAGCCGCGTCAGGTCGATCTTGATGGCGATGACGCCCAGCGCCTCGCCCAGATCGGACACCACGGAATCCGCGATGAAATAGCCCGGCAGTCCGGTCGTGGCGCCGATGCCGTAGAACCGGCCCTGCCCGCCCTCCAAGGCCTCCTGAAAATAGGGGCGGAAGGAGTAATTTTGACCGACGAAACTGCTGGCGCTGCCCGCGTTTGACGCCGAAATCGTCAGCCCCTCGAAATCCATCAGATAGATGGCGTCGAGGCCGGACTGGCTGGGGAAACTGGCCAGCCGCCCGTCAAGCGGTGCCGTGGGTCCGCCGCTGGCGGTTTCCATGACGAAGGGATCGCGGGCGAGGACAAAGGTCAGGTGAGAAAACCGGTCAAGCTCCGCCACCACGGTAGAGCGGTAGAGCGACAGGCGGCCCTCGGCCCGCGTGACTTCCTCGGACCGGAAATAGCGCGACGACAGCACATAGGCCCCGGACGCGAAGGCCAGGAACAGGATCGAGAACAGGATGGTGCGGGTGACGGTCATGCCCCTCCCCGGCTGGCGTCATCTGGGGACAGGCTTAGCCGATAGGACGGGGAAGTCAAAATGCCTTCAGCGCGGGGCGGGCAAAGGCAGGCAGCCGGGAAGGCCCGCGGGCAGCACCCAGGGCGCACCTGCATCGTAGAGACGGCGGGCCATATCGGGACTGTCGCTGACCAGCGTCACGGTGAGGCCATTTGCGGCCACGACCGACAGATCGGCGGGCAGGCCGGCGATGAACCCCTCGGGCGGGAACATCACCACCGCCCCCGGCGCGGCATCGGAAACGCGCATCACGATGGTGAGCACCAGAAGCCAGCTTGCGACCAGCAGCGGCAGTACCAACAGGAGCCGTCTAATAATCATGGATATGTTCCAGCGTGATCCCGCGCGCCTCCAGCCCGCGCAGGGTACCGGCCAGATCGGTGACGGGGATCAGCAGGAGGTGCCGGTAATCGCCATAGCCCTGCCGGGGGAAGCTGTGCAGCGCCTCTGCCATGGTTGCCTCAGTGGAGGTCACTGTCAGCAGGATGTCGTCATTGCCTGCAATCTCCACGAAATCGACGCCCGCTGCCGCCATTCGTGCCATCAGATGTGTGAGTTCCCGGTAGCGGGGCGTTTCCAGCTCCAGCCCCTCGGGGCGTTCAGTGATGATCTCGACGTCCGGCAAGGGCTCGGGCAGGTCGGTGACGATCATACTGAGCCGCAATTCGTCAAAGCCGGTGCTGGCGACCGCCGCCGCGATGACGCGCGCGTAAGCCGCCTTGGCGCGGAATTCGAGACCAAGCGCCAACGCCCGTTCCCGGTCGCGCAGGCTGCCGCCCGCAGCATCGCGCAGCACCTGAGCGTCACCGGCGAAGTCCCACCGATACCACGGCACCTGTTGCAGGAAGCTGGCATAGCGGCCCGCCTGATCGGCAGAAAGCGCATCCAGCGGCGCTCGATCGGGTCCCCGGAGCCACGTGACAACGCGGCCCACGGTTTCCTCATAGGCCGCTTTCAACAGCAGCTCGGCGGTGAAGCTGACGCCGATCACATGCACCATCTGCCGGGTCGGGCCATCGACCCCGCCATGGGCGGCGGAAGCTTCCGTCAGGGCACAAAGCGACGACCAGTAGCCGGTGATCGCCTGCAGGAAGTTGAAGTCATGCGGATCGCCCGTGCGGATGACCTCGGCGTAATCGTCATAAGCATGGACGATGTGCCATTCCGGGTAGGTCATCAGCGTGCGGGATTCGGTTCGGTGATGTTCGGGCGGCAGGAGTGCCGTGTAGTCAGACGCAACGGCCTGCCCCCGGCACATGGTTTCCACGTAAATGACCGGCGACAGCAGCGCCAGCACCACCACGACCAGCGCGATGATCAGCCGTTTCAGCCAGCGCCACAGAAACCGCATCAGCCGCGCCCCAGCCTCAGCCCTGACCAGAGTGCGAAGCCGCCAAGGGCCAGATGGGGCAGGTTGGCGAGGACGCGGGGCAGCGAGATATTCATGCCGAGGGACTCGTTGGTGAAGATGCCGAGGTCCAGATAGCCCCAGCCGGTGAAGAACCCGAACACCCCGTCGCCCAGATAGGCCGCGCCGAAGAGGATCAGGAAGGTCCGCGCGGCGCGGGACGAGATGAAGGCCGAGGCCAGCGCCCAGAGGGCGGAGACCACATGCAGGGAATCGTCGAAAATATCGAGCGCGAATATCCCGAAGGCGAGCCCGTTTTCATCGGTGAGACCGGGGATGTAGTTCAGCGACGCCGCGATCATCAGGGCGACGAAATAGCCGATACAGATCTTTTGCAGGATGTTCATAGCGCCCCCAGATAGCTGTCCCAAAGATTGTTGCGGAAGATGAGATCCGGGTCGAGGTCCCGCTTCGCGGCTGCGAATTCCGGGGCACGCGGATATGTGGCGACAAGCTGATCCACCGTCGGATGGGGTCGGTAGGGCAGGTAATAGCTCGCGCCGATCTCGATCATCCGGTCAATGAGCTCACGGGTCATGCGGGCCATGTCAGCCTCGGCCCTGTCCGTCATTTCCTGGCTGAAGCTCATGACCGCGGCGATCCGATCCACCGGCGCGTAGGAGAGCCAGCTTTCATCGTCCCGCGAAACATGGCGCAGGGTGACGTTCAGAAACTCCTGATACGAACCGGGAATCACGTCCCGACAGGCGGTCAGGAAATCGTCGAACCGGTCAGGGGCGACGAAGTATTCATGCAGGATATCGGTGCGCGTCGGGTTGCGGTCGCCAAGGGTTTCGACCGGCTCATTCATCAGGCTATTGCGCGTGTAAGGTCCGTTGCCAAGCGCGGGGCCGACCACGGTTTCGGTCCACCAGCGCAGATGCTTCATCGGCTCGCTCCCCAACTGCCAGCGATAGATGTAACTGGCGAGATGCGACATGAGACCGGAGCTTTCGGCGACGGGGAGGTCGGACTGATCCGCATCGGGGCGGAAGGCGATGAGGATCGCTTCCTCGAAAAATCTGGCGCGGGCCACGTTCAGGCGGCCATAGGCCATGGGCACCTCGCCAGACCGAATCGCGGCATCGAAAGCGGCGGGGAAGTCTTGGGCAGGCATGACCTGCGCGGTTGGCAGGAGGCGCTGGTTCGGGACCATCTCGACCTCCATGTCGATGATCGCGCCGGTCAGCCCGTAACCGCCCATGGTCATGCCGAAGAGATCGGCATTCTCGGACCGCGAACAGGTCACCAGATCGCCCGAGGGCAGCACCATGCGGAAGCTGCGGACGGTCGATCCCATCGGGCCCCAGGGCACCGGCCAGCCATGGGCATTGACGCAGAACGTGGCGGCAACGCCGAAATCGTGGTTCGACTGCATGACCTTGGGCGAATACCCGATGGGATCAAGCGCCGCGATGATCTGCGACCAGCGGGCCCCGGCATGGGTGCGATAGGTGCCATTGGCCGTATCGGCCTCCACCATGCCATTGTCGAAGGTGATGGCATGGCCCTCTCGCGGGATGGCCTGCCCGCCCATGGAGTGACGCGCGGCCCCGATATTGACCGGGCGGCCCTCGGCGGCGGCCTCGCGGATCTCGGCCCGGATGGCCGCAATCAGCGCCTCGCCGGGGTCTTGGGACAGGGTGATATGGCGGTAAATCGGCGTCCGGGACAGGCCGCTTGCATCGTTCAGCACGCCCTCCCCCGGCGTAGGGTGAGTCAGCCAGACCCCATCCAGCACTGGCAGATGACTGCCAAAGCGACGCGCGCCGTACCATCCTGCGGCCCCACCTGCGCCAAGCAGCAGGGCCCGTCGTGAAATCGCACCCATGGGTCTCCTCCCTATGATGCCAGTCCACAGCCCTCGGGCTGCGGCGTGACACACACATAGGTATCGCACAACTGCCGCGCGAGTCAGGATAACCTGACCCGCGACCATGTCGGGCGTTTTCCCCGAGGGACGCGAGAAACCCCTTGATCGAGCGCGAACTGCAATGGACATTGCAGGATGTTCCCGGCCATTGCGACGACCGAACGATCAGGAGGATCAGGATGACATCGGATAGGGCACCGGCAGACTACGAAGACCTGATCCGGCTGATCCATGACCGCCATGGGCAGATGAGCAAGACCTATCAGAAGATCTCGCTCTACCTGACGCAGAACCCCAATGACGTGGCGGTGCTGTCGGTCAACGCCATTGCGGAACATTGCGGCATCCACGCCTCCAGCTTCGTGCGCTTTGCGCAGTCGCTCGGCTATTCCGGCTTCAAGGAATTGCAGGCGTTATTCCAGAAACGCCTGTCCACCGCAGCACCGGGATTCGAAGCCCGGGTCAAGGCGCTGGATGCGGAACTGCTGGCCTCCGGGGACGGGTCCGACGCCACCTTCCTGCGCGATCTGGTGGTGCGGGATATCGCCTCGCTTCAGGATCTGGTGACGGCCATCGACCCCGCAGACCTGGCTCGCGCGGCAGAGTTGCTGCACATGGCGGATGTGATCTATCTGGTGGGGCAGCTACGGTCCGCCCCGGTGGTGGAACTGTTGCGCTATATCCTGACCATGCTTGGCAAACGCTGCATCCTGCTGGACAGCGGCGGCGGCCTGGCCACCCATGTCGGGCGCACGATGCGGCAAGGCGACGTTCTGCTGGCCGTGTCATTCCGGTTCTACGCCAACGAGGTGGTGAGCATCGTGGATGAAGCCGCCAGGGCCGAGATTCCGGTTGTCGCCGTTTCGGACAGCACATTGAGCCCGCTGGCCAAATCCGCAAGCGTCCTGTTTCCGGTGCCGGAACACGACTACAGCTTTTCCCGCTCGCTCGCCGCGCCCATGTGCCTGGCGCAGGCCCTGGCTCTGTCGGTCGCGGCACGGGTGCAGACGGATGACACCGATCCACGCATCCCGACGGTCACCGGCCCCTGAACGAGAGCGCAGGACAGGCAGATACTCCGCGCCTGAAGCTTTGATCTGGAGATGGGGGAAGATGGTGGCGGTGCAGGGACTTGAACCCCGGACACGCGGATTATGATTCCGCTGCTCTAACCAACTGAGCTACACCGCCGAACGGGGGGCTAGGTATGACAGCCTCGGGATGGCGTCAAGCCAGAAAATCGCCCATTTCGGGATACGGGGCGGAAACTCCTCTTCCCGTTCATCCACCCCCTTGCACGGGCGACGGAATGGCCGCAACGTCCCGATCATGGAACACGATCACATCCTCGCCCAACTGGAGCAGATCCTCGGCCCCGGCAAGCTGGTCACCGGCACGGATATGGCACGCTGGTCCAGCGACTGGAGCGGCGAGGAAAGCTGGACGCCGCTGGCCGTCGCGCGGCCCGACTGCGCCGAAGAGGTGGCCGCCATCGTGCGGCTTGCAAATGACTTGCGTGTGCCCGTGGTGCCGGTGTCCGGCAATACCGGCATGGCAGGCGGCACCTTCGCCGAGGGTGCGATCATGCTGTCGATGGACAGGATGAACCGCATTCGGGACATTCGCCCCGAAGCCCGGATCGCGGTGGCGGAGGCCGGAGTCATCCTGTCTGACCTGCATGCGGCGGTAGAGGCGCAGGGCCTGATCTTTCCCCTGTTTTTCGGCGCGCGCGGGTCGGCGATGCTGGGGGGCGCGCTGTCCACCAATGCCGGCGGATCGAATGTCCTGCGCTACGGCAATGCCCGCGCGCTTTGCCTGGGCGTCGAAGTGGTGACACCCACGGGCGAGGTGATGGACCTGATGAGCGCGCTTCACAAGGACAACTCCGGCTATGACCTTCGCGATCTGGTGATCGGGGCCGAGGGCACTTTGGGCATCATCACGGCCGCCGTGGTAAAGCTGTTTCCCAAGCCGCGCGCCTATGCGACCGCCATGGTCGCGACGGCCACGATCGACGACGCGATAAGCCTGCTGCATGCGTTGCAGGCCGAGACCGGCGGCGCGGTAGAGGCGTTCGAATACATGCCCGGTGCCTATCTGGACGCATTCAAGACCCGCTATCCTGACGCCCGCCTGCCCTTTGCAGACCGGCACGAGGTCAATGTGCTGGTGGAGGTGGGCGCGGTTTCCGACCGCGATGCCCTGCCGGGAGCCGACGGCGTCGTGCCGATCGCCGCGCATCTGGAGACCGTTCTGGTGGCCGCGATGGAAGCCGGAGGCGTCCTCGATGCGGTTGTGGCCCAGAACGAGGCGCAGCGGGCCGAGATGTGGGCGCGTCGCGAGGCGGCGGCGGAACTGGCGCTGTTGAAGCTGCCCTTCGTCGACAATGACGTGGCCGTGCGGCCCGACCTGATGCAGGAGCTGCTGGAGCGGATCGAACGCCGCGCGCGGGCGTTGGACCCCGGCATGGACTTCCTGAACGTCGCGCATCTGGGCGACGGCAACCTGCATTTCGCAGGCTGGCCCTCATCGCCGGATCAAGCGCTGATGAAGGCCATCTCGCGCGCCGTGGAGGAGGAGGTCATCGCGCTTGGCGGGTCATTCTCGGCCGAACACGGGGTGGGAGTTCTGAAGCGGTCCGCCATGGCGGCGCACAAGGACCCGGTTGCGCTGGCGGTGATGGTCCGGATCAAGGCAGCGCTTGACCCCAATGGCATCCTCAATCCCGGCAAGGTCATTCCCTGAGGCATGAGCTTGGCCGCGCGGTCTGAGGGGCGGGTTTCCCCGGCGTTGCCTCATGCGCCCTGCGTCGCTTCGTTCTGTCCCGATGCGGGACGTAAAACGCTCTTGCAAGAGCGTTTCCGGGGGCTCTGCCCCCGTCGCTTCGCGACCCCCCCGAGGTATTTGGGCCAAGATGAAAGCGAAGGCGGGCTCAAGCGATCCAGTCGAAGAAACCGGGACCGGCCCGGTCGCGCAGGCGGGTAGCCATGTCCTTGCCCGCAGCGGCCCCGTCTTCAACCGGAGCGGTGATGTCATCCGACAGTACCTCCGACCCGTCGGGGCGCAGGATTTCGCCGCGCAGGCGCAGGGTGGAACCGTTCAGCTCTGCGAGGCCGGCAATGGGCGTTTCGCAAGACCCGTCGAGCCCGCCGAGGAAAGCCCGCTCGGCCGCGAGCCGCTGACCGGTTTCGCGATCATGGATCGCGGCAAGCATGTCTGCGGCGCGGCTGTCATCCCCGCGCCGTTCGATCCCGATGGCCCCTTGCGCCACGGCGGGCAGCATATCCTCGACCGCGATCGGAGCCTTGGCGACATCGGCCATACCAAGCCTGCGCAGCCCGGCCATTGCCAGGAAGGTTGCATCGGCCACGCCATCGCCAAGCTTCTTCATCCGGGTTTGCACATTGCCCCGGAACTCCACCACCTTCAGATCGGGGCGGCGCGCGCGCAGCTGTGCCCGGCGGCGCAGCGAGGAGGATCCGACAACGGCACCTTCGGGAAGGTCCGCCAGCCCGGCGCAGTTGAGCGACACGAAGGCATCGCGCACGTCCTCTCGCGGAAGGTAGCAGTCCAGCACCAGCCCCGCCGGTTGCAGCACCGGCATATCCTTCATCGAATGAACCGCGATGTCGATGGCGCCTGCCAGCATCGCCTCTTCGATTTCCTTGGTGAACAGCCCCTTGCCGCCCAGTTCTTTCAGCGGCTTGTCCGCGTCGATGAGCGCCCGGTTGTCGCCGGTCGTCTTGATCACCACGATTTCGAATGCCTCTTGCGGCAGATCGAAGGCAGCGGCCAGACGGTCGCGCGTTTCATGGGCCTGGGCCAGCGCCAGCGGCGAGCCGCGCGTGCCGATCTTGAGGGGTTGGGCGGGGGTGGGCAGCATGTGATTCATGCCCGCCTTCCTAGCCGCAGATTGCCCCCGTGACAACGCGACCTGCTTGACACCTGGGGCCGCGCGTAAAAGGGTGCGCCGACTGTGACGGAGGCCCAAGATGACCAAGACCCTGCTGCGCGCCCTTGCCGGAGAAGTGCTGCCCACGCCCCCCATCTGGATGATGCGGCAGGCGGGCCGCTACCTGCCGGAATACCGCGCCACACGGGCCGAGGCAGGGGATTTCCTGTCGCTGTGCTACAATTCCGATCTCGCCGCCGAGGTTACCCTGCAACCGATCCGGCGCTATGGCTTCGATGCCGCCATCCTTTTTGCGGATATTCTGCTGCTGCCGCAGGCGCTTGGGGCCGATCTGTGGTTCGTCACCGGCGAGGGTCCACGCCTGTCGAAGATTTCCGGGCCAGAGGGGATGCGCGGCCTGAAGGGCAAGGATGATATCCACGATCACCTCGCGCCGGTCTATGAAACCGTCCGCATCCTGTCGCGGGAACTGCCCTCCGAGACGACGCTGATCGGCTTCGCTGGCGCCCCCTGGACCGTGGCCACCTATATGATCGCGGGGCGCGGCACGCCGGATCAGGGCCCGGCCCATGCGCTGCGCGAAGGCGACACCGCCACGTTTGAGGCGCTCATCGACCTGCTGACGGAGTCGACCATCGAGTATCTTTCGATGCAGGTCGAGGCCGGGGCAGAGGTGATCAAGCTCTTCGATTCCTGGGCCGGGTCTCTGAAGGGCGACGCCTTCGCGAAATACGCGCTAACCCCGGCAAAACGGATCATCACCGAACTCAAGGCCCGCCATCCCGGCCTGCCCATCATCGCCTTTCCGCGAGAGGCAGGTGACAACTACATCGGCTTCGCCAAGGCAGTCGGGGCCGATTGCTTGGCCATTGACAACTCGGTGTCAGCGACCTGGGCGGCAGAGAACCTGCAACCCGACAGTTGCATCCAGGGCAACCTAGCGCCCGGCCACATGGTGACGGGCGGTCAGGCGCTGGTCGATGAGACCCGCCATATCGTAGAGGCCTTCCGGGGTGGCCCCCATATCTTCAACCTCGGCCATGGGATCACGCCGGATGCAGATCCCGAGAATGTGCAACTGATGATCGACACGGTGCGTCAAACGCCCAAGCGCTAACTCATTTCTGACGTTGGACCATTGTCGCCGCGGCGGTTTCCCCGCCATATCCCTTGCAACCTGTCGGACAGGAGTCTTTCCGAGAAACCTGCAAGGGTGGCCCAGATCAACAGCTTTGCGAAAGCGGAAGAGAAGAGATTGATCTTGGTGTTGCGTTCAGTGGTACCGGCGTCGCCGCTCGTGTCTGGCACCGGTTCAGGCAGAGTAGGAGATGAGGCCTCGGCAATGGCATCGCCGGCCTGTTCGGAGAGCAATTGATCCTCAGATCCGGATGCGCCTTCGATCTTAGGCTGGCCAGCGCCCTCATCCTCGAGCAGCACTTGATCGGCGCCATCCGGACCCCGCGGTTCCCGGAAAATATCTCGATCTACGAGAAACGGTTCCTCCGCCAATTCCGGAAAGAATTCTCCACCCACGAGGTCGCCCAGAATAAGCAGATAAAAGATAAGTGCGGCCAACGCTCCCACGATGAGGCGGACCCCAAGTGACATAAGAGAAAAATCTATTCTCAAGCTTGAATGGTCGAGTTGGCGAAATGCCCCCTGAAAAGCAATCATGCGCGACAGGTAGGCCCCAAGCATCCCAAACCACATGACCAGCAGGAAGCTATGATGCGCGAAGATATCCAGTTTGTTGGCAAGTGTCAGAACAAGAAACGCCAGCGCAGTCACCAAGACGACAATGACCCCGAACCAATTAAGCGCAAAAGCCGTATTCGTTCTGGTTTCATCCTGCAGCATACGTTGGTAGTGGCGATAGTGCAGGCTGTCCAAAAGCTGATCATAATAGGCCCGCTGCGCCTTTGGATCTTCCTTTGAGGTTTCGAGCTCGACCGCCAGATCTTCAACTTCCGGAACTCCGCAAAGCCGAGCCTGTGCAAGGCTGCTTACGATCTCGGCCTGTATCTGCTCAGGCTCCATATGCTGTACAAGCAGGCGCTTTGCTTTGAATAGATTCTTCCAGCTTCTGACACCGTCCTCGGGATCGGACAAAAGCTTGTTGATTTCTTCGTTCTTAAACGAGCCATCTTCAAGCTTATTGAGCCGCTGATTGAGAACGTCGAGTCCGATCTTGTATGATGACCACATACGAGAGGACGAATTCTGTAAATTTCCGTTGCGATGAAAAAGCATGGATGCTCTCCCGTCAATTCATGAGAATTATCATCTCCGATAACTGACCAGAAAACACATAAATTTGCCCTTCGTCACGTTTTTTATAGATCGGCACTTCGTTCCAGATAGTACCGATACAATTGGGCAGGCAATTTCCGCGTGTCACACCCGGAGCGACGGCAGTCCGATCCCCGTCGACTGGAACCCGCCATCGACGGCAATGACCTGACCGGTCACGTAGCTCGCCTTGGCGGAACACAGGAACACGATGACATTGCCGATCTCCTCCTCGCTGCCATAGCGGTTCAAGGGGATCGCGTCGTGATAGGCGTCGATGATGTCCTGCGTGTGCACCGCCATGGCCAGTTTCGTCGCCACCGGGCCGGGGCAGATGCAGTTCGCGCGCACGCCCCATTCGCCCCACTCCGCCGCCTGCTGCTGTGTCAGGTGCATGACGCCCGCTTTCGACGTGCCATAGGCCACGCGCAAGGTCGAGGCCCTTAGCCCCGAGATCGAGGCGATATTGACGATGCTGCCTTTCGCCTCCTTCAGCGCCGGGGCGCAGGCTTGCGAACACAGGAAGACCCCGTCGAGATTGGTTTCCATCACCCGGCGCCAGCGCTCGAAATCGGTCTCGTCGATGGGGCCGAAATCGGCCACGCCCGCGTTGTTGACCAGCGCGTCGATCCGGCCAAACTTCTCTTGCACCTCTGCCACCATGGCCGTCACCTGATCGGGCTGCGACACGTCACAGACAACCAGCAGGACGTTGTCCAACCCAGACGCGGCCTCCATCAGTGCAGGCACGTCCCGGTCGATCATCGCGACGCGGCGGCCTTCTTCCAGGAACAGCTTCGTGGTGGCGAGGCCGATGCCGCGCGCAGCCCCGGTGACGATGGCGGTTTTCTGCATGATCACACCCATTTGGCCAGCGGCGGCAGGCTCATCAGCACCGCGTTCGCGTCATGCCCGGTGGCCAGCCCGAACTTGGTGCCCCGATCATACACAAGGTTGTATTCCGCATAGAGCCCCCGGTGGATCAGCTGCGTGTCCTTGTCGGCCTCCGACCATGGCGTGTTGCGGCGCTTCTCTGTCACCGGCAGGAAGGCGGGCAGGAAGGCGCGACCGATATCCTGCGTCAGGGCAAAATCCGCTTCCCAGTCGCCGCTGTTGCGGTCGTCCATGAAGATGCCGCCCACGCCCCGCGCCCGGCCCCTGTGCGGGATAAAGAAATACTCGTCCGCCCAGGCCTTGAGCTCGGGGTAGAGCCCCGGCCCATGGGGGTCGAGATGCGCTTTCTGAACGGCGTGAAAATGGGCCGTGTCCTCGTCATATTCGATGCAGGGGTTCAGGTCGGACCCGCCCCCGAACCACCAGGCGTGCGGCGTCCAAAACATGCGTGTGTTCATGTGCACGGCGGGGGTGTGCGGGTTCTGCATATGCGCCACCAGTGAAATGCCCGAGGCCCAGAAGCGCGGATCATCCTCCATCCCCGGCACGCCACGCGCGGCCATGGCCTTCTGCGCCTGCGCGCCCAACTGGCCATAGACCGTGGAGACGTTCACGCCCACCTTCTCGAACACGCGCCCGCCGCGCATGACGCTCATCAACCCGCCACCCGCATCCGATCCATCCTCCGAGGCACGCTTGGTTTCTGTCACCTCGAACCGGCCCGCGGGCTGGCCTGCGAAGGGGCCTTCCGCCTGGCTGTCCTCCAGCGCTTCGAAGGCGGCGACGATCTGGTCGCGCAGCTCTCGGAACCAGGCCGAGGCGCGGGCTTTTCTGGCATCAAACGGGTCGCTCATCGGGGTCTCCTTTCGCGGTCGGCGGGACTGTGCCCAATCGGTCACCGCAGGTCCAGAGTCCACGGCACAGATATTGCGGCCAGATCGTCGCGCGCCCCGACATGTCGATTGCCTCAAAATGACCTCAAATGAAATCACGGTTAATGATGGATTCTTGTGAAATTATCCCCTAGTCTCGTCCCAAAGCCGCAACAGACGGCAACAGAGGCAGACAGAGCAGTTTCGTGATCCGAAGAACGCTCCTTTCGACCCTGACGGGTCTTGTTGTGCTACTTGGCACGATCCTGGCCGCGGTGTCCCCGGCGCAGGCAGCTCCCTACGCCGCCATGGTCATCGACGCGCGCACTGGTGAAGTCCTTCATTCGAGGAACGCCGACACGCGGCTGCACCCGGCCTCGCTGACCAAGATGATGACGCTCTACATCGCGTTCGAGGCGATCCGGCTTGGCGAGATCACCCTTGATACGCAGGTGCGCATTTCCCGCAACGCGGCGGCAGAGCCGCCCTCTCGCCTAGGATTGCAGGCAGGCAGCACGATCCGCCTGCGCTACCTGATCCGGGCCGCTGCGGTGCGATCCGCCAATGATGCGGCCACCGCGATCGGTGAGGCGATCTCCGGCTCGGAGGCGGCCTTTGCCCGGCGAATGAACCGGACCGCCGAAGCGCTCGGCATGACTCGCACGACCTTCCGCAATGCGCATGGGCTGACCGAAGACGGCCACCTGTCCACGGCCCGCGACATGACCACGATGGGGCGGCGGCTGTTCTTCGATTATCCGCAGTATTACAACCTGTTCTCGCGCCGCACGGCGGATGCCGGGATTGCCACCGTGCGCAACACCAATCGCCGCTTTCTGGACGCCTATCGCGGGGCGGACGGGATCAAGACGGGTTACACGCGCGCGGCGGGCTACAATCTCGTGGCATCGGCCGAGCGGGGCAATGTCCGCATCATCGCGACGGTGTTCGGCGGCAGGTCCACAGCCAGCCGGAATGAACGGATCATGGAGCTGCTGGACATGGGATTTGCCCGCGCTCCGGCGAATGCCACGATCCGACGACCGGAACTCCCGTCCTATGGTCCGGGGGATGGCCGGGCCGGGCATACGATCCGGCCGAATGGCCTGGTGACAAGCAGCCTGAGGCCGCTGCCCCGTCCGCTGCCGTTAGCGGAGCCCGAAGAGATTCCTGAGGTTTCGCCAGACCTGATCGCTGCTGTCGAAGACGCGGTAGAAGACGCATTGGCCGAGCCACCGCAACAAGACTTGAGCGAGATCCCCATACCCGAACCACGCCCGGAAGAGATTGATGACGAGGGCACCGAGGCCCTGGCCGAGGCCGAGGCGCTGGAGACGGGGACAGAGATCGAACAAGGGAGCGATGACTCGCTGCTGGCAAGCGTGACGCCTGTCCAGCGCCCGGAAATCGTAGTCTACGACTCGACCGAAATCGAACTTGCAGTTATCGACCCCGACCCGGAACCGCCCGTGCAGGAGATCGTCACACGGGCCTCGTCGAGCGGAAGCAGACTTTACGGTGTGTCACTCGGGCGCTACCCGTCGCGCTTTGCCGCCGAACAGCTGCTGCTGCGGACCGCGCTGGCGGAACTGGGCACCTTTGACGAGGCATTGCGCAACGTCGTGCAACGCACCGGCGGCTTCGAGGCGCAATTCGCGGGCATGGGGCAAGAGCAGGCAGAGCGGGCCTGCGCACGGCTGATGTCGCGGAACATCACCTGCACGACCTACGGACCCTGAGATTCCTTTGCCATGTGGCGCTGGAAGGATCTTGCAAGATCCTTTGAAGGTTTTTGCAAAAACCTTCCCCGCGCCTAGCCTTTCGGGTGGTCGTCGTAGTCGCCGCTGAGAATGCGGTTGGCGTCGCCTTCGGGGTCGTCGAACTGCCCCCGCTTCAACAGCCAGAAAAACCCGACCAGCCCAAGCGCACCCAGGAACAGGGACACGGGGATCAATATCACGAGAACATCCATCGGCGGCCTTCTTTCGGATCAGCGCAGGCGCAGCGCATTGAGCGACACGGTAATCGAGCTTGTCGACATCGCCAAGGCCGCCATCAGAGGGGTAGCGAACCCGGCAATGGCGAAGGGCACAGCGATGATGTTGTAGACCGTGGCGATCGAGAAGTTCTCGCGGATGCGCGCGCGGGCCTTGACCGAGGTTTCGAACGCATCGGCAATCGGCGCCAGATCCTTGCCAAGCAGAACCATATCAGAGGCCACACGGGCCGCATCCAGGGCCGAGGCGGGCGAAATCGAGACATGCGCCGCGGTCAGGGCCGCCGTGTCGTTTAACCCGTCCCCCACCATCAGCACCTTCGCTCCGCCGGAGGCCAGTTCCGCCACGCGGGCGGCTTTCTGATCGGGCAGCGCTTCGGCCATGACCTCGTCGATGCCGATGTCTGCCGCAAAGCGTTCCACCGCGCCTCTGGCGTCGCCTGAAATCAGGATCACGCGCAGACCGTTCGCCCGCAGCCCTTCAACGGCATCTTTCGCACCGGGGCGCATGGAATCCGTGAAGGTGATGGGCACAGGAGGCTCATCCTCGATCTGAAGGAACGTTGCCGTCATATCGGGCGCTTCGGCCCCCACCCATGTGGCGCGGCCAATGCGGACGGTCTTGCCATTCCAGCGGCCCTCGACGCCATAGCCCGGCACTTCACGCACGTCGCTCAGTGTCTCTGGCAAACGGCCCAGGTCACGCAGACCGCGGGCCAGCGCTTCGGCCAGCGGGTGTCCCGAAACCGTTGCAAGAGCCAGGGCCACGCCCTGCGCCTTTGCGGGCAGATCGGACAGTCCCACGGGATGCGGCGCGCCCATGGTCAGGGTGCCGGTCTTGTCGAAGACCACCGTATCGACCTCGGCAAGCCGCTCCATGGCGGTGCCGTCCTTGATCAGCATCCCCTTGCGGAACAGGCGGCCAGAGGCGGCGGTGGTCACCGCAGGCACGGCAAGGCCAAGCGCACAAGGGCAGGTGATGATCAGAACCGCCGCAGCGATGTTCAGCGACACACGCAGGTCGAAGGTGTAGAGATACCAGCCCACGGCCGCGAGGGCCGAGAGGATATGGACGCCGGGCGCATAGAGCTTCGCCGCCTGATCGGCGAGCGAGGTGTAGTTGTTGCGCCCCGATTCCGCGATGGCGACGAGGTCAGCGATGCGGTGCAGCGCGGTGTCTTCGCCTGCCGCCGTCACTTCGACGGTCAGCGGCCCGGTCAGGTTGACCTCGCCTGCCGATACAGCGGTGCCGGGACCCGCGAAGGCGGGCAGGCTTTCCCCGGTCATCAGCGCGCGGTCGATCTCTGACGTGCCGTCGCGCACCACGCCATCCACGGGCACACGGCCACCGGGCTTGACCAGAACGATGTCGCCCACGACGAGTTCCGCGACGCCGATGGTCTCGGTCTCTCCATCTGCCGACAGCCGCAACGCGCGGGGCACTTCCATTGCCGCCAGTTCTTGTGCGGCAGAGCGGGCCGAGGCGCGGGTGCGATAGTCCAGATACCGGCCCGCGAGCAGAAAGAAGGTCAGCGAGATCGCCGCGTCGAAATAGGCATGTTCGCCGGAATGGATAGTTTCATAAAGCGACGTGCCCACGGCCAGCAGGATCGCCAGCGTGATCGGCACATCCATGTTGAGCCGCCCGTTCTTCAGCGCAGACCACGCGTTTACGTAGAAGGGCTTGCCGGTGAACACGATCGCGGGCAGTACGATGAAGGCCGAGATCCAGTGCATCATGTCTCGGGTCACGCCTTCGGCCCCCGACCAGACCGCGACCGACAGAAGCATCACGTTCATCATCGCAAAACCCGCCACGGCCAGCCGCATCAGCAGGTCCTTGCTGGCCCTGTCGGCCTCGGTCGTGGCCAGCACGCCGGGGTCGAGCTCGTGTGCCTCATACCCCACGCGGTCCAGCACCTGCACGAGATCCTCTGCCGTGACGTCTGCTTCGGCCTCGACCATCGCGCGTTTGAGCGTCAGGTTAACCCGAGCGGAATGCACGCCAGGTGCCTTGGCCAGCGCCTTTTCCACCGTCGAGATACAGGCCGCGCAGTGGATGCCCGGCAGCGACAGCATCAGCCGCGCGTCCTGCGGCACCGCCGCCAGCGCCTCTGCCGCCGGGGTGACGGAACAGGCGGGGCAAACGGCGGGGCTTGGATGCTCGAACGTGGCAGTCATGGCAGGCTTATCCCCGCACGGTGAAGGTGATGTTGTGGCGGTAATCGGTGCCGTCGCGGGCGGTGCCGGTCAGGCGCAGACGCCAGCGGCCCTCGGAAACCTCAACCGGTGCGGTAAAGGCCCCGGCGTTGCGGGTCAGTTCCAGCAGTTGATCTTCCTCGCGGTTGGTGGGGCGGGTCAGAAGCGCCTCGAATTCCGCAGGCGCGACCGGCTGGCCGCTGTCATCCACCAGATGCAGGGTCAGCACACCGGACTCGGCATCAACCTCGACCGAAGCATTCCAGCCAAGCGCCTCCTGTGCATCGCGTCGCAGATTGAAATCCTGACTATCCGCGTAGGAAGACGACACCTCCAGCCCCGGAAATGTGCTGACTGCATTGAATGCCATGAACAGGTTCACGCCGATGATGATACCGAATCCGGCAATGAAGATCATCAGAACCTTGCGGCCGGTCAGTTCCCGCCCCCCCGATTGTTGGTCTGCATCGCTCATGTCAGTTCTCCCGTCCGTTGAACACGGTGTCCTCAAAGGTCCGCGTGCCGCTGCTCTGGTCTTCCACCCAAAGGCGGAAATCGGTGCGGTCCAGGCTTGCTGCCGGATCACCCGGGCGTGCTAGGACATAGACCCGCTGCAACTGGGTGGTGTCGGCGGGCACAGTCACGGTCAGGAGGTCGGTGCCCTCCAGTTCCACCCGCAGGATCTCGTCCGAAGTCAGCGAGATGTGGAAGTCCGTTGCATCGTGCTGCATGTTTCTGATCCGCACGTCATATGTGTTGCGGATGGTTCCGTCCGACAGGGTCACGTAGGTCGGATTGCGCACCGGCGAGACGGTGATGTCGATATCGGATCGGATGAACAGCATCACGGTCAGGCCGATGCCGATTGCGGACCACAGCACGGTGTAGATGATCGTGCGCAGGCGGAAGATATGCTGCCAGACCGGTTTCTTGGCATTACCGGCCCGCTCATTCGCCTCGTCCGTCAGGGCCATGTAGTCGATCAGGCCGCGTGGCTTGCCGATCTTGGCCATGATGTCGTCGCAGGCGTCGATACACAGCGCGCAGGTGATGCATTCCAGTTGCTGACCATCGCGGATGTCGATGCCCACAGGGCAGACATTGACGCAGGCCATGCAGTCGATGCAGTCGCCAAGCTGGTCGGCATCCGCGCCCTTGCGGTGCTTGCCGCGCGGTTCGCCCCGCCATTCACGATAGGCGACAGTCAGCGAGTCTTCATCCATCATCGCTGCCTGAATCCGCGGCCAGGGGCACATGTAGATGCAGACCTGTTCGCGCATGAATCCGCCGAACACGAAGGTGGTGAAGGTCAGGATGCCGATTGTGACATAGGCCACGTAGGGTGCCTGCAAGGTGACCAGATCAACCAGCAGGGTCGGCGCGTCGGTGAAGTAGAACACCCAAGCCCCGCCGGTGGCGACGGCAATCAGGAACCAGCTGATATACTTGAACACCCGAAGGCGGATCTTCCTGCCGTCCCACTTGGCTTTCCACAAGCGCAGGCGCGCGTTGCGGTCGCCTTCGATCCAGCGTTCCACGGTATAGAAAAGGTCCGTCCACACGGTTTGCGGGCAGGCATAGCCACACCAGACCCGGCCAAGCGCCGAGGTAAACAGGAACAGGCCAAGACCGGCCATGATCAGAAGGCCCGCGACGAAATAGAATTCATGCGGCCAGATTTCGATCCAGAAGAAGAAGAACCGGCGGTTTGCAAGGTCCAGCAGCACCGCCTGATCGGGCAGCGAGGGGCCACGGTCCCACCGGATCCAGGGCGTCAGGTAATAGATGCCAAGGGTGACGATCATGATGATCCACTTGAGGTTCCGGAAATTGCCACTCACGCGCTTGGGAAAGACAGGTTCACGGGCGGCGTAGAGCTTTTTCGGTTGTTCTGTGGAACTCATGACTGAGTCGTCCCCTTACGTGCGGATTGCCTTGGCTTGTCTGGTGTTTAGGCGCGGGGGCGGTTGTAAACTTTGACGTGGATCAAGAATCGCCGCTGCACTGCAAAAAAGATGAGTTGCCGGAATAGGTTTTGCAGCCTGATGCGACAATATCTCCTCCAGAAGCGAACCAACCGGCCTCGGGGCAAGGTCGGCATATGACCAGGGCAACGGCGTCGGATCTGCGGATGGGTCTGCCCACGCGAGATTGCTGTGACCTCCAAAAAGGAGACTGCGTCATGACAGGTGCCGCGCGGGACAAGGTAGGTGTCGGTTCTGCAGGAAACGCGCGAACAGGACCAGAACCGACACCTTTTCCATCGGCCGGGAGGGGCCTCCGGATCTCTTGTCTTTTGTGGTGTCGGCCCTGCAGGAAACGCGCGAACAGGACCAGGGCCGACACCAGTCCCGCCGGCCGGGAGGGGCCTTTGGGATCTCTTGTCTGTTTTGGTGCCGGCCCTGTAGGAAACGCGCGAACAGGACCA
>NZ_MNBL01000038.1 GCF_001879695.1 Nioella sediminis
AACCGACACCTTTTCCATCGGCCGGGAGGGGCCTCCGGATCTCTTGTCTTTTGTGGTGTCGGCCCTGCAGGAAACGCGCGAACAGGACCAGGGCCGACACCAGTCCCGCCGGCCGGGAGGGGCCTTTGGGATCTCTTGTCTGTTTTGGTGCCGGCCCTGTAGGAAACGCGCGAACAGGACCAAGGCCGGCACCGTGCACCGAAGACCGGGAGGGGTCTTCGGATCTTGTGTCGGGGATTACTCCCCGCCGCCCAGAGAGTGGACGTAGACGGACACCGAACGTATCTCGGCTTCGCTGAGACGACCGGCGGCGCTGGCTTCCGCCGACCACGGCGGCATGACGCCGAACCGCGAGAAACGAACGGTATGCTCCAGCGATGCCTCATCCCCGCCATAGAGCCAGATGGCATCGGTCAGGTTGGGGGCGCCGAGGAACCGGTCACCGGTACCGTCATCCATGTGGCAGGATGCACAGTTGTTGAGGAACACCTCTTCGCCTGCGGCGGCAAGCGTCGCGTCATGTTCCTGGTTCGACAGGTTGCGGACATACTGTACCACGCTCGTGATTTCCTCGTCCGACAGGATCTCGTCGAAGGCGGTCATCTCGGAGTAGCGGGCATCGAAGTCGTCCTCGTTCCGGATGCCGTGGCTGATGGTATAGTGGATCTCGTCGACCGAGCCGCCCCACAACCAGTCATCGTCCAGCAGGTTGGGATAGCCGACCGCACCAGCCGCGCCAGACCCGTGGCACTGCGCGCACCAGGTGCGGAAGATCGCGCCGCCGCCCTGGATTGCGTAGTTGTAGAGGTCGGGGTTCTCGTCGGCGGTGATTGCCGCAAGCTCCACCTCTTCGATCTGCGCGCGGATCGGGGCGTTCATCTCTTCGAAGGTTGCAATATCGGCAGCCACTTCGCCCCGGGTCGAATACCCCAGAACACCGGATGTCGCGGAACTGACCAAGGGCCAGGCCGGATAGAGCACGGTATAGACCACGCCCCAGGCGATCGTGGCATAGAAAGTCCACAGCCACCAACGCGGCATCGGGTTGTCGAACTCCTTGATCCCATCCCAGATGTGACCGGTGGTATTCGGATCACCCTCTTGCAGGATCTGTTCTTCGGGATGTTTTTCTTCGGTCATTGCCGCGCCTCCGTAAGATGGGCGTCCTGGGCGCCGGGCAAAGGCGCCCGGGCCGGCTTGTCGTCGTGGCGGAAGGGGATGTTCGCGGTGTCCTGATGGACCCTGCGGCTACCTGGCCGCAAGGTGAACAGGATCACAACGACGAAGACGAGGAACATGAAAACCAGTCCCCAGCTTCCCGCGAAGACCCGCATGATGGTGTAGGTATCTTCCATCTGTCAGGCCCCCATTACCGGCTTTCGTCGGGCGTGAAGGTCGAGAAGTCGACCAGCGTGCCCAACATCTGCATGTAGGCGATCAGAGCATCCATCTCGGTCACAGCCGGATTTCCGTCAAAGTCGCGCACCTGCGCCCCGGGATAGCGTTCCGCCACCGCGTCATCACCGAAATCGGTGGCCTGTTCGACAAAGTCGTAGGCCGCCTGTTCGATCATGTCGTCGGTATAGGGCACACCCACGATCCGGTGCGTCGCCATGAGATCGGCGATATAGCCGGGCTCGATCTCGGTCTCGGCGAGGTAGCCGTAGGACGGCATCACCGATTCCGGCACCACCGACTGCGGATCGGTGAAGTGATCCACATGCCATTCGTCCGAGTAGCGGCCACCGACGCGGGCAAGGTCGGGCCCCGTCCGCTTCGATCCCCACTGGAACGGGTGGTCATACATGGACTCTGCCGCGAGGCTGTAATGTCCATACCGTTCCACCTCGTCCCGCATCGGGCGGATCATCTGGCTGTGGCAGACATAGCACCCTTCGCGAATGTAGATCTCGCGCCCGGTCAGTTCGAGCGGGGAGTAGGGGCGCATGCCCTCCACTTCCTCGATCGTGTTGTCCAGGTAGAACAAGGGGGCGATTTCCACGATCCCGCCGACGGTGACCACCCCAAGGCTCAGCACCAGCAGGAGGGTCGCGTTGGTCTCGATCTTCTTGTGTCCGTCGAGAAAAGCCATCTTGGTTCCCTCCTTATTCTGCGGGTGCCGCAACGGTGGTGTCTGCCTTGGCAGCCCCTTTCCGCACGGTCATCCAGAGGTTGTAGGACATGATCAGCGCACCGCCGAGGAACATCGTCCCACCCAGGCCACGGACCACATACATCGGGAACTTGGCAGCCACGGTGTCGGCGAAGCTGTTCACGAGGAACCCTTGCGCATCGACCTCACGCCACATCAGGCCTTCCATGATACCGGTCACCCACATGGATGCCGCGTAGAGCACGATGCCGATGGTGGCGAGCCAGTAGTGCCAGCTGACCATCCGCAGGCTGTAGAGGCGCTCTTTGCCCCAGAGCTTGGGAACGAGGTAATAGAGCATCCCGAAGGTGATCATCCCGTTCCAGCCGAGCGCACCGGAATGCACGTGGCCGATGGTCCAGTCAGTGTAGTGCGACAGCGAGTTCACCGCGCGGATCGACATCATCGGGCCTTCGAAGGTCGACATGCCGTAGAAGGCCACCGAGGTCACCATCATCCGCAGGATCGGGTCGGTCCGCAGCTTGTCCCATGCGCCCGAGAGCGTCATCAGACCGTTGATCATGCCACCCCAGGAGGGCATCCACAGCACGACCGAGAACACCATGCCGAGGGTCGAGGCCCAGTCCGGCAGCGCGGTGTAGTGCAGGTGGTGCGGACCCGCCCAGATATACAGGAAGATCAGGGCCCAGAAGTGGATGATCGACAGCTTGTAGGAGTAAACCGGACGCTCAGCCTGCTTCGGAATGAAGTAGTACATCATGCCCAGGAAGCCTGCGGTCAGGAAGAAGCCCACGGCGTTGTGGCCGTACCACCACTGGGTCATGGCATCCTGCACGCCTGACATCAGCGAGACGGATCGCGAGCCGAAGATCGACACCGGCACAGCCAGGTTGTTGACCACGTGCAGCATGGCAACGGTGACGATGAAGCTGAGGTAGAACCAGTTGGCCACGTAGATGTGGGGTTCCTTCCGCTTCAGCAGCGTACCGAGGAAGAGCAGCAGGTATGCCACCCAGACAATGGTCAGCCACAGGTCGATATACCACTCGGGCTCCGCATATTCGCGGCCCTGTGTCCCACCCAGCACATAGGCCGTTGCGGCCAGCAGGATGAAGAACTGGTAACCCCAGAGCACGAACCAGGCCAGACCACCGCCCCACAGGCGCGCGGCAGAGGTCCGCTGCACGACGTAGAAGGACGAGGCCAGAAGGCCGGTGCCACCGAATGCGAAAATCACTGCTGACGTATGCAGCGGGCGCAAGCGACCGAAGTTGAGATACCCTTGCGCCCATTCGAAGTTGAGCTCGGGGAAGGCCAGCTGAAACGCGATGAAGACCCCCACAAGGAAGCCCACAACGCCCCAGAAGGCGGTCAGCGCAACACCGACCCGAACCGGGCCATCCATGTATTCCGCTTCCAGTACCGCAGCCGGAACCGGTTCATCTGTGCGGCGCAGCTGCCACAGGAAAAGCCCTGCTGCTGTCACCATGACCAGGATCATATGGATCATATAGATCATGTCCCGGGCATAACTGGCCGCGATCGCGGCCAGCACCGCAACCAGGCCAAGGATCAGTAGCTTTACGTAATCAAGCATCGATCGTCCCTTCGTCGTGCCCCGGTACCGACTCGACTCGAGCCATCCGGGACTGTTCCATCTGCTCCCCAAATCGCGCAGCTGCAGCATTGGGGCCTTGATCCATGTCAAGTTTGACGAAGGTTCCTGTTGATGCAGGTCAATGTGTGCCCGTGACGTGCACGATAATGATTAATCAGCAGCCACGGAGGACCAATCATGGCCTATAAAACCGTTTTCACCGTCATCACCGATCTTGCCGATGTGGGGCCGGTGCTGGAAGCCGCCCTGCCCTTCGTTCGGGCCGAAGGGGCGCATCTGAACGTGCTTTGCCTTGGCATCGACCGGACCCAGACCGGGTATTATTTTGCCGGGGCCACCGCCTTGATGCATGAAGAGACCCTGATGCAGGCACAAAGCGAGGCCAAGGACATCGAAGCGGCCGTGCGCGAACGGCTTGGCCGCACCGAGGTCAGCTGGGGTGTCGATGCCGTGGTTGCCCAGACCGCCACGGTCGCGGGGCTTGTGGCACGGCGCGCGCGCTTTGCCGATCTGGTGATGCTTCCCAAACCATATGGGCCGAACCGCACGATGGATGCGCCGGTGATCGTCGAATCCGCCATGTTCCAGGGGCAAGCGCCTGTGATGGTCCTGCCCGGCGACGCAGCGCCCGGCACCACGCCCTCCAAGGTCGTCATTGCCTGGAACGAAAGCGCCGAGGCGATGTCGGCGGTGCGCCGGGCCCTGCCACTGTTGGTTGCGGCGGGTGAGGTCAACATCCTGATCATCGACCCGCAGACCCATAGTACCGACAGTGCCGACCCCGGCAGCGAGCTGTCCGAGATGCTGAACCGCCATGGGGTGAAGGTCGAGGTTTCGATTGTCGCCAAGACCCTGCCGCGCGTGTCTGACATGATCCTGCGCCACGTGTCGGACCAGAATGCGGAACTTCTGGTTATGGGAGCCTACGGGCATTCCCGCTTCCGCGAGGCCATTCTGGGTGGGGCAACCCGCAATCTTCTGGAACAGGCCGAAGTTCCGGTGCTGATGGCTCACTAGGCTGCGTCGATCCAGCTGCATCGGTGGGAGGGGCATCCGCAGGGTGCCCCTTTTCCTTTGGGCAACAAGCTGAACTCAAATGAAAATTGAGGAAAGATGAATTGCCTGTTGTGTAAGTGTGTAATTTACACTATAGTGAGTCGTATAGCCCGAACACAAACCCATAGGACCCGAACCCATGTTCTGCACCGCCCATCACCAGCCCCGCCCGCGCCCCGCCACTGCCGACATCGCCCGCACCTCCGACCGCCGCGTCCGCGTTGCCGCCGACAAGCCCCGAGCACCCGGTCAGATCTTCACCGATTTCGCCAGCATCTGAGATTTCAGGATCCGGTCAGATATAGACGCCGCCATCCGCGTCATCGCCGGTTTCATCCATCAGCGCCTCGACATCCGGCACGATGATATGGCGCTTGCCCTTCAACTCGATCACGCCGTCGCGCTTCAGCGCAGACATCTGGCGGCTCACGGTTTCCAGCGTCAGGCCAAGATAGTCGGCCATTGCCTCACGGGTCAGCGGCAAATCGAACGCCAGTTCCGTAGCATTTTTCGCGTTCTTCAAACTCGCATCGCGCCGCGCGATAATCGACAGGAAGCTCGCAATCTTTTCCCTTGCGGTCTTGCGCCCCAATAGCAGCATCCATTCCCGCGCCGCGTCCAATTCATCGAGCGTCATTTCCAGAAGCCGCTGGCTGAGATGCGGAGTTTCTTCGATCAAACCCTGAAACGGGACGCGACGGAAACAGCACAACATGACATCAGTCGCAGCGGTCACATCGTAGGACACTGATTCGCGGTTCGGACGACCCAGGAAATCGCTTGGCAAAAGCAGGCCAACCATCTGGCGGCGACCGTCTTCCATGGTCTGAGTGAGCGAGGCAACGCCCTCGACCACAGAGGCCACGAAATCCATCTTGTCTCCGGCCCAGGCTATGGTCTGCCCGGCCTCGAAACGCCTGTAATACTTGATTGCGTCAAGTTTTTCGAGCTCATCGCTTTCGCAACGGGCACAAACGGCGCGGTGCCGGATCGGGCAATCCGCACACGCCATTTCCGAAAGGGCCAGCGATCGATTGGGCATATGCGTTTCCTTGAGCTCGGCTCGAAATTTCGACATTTGATCTCGATCAAATACAGTCTGTCCTGCGCCCCCTAAAGCTATCGCAATGGAAAATCTTGCGCAACTTCGTCGCCTCGGACTCTTCGAGGCAAAAGTCCCGCGTTACACGAGCTATCCGCCTGCCACGAAGTTCTCGAACGACGTGGATTCAGGCGTGTACGCGGACTGGATCAATACAATCCCCGCCGGAACGCGGGTTTCATTGTATCTGCACGTGCCCTTCTGTCGCAGGCTGTGCTGGTTCTGTGCCTGCCGCACCCAGGGTGTCCGCAGCGACGAACCTGTCCGCGCCTATCTGGAGACGTTGAAGCAGGAAATCCGCAAGATCGGCGCAATGCTGCCCGAAGGGGTCGAGGTCGCGCGCCTGCATTGGGGCGGGGGCACCCCGACGCTGCTGTCAGATGCGATGATCACCGATCTGGCTGCGGAACTGGCGCAGGCATTCCCCTATTCCGACAGCATGGAGTTTTCCGTCGAGATCGACCCGAACGAGATCGACGCCGCGCGGCTGGACGCGCTGGCCGGTGCCGGGCTGAACCGCGCCTCGATCGGGGTGCAGGATTTCGACCCCGGCATTCAGAAGATCATCGGCCGCATCCAAAGCTACGAGGTCACCCGCGATGCTGTGGAACAGCTGCGCGCGCGTGGCATCACCTCGCTGAATGCCGATATCCTGTTTGGCTTGCCGGAACAGAACCAGAAGCGGATTTCGGATTCTGTCCAGATGCTTCTGTCGCTCTCGCCCGACCGGGTCGCGCTGTACGGCTATGCGCATGTGCCGTGGATGGCGCGGCGGCAGGCGATGATCCCGACGGATTCGCTGCCCCGCCCCGAAGAACGGCTGGAACTGTTCGAAACCGCCCGCCGCCTGTTCAAATGGGACGGCTATCAGGACATCGGCATCGACCATTTCGCCAAACCCGATGACGGGCTGGCCGTGGCCGCGCGCACCGGGCATCTGAGGCGCAATTTCCAGGGCTATACCGACGACACCTGTGACGTTCTGATCGGCCTTGGCGCATCGGCGATTTCAAGGTTCCCGCAGGGCTTCGCGCAGAACGCCTCGGGCACCGCCGACTATCAGAAAGCCGTGCGCGCCGGGGAACTCGCAACCGGCCGGGGCCATTGTTTCAAGGGCGAAGACCGCCTGCGCGCAAGGCTGATCGAGGCACTGATGTGCGATTTTCATATCGACACTGCTGAAATCCGCCGCGATTTCGGGATCGGAGATCAGCAGCTGGAGGCTCTGTACCGCACGGCAGAGCAGGCTTTTCCCGCCATGGTGACATGGGATGCCAAAGGCTTTCACGTCCGGCAGGAAGGCCGTGCGCTGACCCGGCTGATCGCGCGTGCCTTCGATGAATACGAGATGCGCGAAGAGGGCCATAGCTCGGCCATCTGAACCGGGCGACCCATCTCAGACGCGGGTCTGCCCGAATGCTGCTGCCATCAGTTCCCGCGTGTAGGCCGTTCGGGGGTTACGGAAGATCTCGGCATTGGTGCCCGCCTCGACGATATCGCCCTGCTTCATGACGATCACCTTGTGGCTCAGGGCGCGCACCACCTTCAGGTCATGACTGATGAACAGGTAGGCCAGGTTGTGCCGCTTTTGCAGCCGCCGCAGCAAGTCGACGATCTGCACCTGCACGGTCATGTCCAGCGCGCTGGTCGGCTCGTCCAGCACAACCAGTTTCGGGTTCAGGATCATCGCCCGCGCGATGGCGATGCGCTGACGCTGGCCGCCAGAAAACTCGTGCGGGTAGCGGTGCATCATGTCGGGGTCCAGCCCAACTTCTGTCAGGATATCGGCCACAAGCTCATAACTATTGTGATTGCCCGCAACCTCATGAACGCTCAGCCCTTCGGCCACGATCTGTTCAATGGTCATTCGTGGCGACAGCGACCCGTAGGGGTCCTGAAACACCACCTGCATATCCTTTCGCAGCGGTCGGATACGGGTGGAGTTCCATCCGGCGATCTCATTACCCACAAAGGAAATCCGTCCCTCGGAGGACAGCAGCCGCAGAATCGCCAGGGCCAGTGTGGTCTTGCCGGACCCGGATTCACCAACCACACCGAGCGTCTCACCCTGACGCACGGAAATCGTGGCATCATTCACCGCCTTCACATGCCCGACCGTCTTGCGCAGCAACCCGCGCTGAATCGGGAACCAGACGCGCAGGTTTTCCGTGCTGACAATCTCCTCTGCATGGTCCGGCACCGGGTCGGGTTCGCCCGAAGGTTCTGCCGCCAGCAGAGAGCGGGTATAGGGATGCTGCGGGTTGGCGAAGATGTCTTCGGTCGGACCCGCCTCCACGATCTCGCCGCCCTTCATGACGCAAACCTTGTCGGCGATGCGCCGCACGATGCCAAGATCATGGGTGATGAACAGCAGGCTCATGCGTTCGGACCGTTTCAGATCGGCCAGCAATTCGAGGATCTGCGCCTGAATGGTCACGTCGAGCGCCGTTGTGGGTTCGTCCGCCACCAGCAGATCTGGCCCGTTGGCTAGGGCCATGGCGATCATCACCCGCTGCCTCTGCCCGCCCGACAATTGGTGCGGATAGGCGCGCAGGCGCGTTTCGGGGTCGCGGATCCCGACCTTGCGCAACAATTCCAGAATACGCGCTTCGGCCGCTGCTCCCGTCAGGTTCTGGTGCAGGGCGAGGCTTTCCCCCAACTGCTTCTCGATCGTGTGCAGCGGATTGAGCGAGGTCATCGGCTCCTGAAAGATGAAGCTGATATCGTTACCCCGCACCCGGCGCAGATCGGCCTCCGGCGCACCGATCATCTCGGTGCCTTCGTACCGGACCGACCCGGATACGTCTGCGCTTTCCGGCAACAGCGACACGGTCGACAGCGCCGTGACAGACTTGCCCGACCCGGACTCGCCCACCAAAGCCACGGTTTCCCCTTTGCCAACCTCGAAGCTGACATTCTTCACGGCGTCCGTCGTGGCACCGTCCTGGGTGAAGCTCACCGACAGGTTCCTGACCTGAAGCAACGTCATTGGAAGGTCTTTCTGGGATCGAACGCATCGCGCACGCCTTCGAAGATGAAGACAAGCAGCGACAGCATGAAGGCGAAGGCCGTGAAGGCCGTGAAGCCGAGCCATGGGGCCTGAAGGTTGTTCTTGGCTTGCAGCGTCAATTCGCCAAGCGACGGGGCCGAGGACGGCAGGCCGAAGCCCAGGAAATCAAGCGCGGCCAGCGATCCGATGGTGCCCGTCACGATAAAGGGCAGCATGGTCAGCGTCGCCACCATCGCATTGGGCAAAACGTGGCGGAACATGATCACCTGATTGGACACGCCAAGCGCCCGTGCGGCACGCACATATTCGAAGTTCCGCGCCCTAAGGAATTCGGCCCGGACCACGCCCACAAGCGCCGTCCAACCAAAGAGCGTCATGAGGAACACCAGCAGCCAGAAATCCATTCGGAAGATCGCGGCCACGATGATGATGATGTAAAGGCTCGGGGTCGCCCCCCACAGCTCGATCACCCGTTGGAACAAGAGGTCCACCAGCCCTCCGAAATAGCCCTGAACCGCCCCCGCCGCGATGCCGATGACCGAGGTCAGGAAGGTCACGATCAGGGCAAAGGCCACGCTCAGCCGGAAGCCGTAGATCACGCGGGCAAGCACGTCGCGCGCGGTGTCATCGGTGCCAAGCCAGTGGTCCGCATCAGGCGCGGACGGGGCCGCGCCACCGATATCGTTGACCGTGTTGTAACTATAGGGCACCGGCGGCCAGATCAGCCAGCCGCGATGGAAGTCCGAAAATTCATCCTCCAGAGATCCATCCTGTGCGGCCGCGATGATCGCTTCTGGATCGTCCCAACAGGCGTCCGCTCCGCCTGATATGATCAGGCATTGCACCTCGATATCCCGATAGACGGCCTCGGTTCGGAAATCCCCGCCGAACTCCGTCTCGGGGTAGAAAGTGAAGATCGGCGTGTAAAGGTCGCCGCGATAGCTGACCAGAAGCGGACGATCATTGGCCAGAAGCTCTGCAAAGAGCGACAGGACAAACAGGATGCCGAAGATCCACAGCGACCAAAGTGCCCTGCGGTTGGCCTTGAAATTGCGCCAGCGACGGCGATTGAGGGGGGACAGGCGGGGAAGACGCATGGCTCAGGTCTCCCTCGATTCAAAGTCGATCCGGGGGTCGATCCAGATATACATGAGGTCGGAGAAGAGCCCCACGACCAGCCCGATCAGCCCGAAGACGAAGAGCGTGCCGAAGATCACCGGGTAATCCCGGCTGACCGCTGCCTCAAACCCGAGCCGCCCCAACCCGTCGAGCGAAAAGATCGTCTCGATGATCAGCGACCCGCCGAAGAACACCGATACGAACACCGCCGGAAAGCCCGCGATCACGATCAGCATGGCGTTTCGGAAGACATGGCCATAAAGCACCCTGCCCTCGCTCAGCCCTTTGGCCTTGGCGGTCATCACATATTGCTTCTTGATCTCATCGAGGAAGCTGTTCTTTGTCAGCAGCGTCAGCGTCGCAAAGGCCGAGATGGTCGAGGCCAGCACCGGCAGCGTGATGTGCCAGAAATAATCCAGCACCCTGCCGATCAGGCTCAACTCCTCCCAGTTGTCGGAGGTGAGGCCCCTGAGCGGGAACCATTGCCAGTAAGATCCGCCTGCAAAGAGCACCAGCAGAAGGATGGCGAACAGGAAGCCGGGGATCGCATAGGCCACGATAATGACACCGCTGGTCACCGTGTCGAACCGGCTGCCATCCTTCACCGCCTTGCGGATACCAAGCGGGATCGAGACGATATAGGCGATGACCGTGGACCACAGGCCAAGCGTGATCGACACCGGCATCTTTTCCAGCACCAGATCAACGACCGAGATCGAGCGGAAATAGCTTTCTCCGAAATCGAAGCGCAGATAATCCCACATCATCAGGAAGAAGCGTTCCAGTGCCGGGATATCCTCGGTCGTGCATTCTTCGGCCTCGATGTCGGGTTCACCGGCATAGCCGTCTTCACAGACGATCCGGGCGAAGTGGAACTCCACCTCCAGCTCGGCGATGAAATCGGGCGGCAGCCCGCGGGCGCCAAGGTAATTGTCCTCGCCTCCAAGCTCTGCGCCACCGGCCTCTGCCCCGCCGCCAGAGATACCGGCAAAGACGTCTCCTTCGCCCTCCAACTCGGCCATGATCTGGTCAATCGGGCCACCGGGCACGAATTGAACCAGGGCAAAGTTGATCACCATGATCCCGATCAGCGTCGGAATCATCAGCAACAGCCGTCTGAGAATATAGGCGCCCATGTTGGCTTAGAACGCTCCTGCGTCGCGCAGGGCGGCCTCGGCATCCGGGTCGATCCACCAGAAATCGAGGAAGCCGAGCGAATAGGGCGGCAGGTTCTCGGGGTAACGGTACATGTCGTAATAGGACACCCAGTGGTTGGGGTTGTACCACTGCGGAACGCGGAACCGTTCCCACCGAAGGACGCGGTCCAGCGCGCTGACCGCGACATTCAGCTCTTCTTGCGTTTCCGCATCGACAACGGCCTCGACCAGCGCATCCACGGCCGGATCGGCGACGCCTGCAGGGTTGAAGACGGAATCATTCGCCGTGGCAGACCCGAAATACTGGCGCAGGCCCGATCCGGGCTCATAGCTCATCGGGAAATGGTCGGTGATGATGTCGAAATCATAGTCCCGTTCCCGCTGGCTGAACTGGGCATTGTCGACCCGGTTCAGGCGCGCATCAATACCGATGGCCTGAAGGTTTTCCACGTAAGGGTTGATGATCCGGTCAAAGAGCGGGCTGGCATTGAGGAACTCGATTTCCAGTGTTTCGCCAGCGTCGTTGCGCAGCATGCCGTCATCGCCGGGCGTCCACCCGGCCTCTTCCAGCAGGCGCAGGGCCTGCCGGGCGCGGCGACGGTCGAAGGACCGGTCCGGGTTCGCGGGCTCAATTGTATAGACCGGCTCGCTCAACACCTCGGGGCGCAGCATGTCGGCCAGCGGTTCCAGCAAGGCAAGCTCCGCGTCAGAGGGCATGCCGGTCGCAGACAGATCGGTGTTTTCCCAGAACGACACGTTCGGCGTGTAAAGACCGTAGAACAGGGTCTGGTTCGTCCATTCGAAGTTGAACATCAGCGAAATGGCCTCGCGCACGCGCACGTCCTGAAACTGCGGGCGGCGCAAATTCATCACGAAGCTCTGGCCGGAGGAAATGGTTCCGTCCGGGATTTCTTCACGCACGACCAGCCCCTGTTCCAGCTTGGGGAAGTCATAAGCCGTGGCCCATTGGGCGGAACTGCTTTCCTGACGGAAGGTATATTGGCCCGCCGTGAAGCCTTCGAATGCAGCAATGGCGTCGCCGTAATACTCTATTCGGATCGCATCGTAGTTGTGGCGGCCCTGGTTGATCGGCAGATCATTGCCCCAGTAATCGGGATTGCGGCGGAAGACGGTCCGCTCGCCCACCTCGATACGACCAACGACGTAAGGGCCCGATCCGATCAGCGGCTCCAACCGGCTTTCATCGAAATCCAGCCCGGATGCTTCATGGCTGGCGCGGCTGAAAACCGGCAGGCCGCCGGCATTGTCGATGCGGCCGCGCAGAGGGGCCTCGGGGTTGAAATCGAAACGAACGCGCCGATCATCCAGAACTTCCGCCCCGGCAATGGTCAGCCCGATCGAGGCGCGGAAGGACGGCAGCCCCTCATCGCGCAGGATCTCATAGCTGAACACCACGTCATCGGCGGTAACTGGTGTGCCGTCGGAAAAGCGCGCTTCCTCACGCAGGGTGAAAATCACGTAGGACCGGTCCTCGGGGTAGGCAATGCTTTCGCAAAGAAGGCAGTAGGAACTGCCGATCTCGTCCGACGTGCCCTCCAGCATCGACTCGAAGAAGATCGAGGCCAGAAGCGCCGGGCGCCCCTGCCGGGTATAGGGGTGCAGCGAATCGAACGATCCTGACCACGCGAAGGAAAACTCACCGCCTTGGGGCGCATCGGGGTTCACGTAGTCCAGATGTTCGAAATCGGGTCCATAGCGCAGATCGCCGAAGGTCGAGACACCGTGTGTGACGATCAGGTCACCGTCCTGCGAAAAACCGGGGGTGGCCAGAACCGATGCGGCCAGCAGGGGCAAGGCCATCCACCAGGAAACGGCGGGTCGGGTCGCTTGGCGGGTTCGGGTCATGCTGCGCTCCACTGCGAAATATCCTGCTTGGTATAGTTATGGGTGCAACTACCCTAAGGACCAGCCCTGTCTTCGTTCAAGGCGAATTACAATTTCGTGACCCTGAAATGAAAAAGGCCGCCCCGAAGGCGGCCAAATCCTGCGCATCTGTCACGAATCAGTCGTCAAGCGAGTCCAAGTAGGCCACCATCGCCGCGCGATCTTCCACGTCGCGCATACCCGAATAGGACATGGCGGTGCCGGGCGCATATCCGCGCGGGTTTTCAAGGAAACTGCTAAGCGCTTCCGGCGTCCAGTTGCCTTCCAGCCCTTCGAGGGTGCCGGAATAGCCAAATCCTTCGACCGATGCGATATCGCTGTTAACCACGCCGTAAAGCGACGGGCCGGTTCCGTTCTGGCCGGGTTCGACCGAATGGCAGCTACGGCAGGCCCGGAACGCGCCTTCGCCATCGGCGGGGTCAGCGGCAGCGAGGTATTCGGAGAAGGGCACCGCCTCCACCTCTTCCTCTTCCGAGTGATCGCCGTCACCGGTGTCGATCACATATCCGGCGAGATGTTCGCCATGAGCATCGTGTCCGCCACCGACGCTGTAAAGGCCGTCAGCAGCCCAACCGCCAAGAAGCAGAACAAGCCAGGCTGCGCAGACGCCGCCAACGGCCTTGGTGAGGGTCATCGTGTCAAACATGGTTATCCCATCCACATTTCGCGTTGGCGGGTATCTACCGGCTTTCCTGCCCGGCTTGCAAGGTGTAGTCAGCGCGACAGAACGCCCTTGTTGAAGAAAGTCAGTGAAATGACCGCTCGTATCGCCTTTCAGGGAGAACCCGGAGCCTATTCGCATCAGGCCTGCCACCAGGCACGTCCGCATCTGGAGGCCCTGCCCTGCGCCACGTTCGAGGACGTGATCGAGGCCGTGCGCAGCGGCGAGGCGGTCGAGGCGATGCTGCCGGTGGAAAACTCCACCTATGGTCGGGTCGCCGATATCCACCGCCTGTTGCCCGATAGCGGGCTGCATATCATCGACGAGGCCTTCGTGCGGGTGCATATCAACCTGCTCGGCGTTCCCGGCAGTTCCATTGCCGATATCACCGATGCCTGGAGCCATCTGGTGCTGTTGCCGCAATGCGCGGGCTTCCTGCGCAAGCATCAGATCAAGGGGCGCGTCAGCCCCGACAATGCCCGCGCGGCCCGCGATATCGCGGAAAAGGGCAATCCGGCCCATGCGGCCTTGGCCTCGGAACTGGCGGGCGAGATCTATGGGCTCGACGTTCTGGCGCGGCATATCGAGGATCACGATCAGAACACCACACGCTTCCTGATCATGTCGCAGCAGCCCGACATGACCCGGCGGGCGGATCACATGATGACGACCTTCGTGTTCCAGGTGCGCAACATTCCGGCAGCGCTCTACAAGGCCATGGGCGGCTTTGCCACCAACGGCGTGAACATGACCAAGCTGGAAAGCTACATGGTCGGCGGCAGCTTCACCGCGACGCAGTTCTACGCCGATATCGAGGGCCACCCGGACGACCACAATGTGCAACTGGCGATGGATGAGCTGAAATACTTCACCTCGCATCTGCACATTCTGGGCACCTACCCGGCGGACCGGCTGCGCGACTGAGGCCTATCCGCGCCCCTGCTGGCGGCGGTATTCGTCTTCATACTGATTGGCCAATGCCACGATCCGCGAATCGATTTTCCCCTGGATCTGGCGCCGCGCCAGCTTGACCGTCTGAAGGATCAACCGGGCCGCAAGAGTGGTGGCTTTCAGGTTAGCCGTCACGCGCACCTGCGTTTTCTCTGGCCCCAGTTCCTCGAAATACAGGTCGACATCGACGGTCATACCCCCAACGGTGGTTTTCATCTGGGCATGGTCTGGGCGGTTCAGCCGGGTGATGACGGCCTCAACCCCGCGCGCCTTGCCGCGCACAACCGCCGATCCGCGCCAGGAACAGCCCTCTGCGATCTCGGTGAAACCGTTCACCCGGCGGATATCAGCCCCGTATTGGCGGGCCGATCCCTCGTAGCGGGTGAAATCCGCAAAGCGGCTGAACGCGAAATCGCGGGGGACATCAACGTCTTCTTTGGTCTCGAAAATCATACTGGTCCGTCCCCGTTACAATCGTCAGTCTGTCTATGTTTGCCCGTCAGTCCAGCCTGTCCGCAAGCCAGTTTTCCATAAGAAACTGCGCAATCGCCCCTTTTCGGGCCGGCAGCAGGTTCGGATGGCGGCCCGCAAGGGCCTCGGCCAGCTCTTCCCGGCTGATCCACATCGCATCTTCCAGCTCTGCCGGGTCAAGGGTGATGTCCCGGTTCAACGCCTCGCCCCAACATCCGAACATCAGTGAGGACGGATAGGGCCAGGGCTGGCTGGCAAGGTAGCCCACGCGGCCCACCTGCACCGCCGTTTCCTCCGCCACTTCACGGCGAACGGCGGCCTCCATCGTCTCGCCTGGCTCGATGAAGCCCGCCAGCAGGGAATACATGCCCTCGGGCCAGCCCGGCGACCGGCCAAGCAGCAGGTCGTTGCCATGGGTGATCAGCATGATGACCACCGGGTCAGTGCGCGGAAAGTGATGTGCGCCGCAGTCCGGGCAGGTCCGTTGCCAGCCCGCCTGGGTCATCCGGCTTTCGGTCCCGCAGCAGGCACAGAACCGGTGCGACCGGTGCCAGTTGAGCATCGCCTTGGCGGTGGCCGCCAGTTCCGCGTCACGCGGGGTCAGCAGGGTCATGGCAAGGCGGAGTTCCCGGAAGAGCTGACCATTCGGCGCTGCGGGATGGGCCTGCAGGCTCTGATCCGCAAAGGAATTCAGTTGGCCCGCATCCAGATCGTCCGGCTGCCAACGAGAGACATCGGCGGCAAAGCGCAAGGCCCCGTCGTCATTTCCCAGGAACAGCCGTTCGGCGGGCGCATCTGCCAGCATCGGGTGCTTCCCCGGCAGCCAGACCAGCCGCTGGCCTCCCGCATGCTCCTCCATCAACGGTTTGCCACGCCAGATCGGCAGCACGCTGCCGCGCCCATCCTCCAGCGCCGCAGCAAGCCCGGCCTCATCCGCGCGCATCAGCGCCGCCCGATCGAGGCCCGATCCCCCGAAGGTCACTGTCTCCGCAAGCTTCATAGCCCTGCTTCCCGTTTGAATCCGTTAACCTTTTTTAAGGTTGCTATGGCAGGAATGTCGCAGATGCGGGAAACAGGCGCAAACCGGAAATCCGTATCCGCGCGTCGCTGGTAATTTCCGGGCCAGTTGGTCTAATTGGTCCGAGGACAGGACGACCAGAAAAGACATCTCATGCGGACTGAGGCAGACCGGCCAGCCATTCCGGCAGAGGGACGGCAGTTGCGGCTCGTGGTGCTGGCAACAACCGACCTGCACGCGAACCTGCGCCCTTATAACTACTATCTCGACGGTGAGGCGGATGACCCCTGCCTGGCCCGTATCGCAACGCTGGTCGAGAGGCTGCGGGCGGCAGAACCGAACTGTCTGCTCTTCGACAATGGCGATACACTTCAGGGCACCCCTCTGGGGGATGTGGCGCAGGAACGGGACCTGATCACCCCACACCCGATGATCGCCGCGATGAACCACATGGGCTATGACGCCGCGACCGTGGGCAACCATGATTTCAACTTCGGGCTGCCGTTTCTGGAGGCGACCGTCAGAGGTGCGGATTTCCCAGTTGTGCTGACGAATGTCGACCGGGCCGACGGCACATCCCTGATGCCCCGCTCTGTCATCCTGGACCGGGTTCTGCACAGCTCCGATGGCGGCACCGAAGGTCTGCGCATTGGCGTTATCGGTCTGACACCGCCGCAGGTCACGAAATGGGACAGCACGCTATTGACCGGAAAGGTCAGGACCCACCCGATTGTCGAGACCGCAAGGGCAGAGGCAAAGGCCCTGCGCAAAGCTGGCGCCGATCTGGTCGTCGCGCTATGCCATTCCGGGCAGGGGCCGGAGCAGGATGCGCCCGATCTGGAAAACGCCCTGCTGCCCCTGGCCGCCTCAGGCGCGGTGGATGCCATCGTCGCGGGTCACACGCATCGGGTCTGGCCCGATGGCGCGGACAAGGGGCTGATCCACGGTGTGCCCGTCGTGCAGCCGGGATTTTTCGGATCGCAGCTGGGGCAGATCACGCTCGACCTGATCTACCGCGACGGCTGGCAGATCCGCGATGCCTCCTCCTGCGTTCATCCGGTTTTGCCAAAGGAGGGCCCGGTTCCGGCCTCCCCTGCCATCCTGTCCCTGTCGGAAGCCAGTCACGAGCTGACGCTTGCCCACACAAGACGGCCAATCGGGGAAACCCGCGCACCGCTGGAAACCCATTTCGCGCTGGCCGGGGACAGCCCGACGCTCGCTTTCATGGCAGAGGCAACCCTGACCCATGCCAGCCGCGCGTTGGAGGGGCACCCGCTGGCCGGTCTTCCCCTTTTGTCCGCCGTGGCCCCGTTCAAGGGCGGCGGGCGTGGCGGGCCGGAATACTACACGGATATTCCCGAAGGCCCCCTGACCATCAGGAACGCAGCCGATCTCTACGCCTTTCCCAACACGTTGCAGGTGCTGCGCGTGACCGGCGCCGACCTGACCGACTGGCTGGAACGCAGCGCCAGCGCCTTTCTGCAGATCACCCTCGGCGCGCAGGGACAGGCGCTGCTCGACCCCGGCTTTTCCAGCTACAATTTCGACGTGCTGTTCGGGCTGCGCTATACCATCGACGTCTCACAACCCGCGCGCTTCTCGGCAGATGGGGAGCAGGTCTTCCCCGGCCCCGGTCGCATCCGTGACCTGCGCTACAATGGCCGGAACGTGACAGGCACGGATGAGTTCCTTGTCGTCACCAACAGCTATCGCGCGGCGGGGGGCGGGCACCATCCGGCAGCGGCGCGGGGCGAGACTGTGCTGCAAAGCCCGCTTGCGGTGCGCAAATTGCTGGCTGACCATATCGGCGACACCTCTCCGATCCATCCGCGCGCAAAACCGACATGGCGTTTCGCGCCCCTGGGCGGGACGGACGTCACCTACGACACCGGACCCGGCGCGGTGGCGCATTCCGACCGCGCGGCAGCTTTGGGCCTGCGCCCTCTCGGGCCTGCCCCGAACGGGTTCTACCGCTTTGGAATGACGCTCTGACGCGCCTATAACTGCGCGGCGCTGAACGTGTCGCAATCCGCGACCACGCCAGAGGCACGACCGTTCTGGAACCACCGCATCCGCTGCGCAGAGGTGCCATGGGTGAACGTATGCGGATTGGGCTGCCGACCGGCTCGGGCCTGTAGATAGTCATCCCCGATCCGCTCTGCGGCGTTCAATGCCTCCTCCAGATCGCCTGTCTCCAGCAGGTCCGAGACGTGATAGGCCCAGACCCCGGACAGGCAATCGGCCTGAAGCTCCACCCGCACCTGAAGGGCATTCGACTCGCGCTCGCTCATCGTGGCACGCAGCTGGTGGACCTGCCCCAGAATGCCAAGCTCGTTCTGAACGTGATGGGCGACCTCATGGGCAATCACATAGGCGGCGGCAAAATCGCCCCCGGCCCCAAGCCGCTGCGACATGAAGCCGAAGAATGCGGTGTCCAGATAGGCGCGCTGATCAGCCGGGCAGTAGAACGGCCCCGATGATCCCGACGCCCCGCCGCAGCCGCTTTGCGTGACCTCACTGAACAGCACCAGTTGCGGCGGGCTGTAGCTGCTGCCAAGCTGGTCGGGGAAGACATCGGTCCAGACGGTTTCCGTCGTGGTCAGCACCCGCGCAACGAAATCGCCCGCCTGCTGTTCGGCTTCGGTCAATTCACGCGGGTCTGACGATTGCTGCGACGGGGCCGCCTGATCCAGAAGCCCCGTCACATCCACGCCGGTGAAATAGCCGATGGCCAGCACCACCAACAGCCCCACGCCACCGATGCCGCCCGCGGCCCGGCCCCCCCCCCCGGCCGCGCCTGTCGATCACGTTGCGGCTGCGAGTCACTCCTCGAAGGCGCATGGGAAATCTCCTGTCTCAAATACCGTGTGACAGTCTAGCGCCATGGTGCGCAATCGGGGAAGCCCTGCCCTTGCGAAACGGTCTCAGATCGCCTACATCCCGAGTCGAGAGGTTGGCGCGGGCAAGCGCCTCGCCAACCTGGTCAGGACCGGAAGGTAGCAGCCACAACGAGCCCCGCTTGGGTCGATGTCCAGCCTCTCACCACCACACCAGCCGCCGGAGGATTTATGGATATTGTCACATCCCTCCGGGCCCGCGCTGCCTGATCCGTCAGACGATCTGACCTAGGCACCGTCCGCCCGGCCGTAAAGCGAACCGCCCCTTGGGGCTTGTCTTACGTGTGTTCCGGGAACCAGACCATTGAAACACCTGACTCTTGCCGACCTCGGATGGTCGGCCCATTTCGCCGCGCAGATCGCCGATGATCCTGCGCACTCCGCCCATGCCTGCCGCCTGTCCTCGGTTGCGCGCGACCGGTTGACGGGGCTATTCCCTGAGGGGGAGCATCTTCTGGTGCCGCCCTCTGACATGACCACCGGCGCGTTCGCTGTTGGCGATTGGGTCCTGACAGACCCGACCGGCCAGAAGGTGACCCGCCGCCTCGATCCGCTGACGGAACTGACCCGCCGTGCGGCGGGCACCGGGGCGGAAAGGCAGCTGATTGCCGCCAATGTCGATACGCTCGGCATCGTCACTTCCTGCAATGACGATTTCAACGAGGCCCGGCTGGAAAGGTATCTGGCGCTTGCCGCCAGTGCCGGGTGCCTGCCGCTGGTGATCCTGACTAAGGCCGATCAAACGGACGACCCGCGCAGCTATGTCCGGCGGGCCGAGCGGCTGTCCCCGCTTGTGACGGCCCTGGCGCTGAACGCCACGGACCCGGAAGATGCCGCGCTTCTGGCGCCGTGGTGCAAAGGCGGGCAGACACTGGCCCTTGTCGGGTCGTCCGGCGTTGGAAAATCCACCCTGTCCAATGCGCTGACCGGCGATCTCGTCGCCACCGCAGGCATTCGGGAGGACGACGCCAAAGGCCGCCACACCACCACCGCGCGAGGTCTGCATCGGACTCACGCTGGCGGCTGGTTGATCGACACACCCGGTATGCGCGCCCTGCGCCTGTCCGATGCGCGGGACGGCGTGGACGCAGTCTTTGCCGATCTGGATGATCTGGCGCAGACCTGCCGCTTCTCCGATTGCGCGCATGAGACCGAACCGGGCTGCGCCATCCGCGCCGCCATCGAAGCCGGAGAAGTCGACCCCGACCGCCTGCGCCGCTGGCGCAAGTTGCAGGCCGAGGATGCCCGCAATTCCGAAACACTGGCCGAGGCACGGGCGCGGGACAAAAGCTTTGGCAAGCTTGTCCGGTCGGTCATGAAAGAGAAAGACCGCTACCGGCGCTGACCTGGGTCAGAGCATACCGGCAGAGGCCGCAAGATACATGGCCACGAAGGCCAAGACCTGCGTCCCCGCCACAAGGGCCGGCACCAGTGCGATCCAGCGCAGGGGCCGGCCCCATTCTACCCGTGCCCGCAGAAACAGGCAGATCAGCGCGATGATCAGCCCGGCGAATTGCCAGCCGACAAACGCCATCACCCGGTTCAGTCCGCGCGTGAACCCGTCGCCTGTTTCGGCTGTCAGCTGAAAGGCCAGGAACGATCCCGCCATGACCGCAAGCCAAAGCAGCAGCAGGATTTTCAGGCCGGTATGTCGTCGCGCTTCCGTCATGGCGACAGCCTACCCCGCCAACCCCGTTTCCACCAGCGGCAGCAAGCGCGCGTCCTTTATGGCGGCTGTCCGGTGGCCGATCCCTGCCATGATCGCCTCATCCTGAGCGAAGGCAAGGAACCGATCGACCGAATGCTGACGGACGAGCATGGCAAGATCCCATCTCTCCTCTGGCGGTCCGATCAGGAAGGCCCCACCATCCCCCAAGAATAATAGCTCCCCGCCGCTG
>NZ_MNBL01000039.1 GCF_001879695.1 Nioella sediminis
CCGAAGCAGCGGCAGGGTATGGGCGATGTAGAGGTCAAACGCATCCCGGCCCGAGATCGGTGTTTTCGGGGCAAGATCAGGCGTTTCGGAATAATCCGCCACATCCCGAAGGCGCAAAAGGTTCAGCATGACGACCGGCCCCTTGATCCCGCGCCGGGCCAGCGCTGCGCCCGCTTCCATCGTCAGCATCAGATAGGCCGTCATGCCGAGCCTCCCGCGAATGCCCAGACCCGCTGTGCCTCGGTTTCAACCGCGCAGGGCCGCGCAGCGCGTAGGCGCAATAGCGCCTCCGACCCGGACTCGCCTGCCTCGACCATCAGCCGCAGCAGCGCCATGCCAGACCGGCCACAGCCGCCGTAGCAATGGGCCAGAATCCGACCGCCCCACGCCAGTACAGGAACGAGATCGGGCCATGTCGCCCTGACATCATCGGAGGGAATCCCGAAATCCTCCACAGGCAGGTGAACCCATCGAACACCAGCCTGCATCAGGTCCTGCCCCAGACGATCCGCCCCATGCTGTGCCATTTCGGGCAGTGTCGTCAGGGTCAGGACGATGTCGGGCTGCCAGGCCAGCATGTCCGCCAGATCGGTGCCATAGTCCCGGAACCGTCCGGGCAACGGGCAGATGCCAAGCACGCCACCCGCCGCCGCCAGCTCTGATATTGAAAAATCCGCCACGGCTCAGAAAGCTCCTTGATCCACGACCGCACCGGGATGAGCCTCGGCCCAATCCGACAGGAAACCGGCGATCTCGTCCTCGTTAGCAAACTCTATTGCGGCCTTGGGCAAGGCAACCCCGTGTTCCAGCGCCAGCCGCAAACAGGCGACATAGTCCCGCTCGGCCCGCGCGGGGCAATTATCCACCCCATGCAGGATGGTCGATAGCAGCGTCCCCCCGTAGTTGTTCACATGCGACAGATCGGGTTTCAGCGACAGCAGATAACCCATCACCTCGGGCAGCCCCTCCCACCCTGCGACCTGAACCGGCGTCAGCCCCTCGGTGTCGGGGCGGTCATATTCCACCCCCATGGCAACCAGCCGCTTCACATGGTCAAGCTTGCCGGGCAGGTGCAGGATCAGTCGGATGATGTTACGGTAGGCCTCGGGCAGCTTCGCCGGGTCCATATAGACGCCCGCAGGCACCTCCCCATCTGCCGCCATCGCCAGCAGCTTTTCCTCCGCCGTCAGCTCAGGCACTTCGCCCCGCGCCTCAATGGCCCGCGCCAGATCGACATTGCCAAAGACCCGCGCATAGCCATAGGCGGTGCAGCCCTCGAACTCCCGCGCCGGGTCTGCCCCTGCCTCCAACAGCAGGTCGACCATCTCTCCATCGCACATCCGCCGCGCAGCCTGATGCAGGGCCGGCACCACCCAGGGTGCCTCACCCCCCACATGGGTGCCGTCGAAATCATCCGCCCTAGCGCCATGATCGAGGAGCAGCCGCACCGCCTGGTGATCATTGAAGTCCATGGCCCTCAGCAGCGCATTGGTGCCCTTGGGGTCGGCCCCGGCCTCCAGCAGCATGCGCAGCCCGTCGTGATGCCCAAGCTCGGTCGAATGATAGAGCGACTCGCCATCATTGGGATCGGCCCCGTGATCGAGCAGCCATTGCCCCAGAATCATGTTATCCGCATGACCAATGGCCCCATAGAGCACCGACAGGCGATGGTCGCTGTCCGGGCTGACCGGGCGGCCGTCATTCACATCGGCCCCATGAGCCAACAGCATCTCGGCAATGGCAAGCATTTCGTCGACGCGGTCGGGCTGCGCCTGAAACCGCTTGGAAAAGGCCAGGAAACACAGGGGCGACTGATGCGCCACGACCCGCGTTGCGCGGCCTGGGTCTTCGGCCAGCATGCGTTCCACGGTTTCGCGGTTCAGCAGCGCCACCTGCAACCCAAAGAGACCATCCGCCAGATCCGGCGTGTCCGCCAGCAACCGGTCCACCCGGGCATTCTGCCCATGGGCCAGCGCGATCTTCAGCTTCTGCAGCTTCGCGGCGCGATCCAGCCCTTGGATCTCCTGCGCCTCTTTCAGCGCGGGCCAGCTGACAAAGCCGGATTCAAGGGCGATCACATGCAGATAGTCGGCGTGTTTCAGGTCAGAGCCGTCCCTGCGGGGCGGATGGACTTTCAGCCGCTGCAGGGCAAGCGGATCACCGGCCTCATGGGCCTTGCGCAACGCCTTGGCGTCACGGCGCAATTGGTCGAGGGATTTCATCGTCGGTTTCCTCACGATAGCGCCCGCCGGTCCGCTGATCCGGGCATGAGAAAATCCGATAGGCTCGGTCTTCCGATCGTTCAGGGGCGCCTATGACGGCTTTCCGCGGACCTGGATGCCGCCCCTTGCGGCAGCACGATCCTAGCTCACTGCATCCGCCGCGCCAAGCCCATCATGGTTACCAAAGCACAAACCTCCATCCGTTAACCTTAACGCGGCGCCCTGCCCCTTTCTTTTTGGCCCAAATACTCCCGCCGGAGGCGTCCAGCCCTCTCAGCCCGCGCAAGGCTCAACTCCCCTGTTCACCCCCCGGACAAAACCCTCTAACCTGACCCGAACGCACCCCGACGCGAGGCACCATGTCCGAGACCAACAACACAGGCTATCAGGTTCTGGCCCGCAAATACCGGCCCGCCAGTTTTGCCGATCTGATCGGGCAGGAGGCCATGGTGCGCACCCTGAAAAACGCCTTCGCGGCGGACCGGATCGCACAGGCCTTCATCCTGACGGGCATTCGCGGCACCGGGAAAACGACCACGGCGCGGATCGTGGCCAAGGGGCTGAACTGTACCGGACCGGACGGCACCGGCACCCCTACGACCGAACCCTGCGGCACCTGCGAACATTGCAAGGCCATTGCCGAAGGCCGCCATGTGGACGTGATCGAAATGGACGCCGCCAGCCATACGGGCGTGAATGATATCCGAGAGATCATCGAAAGTGTACATTACCGAGCTGCGTCCGCGCGCTACAAGGTCTATATCATCGACGAGGTTCACATGCTTTCGAACAGCGCCTTCAACGCGCTGCTGAAAACGCTGGAAGAACCGCCCGCCCATGTGAAGTTCATCTTCGCCACCACCGAGATCCGCAAGGTTCCGGTCACGGTCCTGTCGCGCTGCCAGCGCTTCGACCTGCGCCGGATCGAGCCCGAGGTGATGATCGCCCATCTGCAAAGTGTGGCGCAGAAGGAAGGGGCGGAGATCAACGAGGATGCGCTGGCGCTGATTACCCGCGCCGCCGAAGGTTCCGTCCGCGACGCCATGAGCCTCATGGACCAGGCGATTTCCCACGGCGCGGGCGAAACCACCGCCGATCAGGTGCGCGCCATGCTGGGGCTGGCGGATCGCGGCCGGGTCATGGACCTGTTTGAAAAGGTGATGTCCGGCGATGCAGCCGGTGCTCTGGACGAGCTTGGCGCGCAATATGCCGACGGGGCCGACCCGATGGCGGTGCTGCGCGATCTGGCGGAACTGACCCACTGGCTCTCGGTCATCAACATCACGCCCGAGGCGGCGAACGACCCCACGATCGGCCCCGATGAACGCACGCGCGGGCAGGCGCTGGCGCAGAAACTCTCTATGCGGGTTCTCGCCCGGACATGGCAGATGCTGTTGAAAGCACTGGAGGAAGTGGCGCTCGCCCCCAATGCCATGATGGCCGCCGAGATGGCGATCATCCGCCTGACCCATGTGTCCGACCTGCCCCCGCCGGAGGATCTGGTTCGCAAGCTCAAGGACATGACCCCGCCCCCCGCTGGCGGCGGTGGTGGCGGTCGCGTGCCTGCCCCGCAAGGCGGCAGCGGCCCCGTCCCCCGTGCCTCCGCCCCGCGTAGCCCATCGGGCGGTGCAGCAACAGCGCTGGCCGAGGCCCCCGAGACGGCGCTCGCACATTATCACAATTTCGATACGGTCGTGGCGCTGATCGAGTCGAACCGCGACATCAAGCTGCTGATCGAGGTGAAAACCTGCGTTCGCATCGTCTCCTACGCGCCCGGTCGGATCACCTTCCAACCTACGGACCGCGCGCCCAGGGATCTCGCCCCCCGTCTGGCACAGAGCCTGAAGAACTGGACCGGCGTGCGCTGGACCGTGACTTTGGCCAATGAGGGCGGCGGTGAGACCATCGAAGAGGTGGAGAATGCCAAGACCCGTGAACTGGAAGACGCGGCGCGACAGCATCCGATGATGCAGGCGGTTCTGGCGGCCTTCCCGCAGGCCAAGATCACCGAGATCCGCAGCCGCGCAGAGCTCGACGCCGAGGCCGAACTGCAGGCCCTGCCCGAGGTCGAGGATGAATGGGACCCGTTCGAGGAGGACTGAACACCGCGCCCCGGCAAGACATCCGGGGCGAGGCCGTTTCCTGACCGGGGCTACATGCCAGGCCACGCATCCGGCGCAATCGCGCCAAGCACCTCAATTGCCCCGTCACGGACCTGCAACACATAGGCCACCCCCTGCGGTTCGGGATAGATACCGGTCAGCGCTTCGAACGGGTCATCATGGCCGACAATGACACGATTGCTGCCTGCCTGCATGCGGGCCATGACCAGAGGCGTCACCCGGTCTCTCATAGCCTGAATCTGCACATCAGAGTAGTCCTCCGCCGGTTCAAAGTTCAGCGCTGCTGTTTCCTCATGATATCCAAAGGCCAGATCCGCGGTTTGCCATGCCCGGCAATACTGGCTCGACAAGACCTCGGCCACCGGAATACCGGCCGCGTCTATCGCTGCGCCGATGGCCTGGGCCTGCGCCCATCCGGTGCGGCTCAGCACCCTCTGCGTGGCGCAGTTCTCAGGGTCGGCGGTCACCTGATCGGCATAATCGCTCTCTGTCTGCGCATGGCGGATATAGAGCACGTATCCCCCTTCCGTCAGACGTTCGACAAGCGTTTCGGGCGGCAGGGGATCGGCATGAGCGGGCAGCGACTGGGCCAGCATCATCAGGGCAGCCAAAAGGACTGGTTTGCGTGGGCACATGGAATATCTCCGTGTCTGTGGGTTCATCCGACTGGGTGCCTCACACGGTGCCTGCAAGGGGTTTTGCAATTCCGACTGTTTTTGTCAAGTCAATCCAAACTTGCCTGAGCGAACCGCGCGGCTTATGTCGCAGGGCAACGGAAGCCAAACAGGAGGCGACGACATGCTCAAAGGACTGGGCCAGCTTGGCGACATGGCCAAGATCATGAAACAGGCGCAGGAAATGCAGGGCAAGATGGCCGAGATGCAGGAGCAGCTGGCCACCATGACGGTGGAAGGCGAATCCGGCGCGGGTCTGGTGCGCGCCACCGCGACCGCCAAGGGCGAACTGACCGCGCTGAATATCGACCCCTCGATTTTCGATCCCAATGAAAAGGAAGTGGTCGAAGACCTGATCCTAGCCGCGATCAAGGACGCGCAGGCCAAGGCGGCAGACCGCAGCCAGCAGGAAATGGCGCGTCTGACCGAGGGGCTGAACCTGCCCGAAGGCATGAAGCTGCCCTTCTGAGGGTGGCACCCCGCGCATGGCTGGCGGCACCGAAGACATAGAGTTCCTGATCGACATCATGGCCAAGCTGCCGGGGCTCGGCCCCCGGTCGGCTCGCCGCGCCGTGCTGCACCTGATCAAGAAACGCGCCCTGCTTATGCAGCCGCTGGCCGATGCGATGACTCAGGTCGCCGCCACCGCCCGCGAGTGCCTGACTTGCGGCAATATCGGCACCTCCGACACCTGCTCGATCTGTTCCGACAGCGAGCGTGCAAATGGGCAGATTTGCGTGGTCGAGGATGTGGCGGATCTTTGGGCCATGGAGCGTGGTCATGCGTTCAAGGGCCGCTATCACGTGCTTGGCGGCACCCTGTCGGCGCTGGATGACGTGGGCCCCGAAGAGTTGCGCATCCCCAAACTGCTCGACCGGATCCGGTCAGATGGCGTCAGCGAGATCATCCTCGCGCTCAACGCAACCGTGGATGGTCAGACCACGGCCCACTATATCGCCGGAGAGCTGGAGGGCAGCGGTGTTACCGTCTCTTCTCTGGCACAGGGCGTGCCCGTGGGCGGAGAACTGGACTATCTCGACGACGGCACAATCTCGGCCGCGCTGCGCGCCCGCAAGGCGTTTTGAACCTCGCCACTGGCAGGGCCTGTTACAGGACGCCAGAAACAGGAAAAGGCTCAGCGATCAGTCGCTGAGCCTTTTCAATGGCGCGCTGGGGAGGATTCGAACCCCCGACCCCTTGATTCGTAGTCAAGTACTCTATCCAACTGAGCTACCAGCGCGTGAGGGCGGTGTTTAGACCTGTCCTCGGACCGGCGCAAGGGTGAAATCAGACTTTTTGACCGGCAGGCAGATGGATTTCGAAGACGGTTCCCTGCGGACCGGTCTGTTTCAAATCCAGCCGCCCGCCATGGCCTCGGATCAGCTCGGCCGCGATGGCCAATCCCAACCCGCTGCCGCCCTTGCGCGCGCCCCCCTGGAACGGCTGAAACAGATGATCGAGCGCCCGCTTTGGCAGGCCCGGTCCGGTATCTGTGATCCGGATCACCCAGCCTTCCGCGTCCTCGCACCCCTCCAGCGAGATACGGCCCGGCTTGCCACTGGCCGCAATGGCCTGTCGCGCGTTGCGCAAGAGATTGCCAAGCACGCGATACAGCTGCTCGGAATCGGCACGCACGATCATCCCATGTGCGCAGGTGGCTTCAATCTGAACCGCTTCGCCGGAAACGGCCAGTTGTTCCTGCTCGACAACATCTTCCAGCAGCGGGCCAAGCTCGAATCGGGACAAGGCCGGTGGCGGCTCTTCGGCGCGGCCGAAGGCCAGGGTGCCTTCGCACAGGTTCACCGCACGGGCCAGCGACGACAGAAGCTTAGGCGCGGTGCGCTGAACGGTCGGGTCGTCAGACCCCTCCAGCCGGTCCGCCATCAGCGTGGCCACCGTCAGGATATTGCGCAGATCGTGGCTGATCTTGGCCACGGCCTCGCCCAGTTGCGCAAGACGCTCGCGTTGCTTCAGGGATGCGGTCAATTGGGTTTGCAGCGTTTGAAGCGTTTCCTCGGCGGTATGCAGTTCGGTCACCCCGGCTGACGGCTGGATGATACGGGTCGCGTCTTCCGGCCGTTCCGAATAGGCGCGCATGGAATCGATCACCCGCTGAATGGGCATCACGATGGCACGGCGGGCGGCAAAGAACAGCAAGGCCGCCGTGATGATCGAGATGACCGCCGACAGCAGCAGGATGCGCAGACCATACTCTATCATCGCATCGCGCATGGGCTGGGTGTAGAGCGTCACGTCAATCAACATGCCCGCATCCTGCACCGGGTTGCCATAGACCCGGATCACCTGGTTCTCGGGTTCGGCCAACCGCAGTATGGCGTCCCGGATCAAGGTCCAGGCAGATACATCGCGCAGGTCATATTGCCCGGAGATCGGGGGTATTCGGTCGACGGACAGGATCAGCTGGCTGACCGCATCGCGGCGCAGCACCACATTCAGCACGCCAGCATTGTCCAGCAGCTCCTGCTCCAGCGCCTCGTCGATCATCATCGCATCATCGGCCAGCAGCGCCAGCGAGGCGATCTGAGCCCGCTCGATCCGCGCCAAGAGATAGTCTTCCCGAAACCGCGCGATGGAGGGCACGAAAATCATGATCTCTGCCAGCATCACGAAGATGACGGTCAGGATCAGCAATCGGCCTGATAGCGAATTGAGCACGCGGTTTGTCTACCTTCCCTCGTCGCCGGGCTCAGAACCGCTGCACAAGGCGCACGATCCGTTTGACCCACGGGCTATCGAACAGTTTGGGGCTAAAATAGGCGCCCGCGGCCCGTTTGTTAATCTCCCCCAACGTCGGATAGGGGGCAACCATCGCGGCAATAGCGCCCATTTTCAGCTTGTTGGCAATGGCAAGCGCCCAGATCTGAATCAGCTCCCCCGCCTGCGCACCGACGATCCCGGCCCCGACGGGCCGCCCCTTGACCACCATCACCTTGATCAGCCCGGTGGTCTGGCCGGTGGCAATCGCGCGATCATTGCCGGAATAGGGAAAGCGGACCACGGTCAGCTTGTCGCCATGGGCCTCGCGGGCTTCGGCCTCGGTCAGCCCGACCTGAGCGATTTCAGGGTCCGTGTAGGTAGCCCATGGAATGTGGTCGGTGCGCGCCTTTGACGGCAGGCCCATCAGCATCTGCCGGATGATCACGCCCGCGTGGTAGCCCGCCACATGGGTGAATTGCAGGCCACCGGCGGCATCACCGATGGCATAGACCTTGCGGTTCGTGGGCGAGCGGAGCGAGGCATCGACCTTCACGCCGCCGCCTGCGCGTTCCACCCCTGCCTTGTGCAGGTCGAGCTGATCGATATTTACCGTGCGTCCAACGGCAACCATTAGATGGGTGCCTTCATGGCGAGTGCCGTCTTCGGTAATGACGGCTATAGTGCCTTCGCTGCCCGAAACCTCCGACACCATCGCGCCCTCGATGATCCGAATGCCCTCCGCACGCAGATTCTCCAGTGCGATGGCGGCAATCTCCGGGTCGTCCTTCCCAAGCGCTTTGGCGCCTTCCAGAACCGTCACCTCGCACCCCAATCGCCGATGCGCCTGCGCCATCTCCATGCCGATGGGACCACCGCCAATGACGATCAGGTGTTCGGGCCGCTCGCGCAGATCGAAGATGGTTTCATTGGTCAGGTAGGGAACATCCGAAAGCCCCGGTATCGGCGGCACGAAGGGCCGCGATCCGGTGGCGATGACAAAACGGCGCGCGGTGATCTCAGTCTCACCTGCCCGAACGGTGTCATGACCAGTGAAGCGCCCGAATTCGCGGATGACCTTTACGCCAAGGCTTTCAAAACGCTGCTGGCTGTCATGGGGTTCAATGGCGGCGATTGTCGCCGCAACATGGTCCTTGGCTGCCGCGTAGTCAGCCGCGACCGCCCCGCCCGTCACGCCAAAGCCCCCCTGCCCCATGGCGTGGGCCTTGTGCCCTGCCGCCAGCAGCGCCTTGGACGGCACGCAGCCATAGTTCAGGCAATCGCCGCCCATCTTGTGGCCTTCCAGCAGCACCACATCGGCCCCCATCTGGACAGCACCGGCCGCCACCGACAGCCCGCCGCTGCCCGCCCCGATCACGCAGATATCGGTCTTGATCCGGTTCATGGGTCAGAGCCCTTTCTGGCCGCGCAGGGCCTTGATGAGAATGGGAAGCGCAGCCAGCGCACAGAGGCCCAGAATGGGGCCCAGAATGGCAGGCTCGAAGATGATCGAAAGGTTCGGGGTTTCACCGCGGGCGAAGACCTCGCCCAGACCGGCGCCCACCCAAGTATAGACCGCCGTGCCCGGCATGATCCCGAAGAACGTGGTGAAGACATAGCGATGCAGGCTGACGCCGACCAACGCAGGCAGCAGGTTGGCGACAAAGAAGGGCACGACCGGAACCAGCCGGATCAGGAACAGCATCGACAGCTCGTTTTCATGAATGCCCTCACTGATCCGCCGCACGAGGCCCGAGGACGCATCCATCCGAGCCGACAAAGTGCTGCCAAAGCCGAGCCGGGCCGCAAGGAAGATGATCGTCGCGCCGATGGTGGCGGAGAGCAGGACGAAGATCACCCCGGGAAATAGACCAAACAGGAACCCGCCGGTCAGAGTGGCAATGGTGGCCCCCGGCAATGAGAACGCCACGATCAGGACGTAGATCGCCATATAGACAACCACCATCGTCAGGTAATGCGCGTCACGGAAGGCCAGCAGGGCCTCGCGGTTGTCGCGCAGGGTGTCAAAGCTCAGGTAGTCGCCAAGCACAAACCAGCCCGCCACCGCGCCCAACAGAATCAGCGCAAAGGGCAGAAGGCGGCTGGCCTTCGATCCGGGTTCCGTGGTGACTTGGCTCATGTCCTGTCCAATCGCTTGCGTTGACCACAACATGCGTGCAAGCCCGGCGCAGCAACAGCCCCCTCACGCGGCGTTGATCACACGTGACGGAAACCGTGGAAATATGTCATCATCGGCGGCCACCTGAAGGAATCTGCGCCCGAGATGTTTCAAACCGGGAATTCAGGGCTTCGGGCTTGTTGACATGGCGGTCATGAGGGCCTATTGCCCGGGCCTCATACGGATTCTCCGGCTGTCGATGCGTGGGCCTCGCCCGCATCCGGCCTTGATGACAAGGAAACGAGACAGATGAAACGCACCTACCAGCCGTCGAACCTGGTCCGCAAGCGTCGCCACGGCTTCCGCGCCCGCATGGCAACCAAAGCCGGCCGCAAGATCCTGAACGCCCGCCGCGCCCGCGGCCGGAAGTCGCTCAGCGCATAATCGCGTGATGCAACGCCGGGTCTTTGCACCCGGTTGATGAGCCCCCTTCGGCCCCAAGGCCCCGGGGGCTTTTCGTGTTTGAGGGACCGCCCTTGCCGATTGTCGAGACCCTGACCAAACGCCCCGATTTTCTGCGCGCCGCGCGGGCCGCCCGTGCCCCGGCCCCCGCCTTTCTGGTGCAGGCGCGGCGGCGACGGGAGGATGAGGGCGTGCCACCCGATCTGGTCCGCGTGGGGTTCACCTGTTCCAAGAAGGTCGGCAATGCCGTGGCCCGCAACCGTGCCAAACGCCGTTTGAGGGAAATCGCCCGCGCCATCCTGCCGCTTGAAGGGCGGCCCGGCTGGGATTACGTGTTGATTGGCCGCGCCAATGAAACCGCCGCCCGGCCTATGGAGGACATGGTCAAGGACCTGTCCCGCGCGCTGAGGAAGATCCACAAGTGACCCCGCTGGCCCATCTCTTCGCTTTGCCCATCCGGGCCTACCGGCTGATCTTCAGCCCATGGGTGGGGTTCAACTGCCGCTACCAACCCACCTGTTCGGCCTACGCGCTGGAGGCATTGCAACAGCACGGGGCGATCAAGGGTTCATGGCTCGCCGCCAAGCGGATTGGCCGCTGCCATCCCTGGGGTTCAGATGGCTATGACCCGGTGCCCGGCTGCGGGCATGATCATCGCCATGACGATGCGCAGGACGTGGCCGATCGGTAACAACCGCCGATTGTCCGATTTTCCAGCATAGCGCGACGCGCACCCCCCATGCTACCTGCCCTACATCGAGTTCCACCGTCCAAGCTAAGGGAGGGCGTCATATGATTTTGCTATTCACACGACGCCGTGGCGAACTCGGTTCCCGGTCCGGCACCTGCATGGCAGGGGCATAGGCCGCAAGGCCGCACCCTTCGGTCCCTAGGGGCCAGCTTTCCAACATGACCTGACCGATCTGCCATGGGGGCATCTGCCCGCCCGTGGTCCATCTCCAACCCAATCAGAGGCCCCTGTTTCAACAGGGGGACATATCATGACCAGACTCGAAAACCGTCTTTCGGCGGCTGAAATCCAGGCCTTGCTGGCCGAGATGATCGCTGATGCAGGCGCGTGGCGCGTGCTGAAGGCCGCCGCCAAGCAGGCGCTGAGGCGCAAGGCGCGGCCCGCGAACGGGCTGATAGTGCTCAACAATCACATGCGGCGCGACATAGGGATGGCGCCTTACCACCCTCCCCCATCCGCAACACAGCTCAGATGGTGAACCATCAGGGGGTCCGGTCCGTCCGGGCCCCTACCCTCAGCCGATCAGCGCCTGATTGCCCTCGTTCGTCGGCGCACGCGTCGGCATGCTCGCGGCAGGATGCCCGGCCAGCACGAGGGCGGCGTCTCGATAGAACTGCGCATCGAGGAAGTGCCAGTTATGAGAGATCGAGGACGTGTTCGGCCATTCATGCTTATGCGCGTTGTAATAGTGCTGCACATACACGTCCGCATGGCCTGGCGGGACGCTGTCCGGCATCCCCTCGAACCCCAGCCTTTGGGCCTGAAACAGCCTGTACCATTGGGACAGGCTCAGCACCTCATCGGCACGGCTATAGTAGTTGGTGATCCGCCCCGCATGTGCATAGAGCGCGGCAGATTTCTTCGCGCCGGTCTTCATCGATTTGGCCGCAATGTCTGCGGCGACCAGAAGAACCTGCCCAACCGAGATATCGACCGCCCCGGCCTTACCCAGTTCCACCACCCGGTGGAATGCGTGGCGCGTGACCAGTGCGCCCATGGAATGCGCCATGATGTCGAGCTTGATCCCCGGCGCCGCCTTGCGCAGCACGGCGATGCCATCCAGCACCAGTTGCGGCGCAACCGTGTGCGCGTCTGCCCGGTCCTTGCGATAATCGAACAGAGCGCCGTTGGTGGGCCAGTCAAAGCTGACGACCACTCCGCCAAACCCGTGCTGCGCCAGCCCGTCGGCGATCAGCTGATGCCGTGCGAAGGTTTCATGTTGTTCCAGGTTGAACCCATGCACATGCAGCAGCACCCCGTTCCCGCCCGCAGCCGCCAGCACTTCGGCCAGCCATGTGTCCACCGGCAGGGTCTGCACCGCATATCCGGCCGCGGTCTTTTCGACCCTCACATAGCGCGTCACACCGGGGTTCTTTGTAAAAGCCCCGTCAACAAAACTGCGGGTTGTCATGGCGTAAATCATCGTCGGTCCTCGAATGAAAAACTGGCTAATCCGGTCATCATGCGCCCGAATCGCCCAGATGCCAAAATCATTGCCTGTCCGGGGCATTCCGCGTAGACGCGGACCCGCAACCGGAGGCCCCCGATGCTAGACGAATCCGACGATATCCACCCGCTGTTCAGCGGCGCGCCGAACACGACCGAGTTCAAGAAGCTTCGCAAGCGGATCATTCGCGAGACCCGCGAAGCGATCGACCGCTATGGCATGATCGAACGCGGCGCCCGGTGGCTCGTGTGCCTGTCGGGTGGCAAGGACAGCTACACGCTGCTCGCCGCGCTGACCGAGCTGAAATGGCGCGGGCTGCTGCCGGTGGACCTGCTGGCCTGCAATCTGGATCAGGGTCAGCCGGGTTTCCCCGCGACGGTGCTGCCGGAGTTCCTGTCCAAGATGGGGGTGGAGCACCGGATCGAATATCAGGACACCTATTCCATCGTCATGGACAAGGTGCCCGCCGGGCGCACCTATTGCGCGCTCTGTTCGCGGCTCAGGCGCGGCAATCTTTATCGAATCGCACGCGAGGAGGGCTGTTCCGCCGTGGTTCTGGGCCATCACCGCGACGATATTCTTGAAACATTTTTCCTCAATCTCTTCCATGGCGGAAAGCTGGCGACGATGCCGCCGAAACTGCTGAATGACGAGGGCGACCTCTTCGTCTATCGCCCGCTCGCGCATGTGGCCGAGGCCGATTGCGAGAAATTCGCGACCGCCATGAACTACCCGATCATCCCCTGTGATCTTTGCGGATCGCAGGACGGGTTGCAGCGCCAGCAAATCAAGAAACTGCTGGATGAATGGGAAACCCGCACTCCCGGACGGCGGGGCAAGATGTTCTCCGCCCTGATGAATGCGCGGCCCTCTCATCTGCTTGACCCGGCGCTTTTTGACTTCGCCGGGCTGACGCGATCGGAACAAGTCGAGACAAATCCGAAGGACTGAGGCGGAGACGTTAACAGCCTGTCAGGCAGTTTGGCGTAGCGGTGAAGGCACCGTTGACCGAATTGCCAGGTTGAGAGGCTGCCATGTATGTCCCGATGTTTCCCCGGTTGGATTCCCTTGCGCAGAACATTCGCAGGGGCCTGTCGAGGGTTGAGGTACTGGCGGTCTTCCCGGCGCTGGCGCTGCTGGCCTTCTGGATGGGCGCGCCCGAGGTGATTTTCGCGACCTCCTTTCTGCTGCCCGGCCTGTTGGCCCTGCAGGCCATGCGCCCACAAGGAAAGGGCGCAGGCGACTCTGCGCCGCTCGATGGCAAAACCGGCCTGCCGATGCGTGAAAGCTTTCTGGCAGTGCTGGAAACGACCCTGGCCGAGGCAGGGCGAAAAAGCCATTCCACTGCCTGCCTGGTAGTCGAGATCGACGACTTTCCCGACCTCGCTGCCCGGTGGGGGGGGGAGGCCAGCGACCGTATCCTGCGCCGCACCGCCGACCGGGTTCTGACCACCGTGCGCCGGGGCGACATCGTTGCCTGCATCGGTGAAGGTCGATTTGCGATCACTCTGCACCCGGTCGCCTCCGTCAAGCTCGATATCGTGATGTCGCTCGTGGACCGGCTGCAAAAAGCCCTTTCGGAACCGATTGCAATCGCCGGGGCCGCCGCGCACCCCACGGTATCCGTGGGCTTTGCGACACCGGCCCAGACCGATTTCGGCGGCTCCACCTGCCTGCTGGACGCGGCACTGACCGCCCTGATCGAGGCGCGTCGGCACGGACCGGGCGGCGTGCGCGGCTATTCCGACCGGATCAAATTCAGCGCTCAGCTGCGTCACGGTCTGGCGGAAGAAGTGGAAGATGCCATTGCCGCTGGTGACATCCGTCCCTGGTTCCAGCCGCAGGTCAGTGCCGATACCGGCGCGGTCACCGGGTTTGAGGCTCTGGCGCGGTGGCACCATCCAGAGGCGGGTGTTCTGACCCCTGCCGATTTCCTGCCTGCGGTGGCAGATGCCGGATGCATGGGACGATTGGGGGAGTGCATCCTGGCGCAGTCGCTGCGCGCCGTTCAGGAATGGGACATGGCGGGCTGTTCCGTTCCGTCTGTCGCGGTCAATTTCTCGGCTGAGGAACTGCGCGACCCGACGCTTGCCGACCGCCTGAAATGGGAGGTGGACCGGTTCGACCTGCGGCCCGCGCGCCTGACCGTCGAGATACTCGAAACCGTGGCCGCCCAGTCCGAAGATGACGTGATCCTGCGCAATATCGAGCAGATGGGCGCGCATGGGTTCAATCTCGATCTAGACGATTTCGGAACCGGACAAAGCTCCATCGCCAATATTCGCCGCTTTCACGTGAACCGCATCAAGATCGACCGCAGCTTCGTCACCAAGCTTGATCAGGACTCCACGCAGCGCGCCGTCGTTGCAGGCATCCTCGCGCTGGCAGAGCGGTTGAATGTGGCCACCGTCGCCGAAGGCGTCGAAACTCCCGGAGAACGCAGCGTCGTGGCGCAATTGGGCTGCGATCACCTGCAGGGCTATATCATCGCCCGTCCGATGCCCTTCGAAGACACCGTCGCCTGGGTCCAGACCTATACCGCCGGGCTGGCCAAGACCCCCCGGATCGGCCGCCGCGCAGGGTAAATCACTGCATCAATGCGGGGCCAAACCGCGCGGACGGCCCAAAGAACCGGGAAAACCGCTTGACCTTTCCAGCCTCAGTCTGTTGAACCTGCGTGACTTCAACCAAGGCTGGATACGCGGGCATGCAAGATCAGAACCAGAACAAGAACCTCATTCTTGCAATGGCGCTCAGCATGGGTGTCATTCTGCTGTGGTCGATCATGTTCCCGCCCGAGGAACCGGCCAGTGACCCCGCCGCCAACGATCCGGCTGCCGTAACCGTTGTCGATGAAAACGGCAACGAGGTCGCTCTGGTTCCGCCCGCCGCGGGAACCGCCGATGCAGCCGGAGCCGACGCAGCCCCCGAAGAACTGGTCGAAACTCCGCGCATCGAGATCGACACCCCGTCGCTCTATGGCTCCATCGCGCTGACTGGCGGTCGCCTCGACGACCTTCTGCTGCGCAACTACCGCGAAACGCTGGATGAAACCTCGGATAATGTCCGCCTGCTCTCGCCCGTGGGTGAGACCGGGGCCTATTACGCTCTCTATGGCTGGACGCCGGGCGGATCGCTCGACTACGATCAGGTGCCGGGATCGAACACGCCTTGGGAGCTGGAAGAGGGCCAATCGCTGACCGTCGAAACCCCCGTGACCCTGCGGTGGGACAATGGCAACGGTCTGATCTTCCGCCGCACCATCTCGGTTGATGAGGATTACCTGTTCACCGTCACCCAGACGGTGGAAAACACCGGCGACACCGAAGTGCGCCTTGCCCCCTATGGCATCGTCGCCCGCCACGGCCTGCCCGAGGACCTGCAGAACTTCTTCATCCTGCATGAGGGCGTCGTCCAGAACTCTGACGGCACCCTGAACGAACTCGACTATGACGGCATGACCGACATGGATTTCGTGCAGCGCGAAGGGGCTCAGGCCGAGATTACGGAGGTGACCGACTCCGGCTGGATCGGTTTTACCGACAAGTACTGGATGACCACGCTGGTCCCCGGCTCCGGCCAGCCCTTCACCGCCGTGTCGCGCTATGTCCCCGGATCAGAGATCTACCAGACCGAGGCACGCTTGCCCGCCGTGACGGTCGCCCCGGGTGAAACCGCGGAATCCACCACGCGCCTTTTCGCGGGTGCCAAGGAATGGGAAACCATCCGCCGCTATGAAAACGAAGAAGGCATCGACGGGTTCCTGGACTCCATCGACTGGGGCTGGTTCTACTTCCTGACCAAGCCGATCTTCTGGCTGCTGCACTACCTCAACGCCCTTATCGGCAACATGGGTCTGGCCATCATCGCGCTGACCCTGCTGATCAAGGCGATCCTCTTCCCGCTGGCCTACCGGTCCTATGTCTCGATGGCGAAGATGAAGGAACTTCAGCCAGAGATGGAGAAGCTGAAGGAACGCGCCGGCGACGACCGTGAGGCGATGCAGAAAGGGATGATGGAGCTTTACAAGAAGAACAAGGTGAACCCCGCCTCGGGCTGTTTGCCGATCCTTCTGCAGATCCCGATCTTCTTCTCGCTTTACAAGGTGATCTTCGTCACGCTGGAACTGCGTCACGCGCCGTTCTTCGGCTGGCTGAACGACCTGTCCGCACCCGATAGCTCGACGATCTACAACCTCTTTGGCCTCTTCCCCTGGGCCGGACCGGAACCGGGCAGCATCCTTGCGCTGATCTTCATTGGCATCCTGCCCATCCTTCTGGGCATTTCGATGTGGCTGCAGCAGAAACTGAACCCGGCGCCCACGGACCCGACGCAACAGATGATCTTTGCCTGGATGCCCTGGGTCTTCATGTTCATGCTTGGCAGCTTTGCCAGCGGGCTGATCGTCTACTGGATCACCAACAACACGATCACCTTCACCCAGCAATACATCATCATGCGCAGCCACGGGCATAAGCCGGACGTGTTCGGCAATATCCGCAAGAGCTTCCAACGCAAGACAAAGTCCGAGTGATGACTGCCAAGGTTGAGGCGCTCTGGCGTCACCCGATCAAAAGCCATGGGCGAGAAGCCCTGACCCATGCCCGCCTTACGGCGGGTATGTGTTTTCCGTGGGACAGGGCTTGGGCCGTCGCCCATGACGCCGCCAAAACCGATGGCAGCGCTTGGGCGCCCTGTCAGAATTTCTCGATCGGGGCGAAGCTGCCGGGGTTGATGGCCATCGAGGCGCGTCTCGATGAGGCGACCGAGACGGTCACGCTCCGCCATCCCGACCTGCCCGATCTGACCTTCCGGCCCGATGATGACCCGCAGGCGCTGATTGACTGGACCAAACCGCTGATGGACCCCAAGCGCGCACAGTCGCAGCGGGTCGTGCGGGTGCCCGGGCGCGGCATGACCGATACGGACTTCCCCTCTGTCAGCATCGGCAACATGGCCTCGCATCGCGTGGTCGAGCAGAAGCTGGGGCAGAGCCTGTCGAGCCGCCGCTGGCGTGCCAATATCTGGGTCGAGGGATGGGCCCCGTGGGAGGAGTTCGACCTGATCGGCAAGACCGTCCGCGTCGGCACCGCTGAGATTGCGATCCGGGAACCTGTCGTGCGCTGCATGGCGACGACCACGAACCCCGATACCGGCAAACGCGACGCCGATACGCTGAGCGTGCTGAACGATGACCGCGAGTTTTGCGTCTATGGCGAGGTCGTGACCTCGGGTGACATCAGCGTCGGCGACACGGCAGAGGTGATCTGACAATGGAAATCCGCTTTCCCCTCGCCCCGAAGCCCGAGGCAGATGACGCCGAAAAGGGCCGTTTGCTGTTCGCCGCCGGGTCCGAGTTCCTGAAAGGCGTCGTCGCCATGGACGGGATGCCGCCCGGCGACAAGATCGAGGTCTGTTTCGCGGGCCGGTCCAATGTGGGCAAGTCGACGCTGATCAACGCCGTGACCGGGCGCAAGGCGCTCGCCCGTGCCTCGAACACGCCGGGCCGCACGCAGGAGATCAACTTTTTCACCATCGCTGACAGCCATTACCTGGTCGACCTCCCGGGTTATGGCTTCGCCAACGCGCCGGTGAAGGTAGTCGAGAAATGGCAGAGGCTTCTCAAGGCCTATCTCTCGGGCCGTGCCAATCTGCGCCGTGCCTTTGTGCTGATCGACAGCCGCCATGGGGTGAAGCCGGTGGATGAGGAAATCATGGACCTCTTGGACAAGTCCGCCGTGCCGTTTCAGGTGGTTCTGACCAAGGCCGACAAGATCAAGCAGGCGGATATGCCCGACCTGCTGGAACAGGTGCGCGGCGCGCTGGCCAAACATCCTGCGGCCTACCCCGAGATCGTGGCGACCTCGTCCGAAAAGGGCGTCGGCATCCCGACCCTGCGCGCCATTATCGCCGGGATCATCTGAGCCCTTGAGCGGCGCGCGGCTTGGGCCTAACAAGGTGTGACCAGAGGGCCAGACCGATGAAGAAACAAGTGACCATGACCTCCCGCGACTACGCCGCCACCGCCCGCACCTTGTCCGAGGCCCTGCCCTATATGCAGCGCTACAACGATGCGGTCGTTGTCATCAAATTCGGCGGCCACGCCATGGGCGATGAAGAGGCCATGGCCAATTTCGCCCGTGACATGGTGCTGCTGCGTCAGGTCGGCATGAACCCGGTGATCGTCCATGGCGGCGGCCCGATGATCAACGAGATGCTCGCCAAGCTCGGGGTGAAATCCGAGTTCGTCAAAGGCAAACGGGTCACTGATGCGGCCACGGTGGACGTGGTCGAGATGGTGCTGTCGGGCATGGTCAACAAGCGCATCGTTCAGGCGATCAACGCGCAGGGCGGCAAGGCCGTGGGCCTTTCCGGCAAAGATGCGAACCTGATGATCTGCGATCCTGCCGACCCGGAACTGGGCTTTGTCGGTGAACCGGCAGAGGTCGACCCGGCGGTGCTGCTGAACCTCTTCGAAGACGACATGATCCCCGTCGTGGCCCCCCTCGGCGCGGGCCGCGCGGGCGAAACCTATAACATCAATGGCGATACGGCGGCAGGTGCCATCGCGGCGGCGCTCAAGGCTGACCGGCTTCTGTTGCTGACCGATGTGGCGGGCGTCAAGAACGCGGCGGGCGAAGTTCTGACCCAGCTGTCCGCCACCGAGGTGGAACAGATGACCGCCGACGGCGTGATCGCGGGCGGCATGATCCCCAAGACCGAAACCGCCGTGAACGCCGTGCGCAATGGCGTGCGGGCCTGCACCATCGTGGATGGGCGCGTGAACAACGCTGTGCTGCTGGAGCTTTTCACCGCCCATGGCGCAGGCAGCATGATCCGCGCCTGACACTTGCCAAGTTCCGCGCGGATCAGCAGAGTTCCGTCTATGGACCTCGCCGCGATTCAGGCGCTTGCCGCCCCGCATTTCCTCGACATCTTCGGTGCGTTTCACGCGACCGAGGACGATGGCTGCACCCCCGGCACCATGGTGTTGCTATCCCCGCTGGAGCCGGGGTTCTGGGCGCATGTCACGGCAGAGCCGGAGTTCTTGGATGGTGCGCCCGACGGGCTTGACCGATGGTCGACCCGCATCATCACCACGCTGGCCACACACACCGGAGGCACCCCGCATTTCCCCTTTGGCGGCCCACCCTATGCCCCGTTTATCCGATGGGCAGAACGCACCGGCCGGGCCTGGCCCTCGCCCGTGGGCATGCTGGTGCATGAAACGGCAGGCATGATGATCTCGATCCGGGGCGCCATCCTTCTACCCGACAGGCTGGACTTGCCCCCACCACCTCCCGACAGCCCCTGCACGACCTGCGCGCAGCCCTGTCTAACCGCCTGTCCGGTCGGCGCGCTCGGGCCACGGCCCTACGACGTCCCCGCCTGCCACGCCCATCTGGACCGTGCAGAGGGCGCTGAGTGCCTGACCGGCGGTTGTCTCGTCCGCCGCGCCTGCCCTGTCAGCCAACGCTTTGGACGCAACCCAGCCCAAACTGCCCACCACATGAGGTATTTCCACAAGTGACCCTGACACTGATCCTCACCCGCCATGCGAAATCGGACTGGGACAATCCCCTGCTGGACGACCATGACCGCCCCCTAAACACGCGTGGGCAGCGTGATGCGCCCCGGATCGGGGCCTGGTTGCGGGACAACGGCTATGTGCCCGACAAGGTCACCGTCTCCTCTGCCCGTCGCGCGCAGGAAACGTGGGAGGGCATCGCCCCGGCCCTTGGTGGCAAACCCAAGGTGAACACGGCCGAGAAGCTTTATCACGCATCGCCCGAAACGCTCCTGGGCTATACGCGCGGGTCCTATGCGATGACCCACATGATCATTGGCCATAACCCCGGCATGGCCGAATTCGCCGAGCGGCTGCTGTTCAGCAAACCCGATCATCCCCGCTTCGCGGACTTCCCGACCTGCGCCACGCTGGTGGTGGATTGCGACGAGTCAGACTGGCGGGATGTGCAGTGGGGGATGGGCCGGGTGCTGGATTTCGTCACGCCCCATGACCTGCCCTGAACGAAAGAGGCCCCCGCGATCCACGGGGGGCCTCTTTGATTGCTGTCGGTCGGCTCAGTGACCGAGGATCTGGCTGAGGAACAGCTTGGTCCGGTCCGACTGCGGATTGGTGAAGAACTCTTCCGGTTCGTTCTGTTCCACGATCTGGCCAGCATCCATGAAGATCACGCGGTTGGCGACCTGCCGCGCAAAGCCCATCTCGTGGGTCACGCAGAGCATGGTCATACCTTCCTCGGCCAGCTCGATCATGGTGTCGAGCACTTCCTTGATCATCTCGGGGTCAAGCGCCGAGGTGGGCTCGTCGAACAGCATGATGCGCGGACGCATGCATAGCGAACGGGCAATTGCCACACGCTGCTGCTGACCGCCGGACAACTGGCCGGGGTACTTGTCGGCCTGTTCCGGGATCTTCACCTTTCTCAGGAAATGCATCGCCGTTTCCTCGGCCTCTTTCTTGGGCGTCTTGCGCACCCAGATCGGGGCCAGCGTGCAGTTTTCCAGAATGGTCAGGTGCGGGAACAGGTTGAAGTGCTGGAAGCACATGCCAACCTCGGACCGGATCTTGTCGATATTCTTGAGGTCATTCGACAGTTCGGTGCCGTCCACCACGATCTTGCCCTGCTGGTGTTCTTCCAGCGCGTTGATGCAGCGGATCAGGGTGGACTTACCGGACCCCGAGGGGCCACAGATCACGATCCGTTCGCCACGATACACCGTCAGGTCGATGTCGCGCAGCACGTGGAAGGTGCCGTACCACTTGTTCATGCCCGAGATGTCGATGGCGACCTCGTCGGAGACTTTCATATGGGACCGGTCGATTTCGCGGTCCTGGATGTTCGAAGTTTGAGCGTCAGTCATTTGGACGTCTCCTTAGCGATGCCCGGTATGGAGCTTGCGCTCCAGCCACATTGAGTAGCGGGACATGGAAAAACAGAAGATGAAGAAGCACAGGCCGATGAAGATGAACAGTTCCCAGTAGATACCGTTCCAGGCCGCATCCGCGCGAATTGCGTTGGACAGGCCAATCGGGTCCAGCAGGCCGATGAACACCACAAGAGTGGTATCCTTGAAGAGGCCGATAAAGGTGGACACGATCCCGGGAATGGAGATCTTCAGCGCTTGCGGCAGGATGATCAGCTGCATGGACTGCCAGTAGTCGAGCCCAAGACTGTCCGCGCCTTCATACTGGCCACGTGGCAGGGCCGCGAGGCCCCCACGGACCACCTCGGCGATATAGGCCGAGGAGAAGAGCGTCACCATGATGATCACCCTCAACATCAGATCGAAGTTGGTCCCCGGCGGCAGGAAGTAGTTCAGCAGCAGCGATGCCGTGAACAGCCACACGATCAGGGGAACACCCCGGATGATCTCGATGAAGAAGACCGAACACTTGTTGATGATGAACAGATCCGATTGACGCCCAAGCGCCAGCAGGATGCCAAGCGGCAAAGACATCACGATGCCTGCGACACCGATCACGATGGCCAGCATGAAGCCGCCAAACCGGTCAGAGGCAACCGACTCGATCCCGATCGGCAGAGCCGAGCCAAGCGCCCCGCTGATCGCTCCCGCTACAAACAGCCAGTAGAGCAATGGCACCACGATGGCTGCGATCGTTGCCCCTAAAGCACCGAGTGTTGCGGACCCGTACTTGATGATGGCCCAACCGATTACGAAGCCGAGGGCCGTCACGATCGGACCCCAGATCGTACCGCCCCAGAGCAGCCAATAGGCGGCGAAGGGCATGATGGCCGTCACGATCAGCAGCTTGCGCGGCGCCGTGTCGAACAGAACCGGAGCAATCGCAACACCGAACAGGATCAGCGCCAGGATCGGCCGCCAGTACAGCTCGGACGGGTAGAAGCCGAACAAGAGCTGGTGCCAGCGCGCGCCAATCACAGCCCAACAGGCAACGTCATGGCCAACGCCTGACGCATCCCGGATTTCCCGGCACTCCGACAGAGACTCCGCGTTCCAGATCCCGCCGAGCGCCCAGGGCAGGATATGCGCCAGGACCCAGTAGATCACATAGAGCGAAACCAGCGTCAGGATCGAGTTCAGCCAACCCGAGAACAGGTTTTCCCGAATCCACTTCACCGCACCTTTCTCGGTGATCGGCGGATCCTTGGGGTCCAGCATCTGGGTGCGGACAAATGAAGGTGTATTCGCCATATCACCGCTCCTTCAGCTTGACGGAATTGTTGTAGATGTTCATCACGCCCGAGATGATCAGAGAGGTCACCAGGTAGAACAGACCCAGAAGCAACATGCCCTCCAGCTCTCGGCCGGTCTGGTTGATCGTGATCCCCCCGAGGGTGGAGCGAACATCCATGTAGCCCACAGCGATGGCGAGCGAGCTGTTCTTGGTCAGGTTCAGGTATTGCGAGATGAGCGGCGGAATGATCACCCGCATCGCCTGCGGCAGGATCACCAGGTTCATCGTCCGGTTCGGACGCAGGCCAAGGGCGAAAGCCGCCTCGGTCTGGCCCTTGCTGACGGCCATGATACCCGCCCGGACGATTTCCGCGATGAAGGCCCCGGTATAAAGCGACAGGGCGAACCACAGGGCAATCAGCGAGTTCCGCATGTGGATACCGCCGGAGAAGTTGAAGCCCCTCAGTTCAGGGATGTCCAGCGTCGCCCCAAGGACGAGCATGACAACAACGAACGGCCCAAGGATCACGCCTAGCTGCATCCAGAAGGTCGCGGGCGGTCTGACCCCCGTGGCCTCCTGCGTTCTTGTGGCCCAACGACCGATGGCCTTGGATGCGAACACCCCGCCAACCAGCAGGACCAGAACCAGCAGCCAGTCCATAGCCACGGCAGAAGGAATAACCGCCGCTTCGACACCGTCCGCCGCCTCGGTCATCTCATTGCCGCCAAGCGAGCGGGTGAAGACGACATTGGGAACGTAGATGCCGCGGTTGGTCACGGCCACGCTTTCGCCAAGGATCATCGACGCCTCTGCATCATCCCCGCGGAAGTCGCGCGGACCCGGTGTGGATTCGGTCATGACCGCGAAGATCAGGATGATCCACAGAAGCAGCGGGATGTTGCGGAAGCCTTCGACATAGACGGTCATCAGGCGACCGACAAGCCAGTTCTTCGACAGGCGCAGGACACCGGCGATGACGCCGAGGATGGTGGCCAGGATGCAGCCCAGGAAGGCAACGAGAAGCGTATTCAGAATCCCGACAAGCGCGGCGCGCCCGTGGGTGGAGTCATTCGAGTATTCGATGAGGCGCTGGTTGATATCGTAACCGGCGCGAGAGTTCAGGAAGGCGAAGTTGAAATCTTTCCCGAGCTCTTCAAGATTGTGAACGATGTTCCGTCCCAGGAACCAGATCGCCGCAAGAATGAGGGCGAAGGCGACAACCTGAATGGTCATGGACCGATACCGGGTGTCGTAGATAAGTTGGCTAAGTCGGAAGGACTCGGCCGGTGGGTTTGTTGCTGATGACATTTTTGGCAACCCCGACTGTCGCTGGAGGAGCGACCCACGACCCCCCATTCACCTGTATGACAGGTGGTCCGGTCGCATGGTCAGTACTTGGTGAGGCGCAATTGGAAGAAGGGCGCGGCAATGCCGCGCCCCCCAATTCCGGCTATTCCTTAGCGGAACGGCGGCGAGTAGAGCAGACCACCGTCGGTCCACTGGGCGTTCAGACCACGCGCCAGACCGATTGGGGTGTTCTCACCGATATTGCCTTCAAAGAGTTCACCGTAGTTCCCGACGGAGGAAATCGCGTTAACCGCCCAATCGGAAGACAGGCCGAGCATACCGCCCAGGTCGCCTTCGGAGCCAAGCAGACGGTTGATTTCCGGGTTCTCGGTGCCAGCAGCCAGTTCAGCCACGTTTGCCGAGGTCACGCCAAGCTCTTCAGCTGCGATCAGAGCGTTCAGCGTCCAGCGGACGATGTCACCCCATTCGTTGTCGCCATGACGGACGAGCGGGCCGAGCGGCTCTTTCGAGATGATCTCCGGCAGAACCACGTGGTCGCCCGGGTTCTCGAAGGTAGCACGGGTTGCTGCCAGCCCGGAGGCGTCCGTGGTGTAGCTGTCGCAGGCACCCGCCAGGTACTGCTGCTGACCTTCTGCGTTGGTTTCGATCGGAACCGGCTCGTAGGTCATGTTGTTCGAGGCGAAGAAGTCCGCCAGGTTGAGCTCGGTGGTGGTGCCGGTCTGGATACAGATAGTTGCGCCATCCAGTTCCATGGCCGAGGACACACCCAGTTCACGGGGAACAATGAAGCCCTGACCGTCATAGTAGTTGATGCCGGTGAATTCGAAGCGCAGGTCGACGTCACGGCTGAAGGTCCAGGTGGTGTTCCGGGCCAGCATGTCGACCTCGCCGGAGGCCAGCGCGGTGAAGCGGGTCTGACCGGTGGTGGGGACGAAGTTCACGGCGGTGGAGTCGCCGAGAACGGCCGCGGCGACAGCGCGACAAACGCCAACGTCGAAGCCTTCCCATTCACCGTTTGCATCGGGCGCCGCGAAGCCGACGAGGCCAGTGGTCACGCCGCAGTTCAGTGCACCACGCGCGCGGACTTCGTCCAGCGTCTGCGCGGACACAGCACCAGCTGCGAGACCTGCCACGGCAAGCGTGCCGAGAAGAACGGATTTTTTCATGTTTACCTCTTCCTGATGGTTCGCCCTTTTGGGCGACTTGTTCGGCCATTAAGGCCCTTGAATTGGGAGGGGCAAACGCCATCAGCACCAGCCCCCGCCCTTTAATTGGGCAAATCTGGGTGATGAGGTCAAGGGTAGGGTTTGGTGAAACACACTGTTCCAAGGCTTACCTAGGGTAAATTTCCCAAGGTGCCCGGGCCCTGCGCAACAGCATTATCAAAGTGCCTAGGGAAACATCACGTTCCTTGCGCAAGGCGCAGGAAATTCGCTGCATGCAGGAAAGCCCGGCGCTTGATCTCGGCGGCCTCGGTCGCTTCGTCGTCCTCGCCCCACTGTGAGATCTGCCAATCCTCATCGATTCGGCTCAGGCGCCAGGCTGCGTCAGGGTCGATTTGCTCATTCGCGACACTCAACCCCAGCACAAGCGACCCCGAGAGCGTCACAAGGTCATGCAATGCGGTCAGGGAAAAGGGCCGATACCCCGCCACGACACGGGCATAAACCGCAAGGCTTTCGTCGGGATGATCGGCGGGCAATATGCCAGACACCACCGCCAGCGGTGCAGAATAGGTCTTCTCCGCCCAGTCCAGAACCGGGTTCCAGCCCTTGTTTTGCTGATCTGCCAGCTCTTTGGGGGACTCTGCGCGATGACACAGCAGATCGGTCTCCGCATAGGCTGCCAGCATTGCGGCCACTTCCGCGTGCTGGGTCGCCACCTTGTCGATCGCCGCGTTTGCCGAGCGCGTGAAAGGCATCGACAGCGGGTCGATCACGCCTTCCTGCGCCTGCCATTCGGCGGCCACGGCGTCGGCCATTTCACGCGTCGGCAGCGCCATTGCGGATTTCAGAGGGGTGCGCACCGGACGTCCGTCCAACAGCACCTGCCAACCGCCCTCGGCATCGGCAACGCGTGTTTCCTTCCAGAACCGTTTCGCCTTCCATTCGCTCATTGCTCAGCCCCAGATCTCGTTCAATGCATTGTCCAATTGGTCGAAATGCGTCAGCACTTTCATTGCCCCTGCGGTCACCAGATTTTCTGCCGGGTGATAGCCCCAGTTGACCCCAATCGCCGGAATTCCGGCATTGCGGCCCATTTCCATGTCGAAAACCGTATCCCCGAGAATCACCGCATGTGTAGTATCTACCCCGGTTTCCGACAGACAGGCCTGGATCATCGAAGGGTTCGGTTTCGACGGGTGATCGTCCGCCACCTGCACCGTCTGGAACAGGCGGCGAAGCCCGTGCATCTCCATCAGGTGATCCATGCCGCGCCGTGACTTTCCGGTAGCAATGCCAAGCAGCAGGTCGTCCCGCGCGGCCAGTGACTCCAGCATTTCGCGCGCGCCGGGATAGAAAGGCGACAGCGCCTCGCCGCCCGCAACCCTCATGCGCATGAAGCCGTCCTTGTACCCCTCGACCAAGGCCGATTGCAGCGCCAAATCGGCCCCTGGCATCAGCCGGTCGATGGCCACAGGCAAGGACAGACCAACAATCGACAGGGTCTCTTCGCGCGTTGGCGGGGTCAGGCCCTGCCCTTCGAAGGCGGCAGTCATTGCGCCGACAATATGGGCCTGGCTGTCGATCAGCGTACCGTCGACATCGAAGATGACCAGTTTCAGGGTCATTTTACCCCTTCGAACGGGTCTTCTGCGGCAAGGCTTTCATCCCAGCCCAGCGTTTCCCAGCTTTGCGCCATATGTTCAGGCAAAGGGGCGGTGATGGTGATCTCTTTATGAGTCACCGGATGCTCGAACCGCATCATCCGCGCATGCAGATGCAGTTTCTTCGAGATGATCCCACCCAGTTGCGCACCCCAGCCATCGCCCAGGTTTTCCTGCCCCGAGCCACCATATTTTCCGTCCCCGATGATCGGGTGCCCGATCTCGGCCATATGCGCGCGCAGCTGATGGGTCCGGCCCGTAATCGGCTCCATCGCCACCCAGGCGGCGCGCGACGCGACGCGGTAGAGCGTGGCATAGAGCGTATGGGCGCGCTTGGCGTCGGGGTTCTGGTTCATGTCGCGCGGATGGATGGCGATCATCTTCTCGCCCTCGCCCTTGCGGCCATGGCCGGGCGCTTTCATCAGGCCGAAGCGGATCTCGCCAAGATAGGGCGTCGGCACACCAGCCACCAAAGCCCAGTAGATCTTGCGCGTTTCCCGGTGACGCATTGCGGCGGTCAGGGCCTTCGCGGCCTCTCGCGTGCGGGCCAGCAGCAGAACGCCCGAGGTGTCCTTGTCCAGCCGGTGCACCAGCCGCGGCTTGTCCTCGAATCCGAATTTCAGCGCCTCGGCCAGCCCGTCCACATGGCGGGTCTGCTTGCTGCCGCCCTGCGTGGGCAGGCCCGGCGGCTTGTTGAGCGCAATGATATGGTCGTCGCGGTAGATTACCGCGCCCTGGATCATCTTCGCATCGGCATCGGACACATGGTCCCGCTTGGTAAAAGGTTGCGGCGCGGCCTCATCGGGCAGCGGCGGGATGCGCACGGATTGTCCCACTTCCAGACGGGTCGCAGGTTTCACCCGCCCGCCATCGACGCGGATTTCTCCCTTGCGGCACATCTTCTCGATCCGCACCTGTCCGATATGGGGAAAGCGCCGCTTGAACCAGCGGTCGAGGCGCTGATCGCCCTCGTCGGGGCCGACTTCCACTGTCTGAACACCACTCATACGAACATCCCCCGTGCCAGCCACAGGCCCAGAAGCAGCCCGAAGATCGAACACACGACCGAGGCCACGACATACAGCACCGCCCCGCTCAGATCGCCGCGTTCATACAGCGTTACGGCCTCCAGCGAGAAGGCGGAAAACGTGGTGAAGCCGCCCAGAACACCGGTCATCACGAAGGGCGACAGATGCGTCAGGCCGCGATGCGCGGCCGCCACCACGAAAACCCCCATCAGGAATGACCCCACGATATTCACCGTGATCACGCCAAGCGGAAAGGCCCCGTGCCCGACCAGACGAACGATGCCGACCCCGGTCGCATAGCGCGCCGAGGCCCCGATGGCGCCACCAAGGGCGACCTGAAGAAGCGTTGCAAACATGGGCGGGGTTTGTGGCTTTGGCCCACCGATGTCAATGGCTCAGCCGGTTCTGCCGTAGAAGGTCATGCGCGCGGTTTCAGACAGCGCGACACCGGGTTTCGAATTATAGGCCAACACCGCCAGCATCCGTGTCCGCGCGCCTTCATTCGGCGCAACCCGGTGCATCGAATTGCGGCCCCGGAAGAACACCAGCGTTCCCGCATCGGCATTCAGCACATCGACCTTCGCCTGCCCGTCCAGTACTGCGGCCACCGCTTCGAACCCCATCTCGCCCGCATCCGCATCGCGAATATCGGTCACATACTCGAACTGCCCGCCCTTTTCGGGGGCCTGCACCATCAGCGTGATCGAGAAAGAGGAATTGTCGAAATGCCAGCCCAGTTCCTGCCCGGTTTCGTGGAAATGCAGGTTGATCGACGACAGCGGGTCGGCATATTCGAACAGCTGCCTCTCCCCCAGAACGTGACACAGAAACTCCCGAAACGCAGGGTGGTCGTAAAGAGCCCGCAAGGGGGAATCTGCCCCGATCTGATCATCGGTCAGGCACCCCTTGGACGAGGTCACCAGCCGGTTGCGCGGATGGTCCGGGGCAAATTCCGGGTCGGGCTTGCTGAGATAGACCGTATGCGTTTCGGGCTTGGTATAGACGCGGTCGCGTCCGGCCTCTCCCTCAGCGCGCATCGCCTCCACCGCGTCGGGTCGAACGAACCCCTCCATGACGAACACGCCAGAGGCATCGAACGCCGCTTTCGCAGCCGCGCGAAACGTCTCATCCGAAATCGGGTATTGCTCAAGATCGACGATATCCTGCAAGTCCATGTACGGCGTCCCTATCCTTGTCGTTTCGCGCGCTGGCGGGCGAACCAGTCCAGCCGTTTTTTCAGATCCCGTTCAAATCCACGTTCGACCGGCTGATAGAAATCAGCACGCTTCATGCCGTCGGGGAAGTAATTCTGTCCCGAAAACCCGTCCTCGGCATCATGATCGTAAGCATATCCGTCACCGTATCCCTGATCCTTCATCAACCCCGTGGGCGCATTCAGGATGTGTTTGGGCGGCGGGGCGGACCCGGTTTTAGCGGCGGCCTTCCGCGCGCCCTTGTAGGCCACGTAGATCGCGTTCGATTTCGGCGCCAGCGCCAGATAGGCCACCGCCTGCGCCAGCGCCAGTTCCCCTTCCGGGCTGCCGAGCCGTTCATAGGTCTGCCAGGCATCGAGGCACAGCCGCTGCGCCTGCGGGTCGGCGAGGCCGATATCCTCCACCGCCATCCGGGTGATGCGCCGGGCCAGAAAGCGCGGGTCTTCGCCGCCCTCCAGCATCCGCGCGAACCAGTAAAGCGCCGCGTCGGGGTCTGACCCGCGCACCGATTTATGCAGGGCGGAGATCAGGTTGTAATGGGCATCGCCCGATTTGTCATATTGCGCCGCGCGGCGGCTGAGTCGCTGGCCAAGCGCCTTGGGATCAAGCGGCGCGTCGACCTTCCACGCCGCCACCTGTTCCACCAGGTTCAGCATCGCCCGCCCGTCGCCATCGGCCATTTCGCGCAAGGAAGCGCGGGCATCTTCGGTCAGGGGCAGCTGTGTCTCAAGCTCCGCCTCTGCGCGGGCGATCAACTGGTCCAGATCCTCGTCATTCAGACGCTCCAGAACCAGAACCTGCGACCGGCTGAGAACAGCCGCATTCAATTCAAATGAGGGATTTTCGGTTGTCGCCCCAACCAGAAGAATCGTGCCATCTTCCATATGTGGCAGAAAGCCATCCTGTTGGGCTTTGTTGAACCTGTGGATCTCATCCACAAACAGCAGCGTACCGCCGCCATTGGCGCGGCGATGCTTGGCGGCCTCGAACACCTTTCGCAGGTCCGGCACACCGGTGAAAATCGCGCTGATCTGCACGAAACTCAGGTCCGTTTCCTGCGCCAGCAGGCGCGCAATGGTGGTCTTGCCCACGCCGGGCGGCCCCCAGAAGATCAGTGACCCGAGTGACCCTGCGTCCAGCATCACCCGCAGGCTGCCATCGGGGCCCAGCAAATGGCCCTGCCCGATCACCTCGGACAAGGCACGGGGGCGCAGCCGGTCGGCCAGGGGCCTTGGTCCGGCTGCGTTGGAGTCGGAGGATGGGGCATGTGCGAATAAATCGGCCATGCCCGCACCCTATGTCTGGATACGGTCGGGGAAAAGCCATTCCGGCATACACCATCCGATCAATGCATCTTCGTGGCCATGCTGATCGACACCGCGACGCTTTTCTCTCCGTCGAAGTCCAGCTCACGACCGGCGGGCACACAATCAAGCCCGACCCGGCGGGCCAGACGCGGCGAATTCGCGGGAATGATGCCAATCAGCTCGGACGCCCCCAGATCCCGCGCCGAGCTGACCATTTCCGAAATCAGCTGCATCTGTACCCGGAAACGCAGTTTCGCCGGAACCTCTCGGCTGACGAAAACGCGGCTCGATTCCCAGATATGGCTCGCGACAGGCGCTTTCCGATCCAGCAGATCCGCCGGGATAGACTCCAGCAGCCCGCGCTGTGCGTCGCGGATCATGTAGGTGTAGATGCCACAGCGATGCGTGGTCGGCGTCAGCCGAACCCCGGCCATGACATGGCCGTCTTCATGAACCGTGACCCACCGGCTGGCCGGTGTATCGTACTGGTCGAACTCCATGCCATTCGCTTCGGGCAGATCCCATCGGTTCTGCACGATAAAAGTCTGGTGTCGCGCACGGAGCATATTCGCGAACAGCTCACCATGATTGTGCATGTTCTCGAAAGACAGTGTAGTGACTTGCATTGAGGTGCCTCCTGGTTGGCGGTTGGTAAACCCTGAACCGCGAGGCAACTGCCTTTGCTGTCATAATAATCGGAATTCCCGCGCTTTCTTGAGTGCTTCGGCCGTGGTTCGCGCACCCAAGCGAACGCGGGCGGACGACAGGCGCGCTTTCAACGCGCTCTCGGAAATACCCAGCTTGGCAGCCGCTGCGGTATGTCTGTCTCCATCGGCGATCAGGCGAAGCGCCTCGATCTGAGCCTTGGTCAGTTCGGTGGGTGGTGCAGCGGCCTCGTGAAGCGCGCGGGATACCACTGCAATCGCGTCAAGCTCGTTATCCGTGAATTCACGGTCCGAGCGCGCGCACCCGATGATTGACCGGGACGTGATCGGCCCGCAGGACACCACCGCACCATAAAGCAGGCCATGGCGTTTGGCCTTCTGCATGATGCTGAACGGGTCCGGCAGGCGGATTTCACTCCACCTGGTCTGTCCACTTATGCCAATCCCCCAGAATACCAGCGGGTCGCGCAAAGCGTAGGCATTGTCCTGATACTCCTGCTGCCAGTCCGGCGGATAGGTGCTTTTCAGAATCATTGGCGACGCAAAACGGATATGCAGCCCCACGGTATACCCCATTGGGGCAAGGGCTTTCAGCTGATCCAGCAAGGATATGAGTACTCTACTATTGGACATGTCTTTTTGGACAGGTTGTCGGAATTCGGGTGCTCCGTAAAGTCATATTATGACGATTGATGTTGTGTGTCGAATGGCTGAAAAGGTAAATCCGCATATTTTTGCGCGGATCATGGGGCTTCCGGGCCCCATTCGTCGGGATATTCTGGAATTCATGGGGCAAACTCCTGTTTGTGAACGGGAATTGGAACGTCTTGTCGCGGATGCCGCGGATCGGAATGGAATCGAAATACCAAAAGCGTCTTAACGAACCTGGAAAATGCCACAAGCTTAACGAAAAAACCCCGCCAAAATCGGCGGGGGTTCGTCGTTTCAATAGGGCGAACCGGTAAGGATCAATCCTCGGCGGCTTCTTCGGCCTCGACGCGGGCGCGGTCGGCGGCGCCCTTTGCGTCAACGTCGCGGTCCACGAATTCGATGATCGCCATCGGCGCCATGTCGCCATACCGGAAGCCAGCCTTCAGAACGCGCACATAGCCGCCCTGACGTTCCGCGTAACGGGGGCCGAGCACTTCGAACAGTTTCGCAACATAGGCGTCCTGCTTCAGCTGAGCAGCGGCCTGACGGCGGGCGTGCAAATCGCCACGCTTGCCCAGAGTGATCAGCTTTTCGATGATCGGGCGCAGTTCCTTGGCCTTGGGCAGGGTGGTCTTGATCTGCTCGTGCTCGATGAGCGAGCCAGCCATGTTGGCGAACATCGCCTTGCGGTGTTCATGGGTGCGGTTGAGGCGGCGGTAGCCACGTGCGTGACGCATGATGAAGTCTCCTGACTTTGTGCTTTGTCCGGGGCCGGTGCGTGCCGGTCCCTCCTTGGTGGGGCAGGATTGCCCATTTGGTCCCCGCCAGCGCGGGCATTTTTCGGGAAGGTGAGCAAACTGCCCACCCTACCCGGGATTTCGTAGGGTGGGCAAACTGCCCACCTTCCGATCAGAAGTTGTCTTCGAACTTCTTGGCCAGATCCTCGATGTTGTCGGGCGGCCAGTCGATGATGTCCATGCCCAGGTGCAGACCCATCCCGGACAGCACTTCCTTGATTTCGTTCAAGGACTTGCGGCCGAAGTTCGGGGTGCGCAGCATCTCGGCTTCGGTTTTCTGGATCAGGTCGCCGATATAGACGATGTTGTCGTTCTTCAGGCAGTTTGCAGACCGGACCGACAGCTCCAGCTCGTCGACCTTCTTCAGAAGCAGCGGGTTGAACTCCAGATCGTCCTCGTCGTCCGCGCGGCCAGCGGCCTCGGGCTCATCGAAGTTGACGAAGATCGACAGCTGGTCCTGCAGGATGCGCGCGGCATAGGCCACGGCGTCATCCGGGGTCACGGACCCGTCGGTTTCCAGCTTCAGCGTCAGCTTGTCATAGTCCAGAACCTGACCTTCGCGGGTCGGCTGCACGTCATAGGACACTTTCTTGACCGGCGAATAGATCGCGTCGATCGAGATCAGGCCGATCGGCGCATCCTCGGGGCGGTTCTTTTCCGCCGCGACATAGCCCTTGCCGGTATTCACGGTCAGTTCCATGAACAGATCGGCGCCCTCATCGAGGTGGCAGATCACGTGATCGCGGTTCAGGATCTCGATACCGGCGGATTCCGAGATGTCACCAGCGGTGACGACCTTGGGGCCCTTGGCCGAGATGGAGATACGCTTGGGGCCTTCCACATCCATGCGGATGGAAACGCCTTTCAGGTTCAGAACCACGTCGGTCACGTCTTCACGAACACCCGCAATGGACGAGAACTCGTGCAGCACGTTGTCGATCTGGACCGAGGTGATGGCCGCGCCTTGCAGCGACGACATCAGAACGCGACGCAGCGCGTTGCCAAGCGTCAGACCAAAGCCGCGCTCCAGCGGTTCGGCGATGACCGTGGCCTGACGGGCCGGGTCGTTGCCGGGGTTGACCACCAGTTGCGTGGGCTTGATCAGCTCTTGCCAATTCTTATGGATCATGTGTCGCCTCCATTCCTGTTCGCGGGCGGATCCCTTGCCCGGAACGCTCGAGGATCAAAATGACAAACCTGCGGGCCGTGTGGGATTCACACGGCCCGCAGGCAAGTAGACATAATCAGACGCGGCGGCGCTTCGGGGGGCGGCAGCCGTTATGTGCGATCGGGGTCACATCACGGATCGAGGTGATGTTGAAACCGACGGCAGCCAGGGCGCGCAGCGCGCTTTCACGGCCGGAACCGGGGCCCTGAACTTCCACTTCCAGCGTCTTCACGCCGTGTTCCTGTGCCTTGCGGCCTGCATCTTCTGCAGCCATCTGCGCGGCATAGGGGGTGGATTTCCGAGAGCCCTTGAAGCCCATGGTGCCGGCAGACGACCAGGAAATGGCGTTGCCCTGCACGTCGGAAATCAGGATCTTGGTGTTGTTGAAAGAGCTGTTCACATGCGCCACGCCAGCGGCGATGTTCTTGCGCTCTTTACGCTTCGGGGATCTTTTGTCACGAGCCATTGTGCGAACCCTCCCTTATTTCTTCTTACCGGCAATGGCCTTTGCGGGGCCTTTGCGGGTACGGGCATTGGTGTGGGTCCGCTGACCGCGAACGGGCAGGTTCCGGCGATGACGCAGACCGCGATAGCAGCCCAGGTCCATCAGACGCTTGATGTTCATCTGGGTTTCGCGGCGCAGGTCGCCTTCAACGGTGAAGTTGGCGTCGATATGCTCGCGGATGGCCAGAACCTCGGCATCCGACAGCTCGTTCACGCGACGGGTTTCGTCGATGTTCACGGCTTCGCAGATGGATTTCGCGGAGGCGGGGCCAATTCCGGTGATGTAGGTCAGCGCGATCGGAACGCGCTTGGCGGTGGGGATGTTTACCCCGGCAATACGTGCCACGTAGTCTTCCTTTTCCGTTGCGGTTCCGTAGCTCCAGAACCTTTTTTCACAACCGAAAGCCCGAGGCGGTCAGCCTGCGGGCCATCGAACAATTCGGTACGAGGGGGATGCAGGGCTGATTCCCGCAAGTCTCGCGATTCCCGGATGGGAAGCCTGCTGTTAGGCGGATTTCCCCACCGGGTCAAGGGCGTTCGGCTTTTGTCAAGAACTTTCTGGAAAGCCCCTGCCCAGCCCGGTCAGATGTCGCACAGATCGAGCGTCGCCATCTCTTCCCCGCCACGCATGACGGCCACCTCGTCGGGATGTTCCGGGTCGAGAAGGAAGGCCGTTTCGCCGTCAACACCCTGCCAGCGGCAACTGCCCAGCTCGGCACCCGTTTCCGGCACGTCCATCCCCGGCAGATCGAGCTGAAATGCGCAATGGCTGGACTCTGCGTTATCCGGCTGTTCAAGGGCCTCGAACGCCTCGATCAGCAGATCCTCCAGATCCCACTGAGAGAAACCGGACCGGCAATCGTCCTGCGCCAGCGCCACGGCGGGGGCTGCGATCAGGGCCGCGGTCAGGGTCAGCGCCACGGCCCGCATCGGGATCACGCGTCCAGAACGCTGCGGATCGCGCCCGCGACCTCGTCGATCTCGCCCAGACCATCGACCACCGACAGATCGCCCTTGGCATAGTAATAGCCGATCAGCGGCGAGGTCTTCTTGTAATATTCCATGAGCCGCTGCTTGAGGCTGTCCTCATTGTCATCGGCCCGGCGCTTGAACTCGGTGCCGCCGCAGTTGACGCATTTGCCATCGGCGGGGATCGGCTTGGTGATGTCGTTATAGACCTCACCGCAATTGCCACAGGTGGACCGGGCGGTGATCCGGGCGACCAGCGCCTCGTCATCAACGCGCATCTCGATCACCGCATCCAGGGTCTGCCCGGTCTTCGCCAGCAGCGCGCCGAGCGCATCGGCCTGCGCCAGCGTGCGCGGGAACCCGTCAAAGATGAACCCGTTCGCTTCAACCGTGGTCAGCTGCTCTTCGATCAGCCCGATCACGATCTCGTCGGTCACCAGTTCCCCTCGGGCCATCACATCGGCCACACGCTTGCCCATCTCGGTCCCCGAGCTTTGGGCGGCGCGCAGCATGTCTCCGGTAGACAGCTGGACCATGTTGCGCTCATCCACCAGGATCCGCGCTTGTGTGCCTTTGCCGGCCCCCGGGGGCCCGAGTAGAATAAGGTTCATCGGCGCGCGGGTCCTTTCCGTTTGTTGCGGCTGCCGCCGGACTTGCGCCCGCGCAGCTGCGATTTCTCGATCAGCCCCTCATACTGATGCGCCAGCAGATGCGACTGCACCTGTTGCACCGTATCCATACCCACCGACACGATGATCAGGATCGAGGTGCCGCCGAAATAGGCCGTGATCGTCAGCTGAGTACGGACGATCTCGGGCAGCAACACCACCAGCGCCAGATAAGCGGAGCCCAGAACCAGGATGCGGTTGGTCACATATTCCAGGTATTCGGCGGTCTTCGGACCGGGGCGAATGCCGGGAACAAAGCCGTTCTGGTTCTTCAGGTTGTCGGCGACGTCATCCACCTTGAACGACACGTTGAGCGTGTAGAAATAGGTGAAGAAGATGATCATCGCTGCGAAAAACAGCAGGTAGAGCGGCTGCCCGGGGCCGAACATCGCCAGGATCCAGGTCATCACCGGGCCAGCATTCTGGCCCGAGAAGGTCGAGACCGTGGTCGGCAGCAGCAGCAGCGACGAGGCGAAGATCGCCGGGATCACACCCGCCGGGTTCACCTTGATTGGCAAGTGGCTGG
>NZ_MNBL01000004.1 GCF_001879695.1 Nioella sediminis
CGGCGAAACCGAAGCTCCCCTTGGCGGAGTCAGCCGCCCAGAAGGTTGCTCAGCACCGCAAGCCCGGTGCCGATCACCAGCGCGCCGAACCCCGCAATCCGCAGGGTCTCTTCCGGCTCGTGCTGCATGCGCCGCATCAGGTCCTTCATGAGCGAAGGGGCCAGCGCATAGGCCAGCCCCTCGATCACAAGCACCAGTCCGAGTCCCCAGAGGATCGTCTGGATCATCACTTACTCCGCAGGCGCGGGCACGACCACAGGGGCACGGCCGCCGGGCTGCCCGAAGAAGTCGAAGAATGCGCTGTCCGGGTTCAGGACAATCGACGAGTTCTCTCCGTTCAGGGCCCGTTCATAGGCGGTCATGGACCGGTAGAATTCGAAGAAATCCGGGTCCTGGCCGAAGGCTTCCGCGAAGATCCGGTTCCTCTCGGCATCGGCCTCACCCCGGATGATCTCGGCTTCGCGGTTGGCATCCGACACCAGTTCGACCACGGTCCGGTCGGCCTGGGCGCGCACCCGCTGCGCGGCTTCCTCACCACGGGCGCGTTCGTCGGTGGCTTCGCGTTCGCGTTCCGCCCGCATCCGGGCGAAGGTCGCTTCGAGGTTCTGAAGCGGCAGCGCGGTCTGTTTCAGACGTACGTCCAGCACATCAAGGCCAAGCGGCGCGGCCAGGGCGCGAGCCTGAAGGGTGATCCGCTGCATCAGTTCGGCCCGGTCCGAGGACAGGATGGTGTTCGACGTCACCCCGTCGGCACCCAGAACAGCCCGGATCTGCGGGTTCAGGATGTCTTCGAGCAGCCGGTCCGCCTCGCGGATGCCGCCCACACCGACGGCCAGACGGAACTGGCGGGTGTCGATGATGCGGTAGCGGGCGAAGGCGTCGACGACCAGACGCCGGTCGTCCGAGGGCGTGACCTCGATCGGCGCGGTGTCGAGCGACAGGATGCGGTCATCGTAGAACACGACCTGTTCGAAGATCGGGATGCGGAAGTTCAGGCCCGGTTCCTCGATCTCGGTGCGGATGTCCCCGAAGCGCAGCACCAGCGCGCGCTGGCGTTCGTCGACGATGAAGACCGAGCTCATGAGGATCGCCACGACGATCACGATGGCGGGGATGATGAAAGTTGCCTTGCGCATGGCTCAGTTCCCCCGGCTGCGAAGTTCATTGAGCGGCAGGTAGGGCACGACGCCCCCCATTCCGCCAGCGGCGTCGGTGTCGAGGATGATGGTCTCCATCCCGCCGAGCACCCGTTCCATGGTCTCCAGATAGAGACGGGTCCGGGTCACATCGGGCGCTTGCAGGTATTCCTCAAGAACGGCGGCGAAGCGGCTGGCCTCACCCTGGGCTTCGTTCACGACAAGCGCGCGGTAACCTTCGGCCTCTTCGAGAAGCTGCGCGGCTTCACCACGGGCGCCCGCGAGCACCTGGTTGGCATAGGCATCGGCCTGACGTTCCAGCCGGTCACGTTCCTGTTCAGCCGCCTGCACGTCGCGGAAGGCGTCGATCACTTCAACCGGCGGGTCGGCGCGGTCGAGGTTGAGACGCACGACGTTGATGCCCGAATCATAGCTGTTCAGCGTGGTCTGGATCAGTTCCTGCACGGTGTCGGCGATGATCTGACGGTCGCGGTTCAGGATCGGGGCCAGTTGCGACGCGGCGATGATCTCGCGCATGGCGGCCTCGGACACGGCGCGCACGGTGGCCTCGGGTTCCGCGAGGTTGAACAGATAGGCCTCGGGGTCGGAGATGTTCCAGACCACTTCGAAGTCGATATCAACGATGTTTTCGTCCGTGGTCAGCATCAAGCCGGTGTCACCACCGCCCGAGCGGGCAATGCCGATGGATTCAGTCCGGTTGGTCGTGACTTCGACGATCTCTGCCGTGACCAGCGGCCAGGGGGCAAAGTTGAGGCCCGGATCGCGCACCGCGAAGCGTTCGCCAAGGAAAAGCTCGACCGAGCGTTCTTCCGGCGCAACCGTGTAGACAGAGGCATAGGCCCAAAGCGCCGCAGCCGCGACGAGGCCGATCACGACAGTACCGCGTCCGAATTGCGGGCCTTCGCCACCGCCGGATCCGCCGCTGCCGCCACCGCGACCGCCCATCAGGACGCGCAGCTGTTCCTGGCCCTTGCGGACAATCTCGTCAATTTCGGGGATCTGCTGACCCTCGCCGGGGCGTCGCCCGCCGCGATTGTCATCGTCATTTCCCCTGTTTCCTCCGCCACCGGAGCCGCCACCGCCGCCCCAGGGTCCGCCAGAATGTCCAGCCATGCCGGTTTCTACCCCTTGTTATTGCGTGGGCGCGCCCGCAAGGCGCACCCGTTTCCATACGCTACCTGTGCCCCTTGGCCCGGAAAATCAAGCCGTGCGCACAGGTGTTTTCATCGTGACCAGTTCCTCGGCCATGGTCGGGTGCACCGCCATGGTCCGGTCGAAGTCCTCTTTCGTGGCCCCCATCTTCACCGCGATGCCCGCCAGTTGGATCAATTCACCCGCGTGATCGCCCACCAGATGCACACCCAGAACCTTGCGCGTATCGGCGCAGACGATCAGTTTCATCAGCACCCGTTCCTCATGCCCGGCAAAGAGCGTCTGCATGGGGCGGAAGGCGGCGGAATAGACCTCGATCGGGCCCGCGTCGCGGGCCTGTTCCTCGGTCAAACCCACGGTGCCCAGTTCCGGCTGCGTGAAGACGGCAGAGGGGATCAGGTCATGATCGGCCTTGCGCGGGGTGCCACCAAAGACGGTGTCGGCAAAGGCGTGGCCTTCGCGGATCGCCACCGGCGTCAGGTTCACCCTGTCGGTCACGTCGCCCACGGCGAAGATCGAGGGGATGTTGGTCTGGCTGTAATCATCGACCTTGATCTCGCCATTGCGGCCCATCTCGACGCCGATCTCCTCCAGCCCCAGACCGGCGCTGTTGGGTTTGCGGCCCGTGGCATAGAGCACTTTTTCGAAGACCTGCTCCATCCCGTTGGAGGCCTTGACCCAAATGCCCTCCTCCACGGCCTTCATTTCCAGCACATCGGTGCCCACATGCAGCTCTACCCCGCGGGCCTGCATGGCGTCGGCCACGTGTCCGCGCGCCTCGTCATCAAAACCGCGAAGCACCTGCGCACCGCGATAGAACTGCGTCACCTCGGTGCCCAGACCGTTGAAGATGCCGGCAAATTCACAGGCGATATAGCCGCCGCCGACAATGAGGATGCTTTCGGGCTGGCGGTCGAGCTTGAAGACCTCGTTCGAGGTCATCACCAGATCGGAACCCGGAAAATCCGGCACGAAGGGCCAGCCGCCGGTCGCCACGAGGATATGCGCGGCGGTGAAGCTTTGCCCGTCGGACAGTTCCACCGTGTGGGGATCCTTCAGCACCGCGCGGGCGTTGTGGGTTACGACGCCGGACCGGTCGAGATTGCCGCGATAGGCCGCTTCCAGCCGGTCGAGCTCTGCGTCCAGCTTGGCGCGAAACTTGGTCCAGTTGAAACCGTGCACCTCGGCATCCCAGCCATAAGCGGCGGCATCATGCACCTGGCCGGGATAGCCCGAGGCATAGACCATCAGTTTCTTGGGCACACAGCCGCGAATGACACAGGTGCCGCCCATCCGGTATTCCTCGGCCAGCCCGACCCGCGCGCCATGTTCCGCCGCGATCCGGCCCGCGCGCACGCCGCCCGAGCCACCGCCGATGACGAAAAGATCATAATCAAACTGGCTCATGGCCTGCTCCTCAATCGCTGTTAGTGACGTGCCGCAGCTAGGGGGTTGCCTGCAAAAGGGCCATACGCATCAGCGCACAAGCCCCCGTGCATCAGTCCGAGACGTCCAAGAACAGGTTATCGGTGTCGATAATGTCGATCTGCTCGTGTTCCACGGTGCCGTTATTGATGTCGCGCACCTCGACGCTGCCATCGCCCGCGCCGATGATCACGATATCGCAGATATCCAGGAACAACCCGTTTTCCACGACGCCGGGGATCTGGTTGAGGACCAGAGACACCTGTTGCGGGTTGGGAATATGGCGCAAATGCAGGTCGAGGATGAAATTGCCCTCATCCGTGCGGAAGGGCTGGTCATTGGCCAGGCGCAGCGAGGTCGTGGTTCCCAGCACGTCGAGATTGCCCAGCATCTCCTCGATCAGCGCCTTGGAGGTCTGCCAGCCGAAGGGGATGACCTCGACCGGCAGCGGGAAGGCGCCAAGCGTTTCCACCTGTTTGGTTGCATCCGCGATAACGATCATTTGATCCGAGGCGGTGGCGACAATCTTCTCCTGCAACAGCGCCCCGCCGCCGCCCTTGATCAGGTTCAGATGCGGATCGTATTCATCCGCCCCGTCAATGGTCAGGTCCAGCCACTTGACCTCATCGAGGGTGGAAATCGGCACACCGACCTGCCGCGCCAGATCTGCCGTGCGGGTCGAGGTGGCGACGCCGGTCACCCGGATGCCCTCTTCGCGCACCATCTCGCCCAGACAGCGCACCATCCATGCGGCGGTCGATCCGGTGCCCAGGCCCACGCGCATGCCGTCCTCGACATAATCCACCGCCCGCTTGGCGGCCACGAACTTGGCTTTATCTATAGGAGAGAGCTCTGCGGTCATCGGCTTGCCCGTTTTGGTTCCGTCACGAGGCTATTACACAAGCAGGGCGCGCGGTGCGAGGGAAAAACCCCTCAGAACAGCGCCGAAACCGCCGCGGGCAGGTGCTCTTTGGGCAGGATCACCAGCATCGCAGGCTGATCAACCTCAAGGCATACCTCTTCGGCCACCACCCGGTTCGAGGTGCCGATGGCCCGCCCCGGAGCGAAGGCAATGCCGTCAATGGGCCATTGCAGCCCGTCCGAGCTGCCGCTGACCGTCGCCATGGGAAACAAGGACAGCCGCGTCCCGACGGGCAGCGCCAGCCGCAAGGCGGGCGGGCAGAGAAAGACGATATCCTCCTCGGCCACGACAATGCAGCGCGGGACAGGGCAGCGCATCAGTGTGTGCCAGGCGGCCAGTTCATGATCCGTGCGCCCTCCGGTCATCCCGAGCGCCAGCACGCCGGGCGCATCGATTCGGGCCAGCGCCTTCTCGAAATCGGTGCTTTCCTGCTCCGATACGTGGATCAGCTTGTCCGCGGGCAACTCTGCGCGGGCCCTTGCCGACAGGGAATCGAAATCGCCAACCACCAGATCGGGCACATATCCCAGTTCCAGCGCCCGATCCGCCGCACCGTCGGCCGCCACCAGCACTGGCGCTTTTCTCAAGGAATCGGCAAGATCACCTGTGTTAACGTCGCCACCGCCCAATATTGTCACCAAAGTGTCATATCGGAAGGACCCAGATGCGCTTTCCAAATTCTCGCCGTTTTTCGCGTCAGAAATCACTGAATGGCCCCAATGCCGTCCCGTTTGGCTGGAATAGGTTTGTTACACCTTTTCTCAAGATGGTAAATTCCGGGATCGAACTCGGACGAGCAGAGATTGAGCCATGAGCGACGAAAACAAGATCCTTACAGTATCCTACGGGACGTTCTCCTGCACCTTGGAAGGGTTCGACAATCCGTTCGAGGCAATGAAGGCCATTGCGGAATACTTCCGTGATCTCGCCGCCGGTGACAGGTTCTTCGGGGCGGAACCCCCGACCCCCGACACCGAAACGCTGCACCGGATCACCGAGGACGCCATCCAGGCCCGCGTCGATGCGCGGATCATGGAAAGCGGACTGCTGCTGCGCCCCTCGGCCTATCGTGATGCAGATGACGCAGAACCGCTGGATGCAGGCGATGTGACGGAGGCTGCGGCTCCGCAAATGGCGGCGGAAATCTCTGACGCGGACGACGCCGATGCTGATGCCGCGCCCGAGAGTGAAGCACCAGACGCCGAAGCAGAGCCGGAGGCAATGGGCGAAGAGGCCGCTGAAGCCGGGGACGCGCCGGTTGCGGAAGATGACGCTGCGGAAGATGACCAGGACGAGTCCACAGAAGACCCCGCCGCAGAGGATGCGACGGAATCGGACATCGCGGACAGCAGCCCGGCCGAGGAAGACACCGCCGCCGAAGCGGAGACCGGCGAATCGGCTGACGCAGCAACCGAGGCAGACGCTGTCGCCGCCACGGACGACCAGCCTGAAGCGGTTGCAGAGGCAGAAACCGATGAGGCCACGGAAGAACCGCAGGCAGAGGCCCCCCGCAGCGATTCCATCGCCGCAGCTGCCGCGATGGCCGGTGCCGCCTTTGCCGCTGCCATGGCAGACCCTGCCGAGGCCGCTGCCAGCGAAGAGCCCGCAGAAGAGGCATCCGTGGACGCAGCGGAGTCCAGTGCCGAAGACGCTCTGCCCGACACGGCTGCACCCGGCGAAGCCGGAGAGGACACGCTGTCCGCCGTGATGCAGGCCATGGCGACGGTTTCGGACGACGATCTGGAAGATGATGCCGCCGAAGCCCCGCAAGCCATTGCCGAGACCGAAGACGACACGGATGACGCCGCAGAGGATATCGCTGCCGCACTGGCGGACAGCATCGCTGCCGCCGATGAGGTGATCGAAGACGCCGCCGAGGAACTCGAAGACACCGCCACCACCATGGCGGAAGAGGTCTCGGATCATGCGCAAGAGGTCGTTGAAGACCTGACCGAGACGGCACGCGAACCTGCCGAGGACAGCTACCCCGACCCCGACAGCGTGGCCGCCAAGCTGGCCCGCATTCGTCGCGTCGTGGCCATGGAAGAGGACGAAGAGGCCGCCCCCGCAACCGGATACAGCGAGGACGAAGACGATAGCGACCCTTTTTCCGATGGTCCGGCCGCTGAAGCGGCAGAAGATACCGCCCCGGAGGCCGTGACCGAATCCCAACCTGCCGCCGCCGAACAGGACGCCCCCGAGGCCGAAGCCGCGCCTGCCCAAACGCCCGCCCGCGCCCCGCGTGTCTGGGTGATCCGTGGCCGCGCACCCGAGGCTCAGACTGCGCCCGAAACTGCTGACGCCAGCTCGGCCGCAGCCGAGGCAACGGCTGCAGTGGACGTTCCCGCCGAGGAAGACGCCACCCTGGCACCGGATGCAGAAGCCGAGTTGCAGCGCGAGTTGGCGCAGATCGAAGCCGAACGCGAAGCCCGCCGCGCCGAACGCGAAGCCCGCCGGCAGCACATGAGCGGCGGCGATGTGGCCGAGGCCAATGTCAGCCGCCTGTTTGACGCAACCGACAGCCATCTGTCCACCGATGAAAACACCCGTCGCCGGGCCAATATCGAACACCTGAAAGCCGCCGTTGCGGCCCGTGCTGCCGAAGAACAGCTGACCGGCCCGCAGGAGCCGCGTGACGACACCGCTCAATATCGCGAAGATCTGGCGCAGGTCATGCGCCCGCGCCGGGTTCAGAACAACGGCCGTCGCCGGTCCGACCGCCCGGCCAGCGAACAGCCGCGCCAGACGCCGCTGGTTCTGGTATCCGAACAGCGCGTCGACGAGGGCAACAACCGCCCCGCCCCGCAGGCCAGCATCGTGCGCCCGCGCCGGGTGACCCGTGGTGGGGCCGCCCTGGCCCATGCACAGCAGGAAGACCGGGACGAGGATCAGGCCGCGCCGTTGACGCTGGCCGCGAATGATCGCGTCACGCGCATGCCAGAGCCCGAGGAAAACCTGTTCGACACGGACCAGAGCTTTCACGCCTTCCTGCAGGAACAGGACATCGAGGATCTCACCGAAGTGGCCTCGGCTGCCTGCGGCTTTCTGGCCGTGCAGCGCGGTCAGCAGGTCTTCAGCCGCTCGGAAGTCATCCGCATGGTGCAGGACCGCCCCGGCGACAGCGTCACCCGCGAAGAGGCGATCCGCGCCTTTGGCAGGGTTCTCAATGACGGCCAGATCGAGAAGATCCGGCGCGGTCAGTTCCGGCTATCGCCACGCTCGCCCTATTCGAACGACTGATCCGGCAGCCTCACACGCCAAACCGCGCCCGGGTCTAGTCGCCTGGGGTCTCGTCGTGCCCGGCATCGGGGTCGGCCTGTCCCACGCCTTTGAAGATGGCGCGGAAGGGCAGCGCCCACAGGATGCCGAGGGCAACATAGATGCCCAGTTCCAGCAGGATTGAGGGCCGGTCAAACAGGCTCAGCAGGAACCATGCCAGCCCGATATAGACCGGCAGCCCCACCAGCAGGATGATCAGCGACCAGCGGCGCCGCGCCTTGTAGGACAGCGCCATCAGTCGGCAAACGGGTCGGTCACGAGGATCGTGTCGTCCCTCTCCGGGCTGGTGGACAGAAGCGCGACGGGGCACTGGATCAGTTCCTCGACCCGGCGCACATATTTGATCGCATTGGCAGGCAGATCGGCCCAGGACCGCGCGCCCTCGGTCGATTCCGACCAGCCGGGCATTTCCTCGTAGATCGGTTTGCAGCGCGCCTGCTGATCGGCGGCGGTCGGCAGATAATCCAGCCGCTTGCCATCCAGATCATAGGCCACGCAGATTTTCAGCGTCTCGAACCCGTCCAGAACGTCGAGCTTGGTCAGTGAAATGCCGTTGATGCCGCTGGTCGCGCAGGTCTGGCGCACAAGGCAGGCATCGAACCAGCCGCAGCGACGCTTACGGCCCGTGGTGGTGCCGAATTCATGGCCCCGTTCGCCAAGGCGCTGGCCGTCATCATCCTCCAACTCGGTCGGGAACGGGCCTTCGCCCACGCGGGTGGTATAGGCCTTCACGATGCCAAGCACGAAATCAATCGCATTGGGGCCGATGCCGACGCCCGTTGCCGCTTGACCTGCAATCACGTTCGAGGAGGTCACGAAGGGATAGGTGCCGAAGTCGATATCCAGCAGCGCACCTTGTGCCCCTTCAAACAGGATCCGCTTCCCGGCGCGGCGCTTTTCGTTCAGCACCTTCCAGACCGGGGCCGCGAAGGGCAGAATCTGCGGCGCAATCTCTTTCAGGGCAGCAATCAGGGCGTCACGGTCCACCGGGTCGATCCCCAGCCCCCGGCGCAGCGGGTCGTGATGCTGAAGCGCGCGATCGACGCGGGCGATCAGGGTGGCCTCATCCGCCAGATCGGCAACACGGATGGACCGGCGGCCCACCTTATCCTCATAGGCGGGGCCGATGCCGCGCCCGGTGGTGCCGATCTTGGTGCCCTTGCTGGCCGCCTCTTCGCGGGCGCGGTCAAGCTCGCCATGAATGGGCAGGATCAGCGGCGTGTTTTCCGCGATCATCAGGGTCTCGGGCGTGATCTCCACCCCCTGTTCGCGCACGGTTGCGATCTCGTTCATCAGGTGCCACGGGTCCAGCACCACACCATTGCCAATGACCGACAGCTTGCCGCCGCGCACCACGCCCGAGGGCAACGCGTGCAGCTTGTAGACCTTGCCGTCGATGACCAGCGTATGGCCGGCATTGTGCCCGCCCTGGAACCGGGCAATGACGTCTGCGCGCTCGCTCAGCCAGTCGACGATCTTGCCCTTGCCTTCGTCGCCCCACTGGGCGCCCACGACAACCACATTGGCCATGTCCGAGGTTCCTTCCTGATCAAACCGGCCCGTGTATAGCGATGGCCTTGCGCCTGCGAAACCGGAAAGTGTGGCCCGAATGGACGCAGCCCCGCGCGACACAGCCCGGTCGAGCGCACAATCCCGGCAATTCGTGCTGCAACTGCATGGTGAAGGCTCTTGCGGCGGCCTGACGCATCCCATAAGTAGGCTCCAAAGAATGCAAGGCCCGGGAAGCTGCCCACATGGAAAACGTCATCCTCGTCGTCCACCTGATCCTGGCCATCTGTCTGATCGGCGTAGTCCTGCTGCAACGGTCCGAAGGTGGCGGTCTCGGCATGGGCGGCGGTGGCGGTGCGATGACCGGGCGCCAAGCGGCAACGGCACTTGGCAAGATCACCTGGATTTTCGCGATTGCATTCCTGGCCACCTCGCTGACCCTGACCATCATTGCCGCCCAGAATTCCTCTGGCGGCTCGGTGCTCGACCGCATCGGGGCAGCGCCTGCCGAATCTTCGGAAGATACCTCGGTTCCGGCCCTTCCGGGGGACGGTCCGTTGCTTCCGCCCGCTGAAACCGATGCGCCGCTGGTTCCGCCGCGCGCTGACTGACCTCAATAAATCTTGGGGTTACGACCCTTATTCAAACACCATCTAGCGGCCGGCTTGCCCTGACCGTGCGAATCCTGTTATCCTCAAATCCCGTGAAATAGGGATTGAGCGACCGGGATTTGCCGTATTTGGCTGACCGGTCCGGCACGGGGGATTGCACCACATGGCGCGATACATCTTCATCACCGGCGGGGTTGTGTCCTCGCTCGGGAAAGGTCTGGCATCCGCGGCTTTGGGGTCGCTGTTGCAAGCCCGTGGCTTCACGGTCCGGCTGCGCAAGCTCGACCCCTATCTGAACGTCGATCCGGGCACCATGTCGCCATTTGAACATGGCGAGGTGTTCGTCACCGATGACGGGGCGGAAACCGATCTGGACCTCGGCCATTACGAACGCTTCACCGGGGTTCCCGCCTGCAAGACTGATTCCGTCAGCTCGGGCCGAATCTATTCCAACGTGCTGGAGAAAGAGCGGCGCGGCGAATACCTGGGCAAGACCATCCAGGTGGTTCCGCACGTCACGAATGAGATCAAGGACTTCCTCGCCATCGGTCAAGACGATGTCGATTTCATGCTGTGCGAAATCGGCGGCACCGTGGGCGATATCGAGGGCCTGCCGTTTTTCGAGGCGATCCGCCAGTTCAGCCACGATCAGCCGCGCGGGCAATGCATCTTCATGCATCTGACCCTGCTGCCCTACCTGGCCGCCTCGGGTGAGCTGAAGACCAAACCTACGCAGCACAGCGTCAAGGAATTGCAATCCATCGGGATCGCGCCCGATGTGCTGGTCTGCCGGTCGGAGCAGCCGATTCCCGACAAGGAACGCGAAAAGATCGCGCTGTTCTGTAACGTCCGAAAGGAGGCGGTGGTCGCCGCCTATGACCTTAATTCGATCTACGAGGCGCCGCTGGCCTATCACCGCGAGGGGCTGGATCAGGCGGTGCTGGACGCCTTCGGCATCTCGCCCGCACCGCGCCCCGATCTGAGCGTCTGGCATGATGTGGCGGACCGCATCCACAACACAGATGGCGAGGTGCGCATCGCCATCGTCGGCAAATACGTGCAGCTTGAAGACGCCTACAAGTCCATCAAGGAGGCGCTGACCCATGGCGGCATGGCCAACCGGGTGAAGGTCAAGGCCGAATGGATCGACGCCGAGATTTTCGACCGCGAAGACCCGGTGCCCTATCTGGAAGACTTCGACGCGATCCTCGTGCCCGGCGGCTTTGGCGAACGCGGGACCGAGGGCAAGATCAAGGCCGCGCAGTTTGCCCGCGAACATAAGGTGCCCTATCTGGGCATCTGCCTGGGCATGCAGATGGCGGTCATCGAAGCGGCGCGGAATCTCGCCGATCTGGGCGATGCCGGGTCGGAAGAGTTCGACCATGAATCCGGCAAGAAACGCTTTACGCCCGTGGTGTATCACCTGAAGGAATGGGTGCAGGGCAACTACACGGTGAAACGCAAGGTCGATGACGACAAGGGCGGCACCATGCGGCTCGGCGCCTATGACGCGACGCTGAAAGAGGGCTCTCTGGTGTCGAAAGTCTATGGCTCCTGTGCGATCGAGGAACGCCACCGCCACCGCTACGAGGTCGATATCAAGTATCGTGAGGCGCTGGAGGAAAAGGGGCTGATCTTCTCCGGCATGTCGCCCGACGGCGCCCTGCCAGAGATTGTCGAACATGACGGCCACCCGTGGTTCATCGGCGTCCAGTTCCACCCGGAGCTGAAGTCGAAACCGTTCGAACCGCACCCGCTGTTCCGCGATTTCGTGCGCGCCGCGAAGGAAAACTCGCGCCTCGTCTGACGATCAAATAACTGAAATAATTCAGAAATTCAGCCCCCGCCCGGATGTCCGGCGCGGGGGTTAACTTTTCTGTCACTGTCTTTGAACCGTCGCCCGGCCTGCAACGACCTATCCTTGAAAGCCATTTCAGCAGCTTCTCATCACCGCCATAGGCCATAAACGACCAAGGACTTTTATCATGACCAAAACCTTTACCCCCCTTGCCTCCGCCATTGCCCTTGCCGCCGCTCTGGCTGCCTCCTCGGCCCATGCAGACGCGACCAGCTTCGACGGCTTCTACGGCGGTCTCGCCATCAGCTCTGTCGGGCTCGACCCGAACTTCTCGGCCTCCTCGATCAGCAACGAATTGGGCTATGAGCTGTTCGCAGGGTATAACCATGCCCTGAACAGCAACTGGGTTGTCGGCGGCGAACTGAGCTTTGGAGCCTCCGGCGGTCACAATGTGTCCGGCGGGGCCACCATCGTCGATCTTGAAAACATGATGACGATCAGCGCCCGCGCCGGCTATGTCTTTGACAACACGATGATCTATGGCCGCGTTGGCTATCAGACCGGCGATCTCGCCATCTCGACCTCTGCGGTCACGCCCGATCTTGACGGCGCGGTCTTCGGTCTGGGTGTCGAGCATATGTTCACTGACACGATGTCCGGCCGCATCGAGCTGAGCCACTCGGTTCTGGATCTGTCGGGCACGGGCGTCCCCGCCGGGGCCGAACTGGACCGCACCGCCCTGTCGATCGGCGTCGCCTTCCACTTCTGATCCCACATCCTCGCGACATCGGCGGGCGGGTGCAGCAATGCCCCGCCCGTTTTCTTTGGCTTGCATCCCGCGCCGCTTTCAGCGCCAACTGATTGGACGCTTCCCACGGAAAGGCCTGCCCGATGACTGCCCTGCCCTTCGCCACCTGCGATGTTTTCACCGACCGGCCATATACCGGCAATCCGCTGGCCATCGTTGAGCAGGCCGACGGGCTGACCACGGCGCAGATGCAGACCATGGCGCGGGAATTCAACCTGTCGGAAACCATTTTCGTGCAGACGCCCGACGACCCCGACCACAGTGCCAAGGTGCGCATTTTCCTTCCCACGGCAGAGATTCCCTTTGCCGGTCACCCCACCATCGGCTGCGCCATCCATCTGGCCAGGCAGCGCAACGCGGGCGCGGATTGGGACGACCTGATCACGCTGGAGGAAGTGGCCGGACTGGTCCCCGTGACCGTCAGCAGCCGTGACGGGCTGATCCGGGCGGAATTCACCGCGCCGCAGCTACCCGCCCCGCTTGGTGGCGACACAAGCCCCGAACTGATCGGCAAGGCGCTCGGCCTGTCGGCGGGACAGATCGGCTATGGCAGCCATGTGCCACGGGTCTGGAAGGCCGGGCCCGATTTCCTGTTCGTGCCACTGGCCGGACCCCATGCGCTGGCCGCCGCCAAGCCCACGGGCGCCGCCTGGGCCGAACTGGCCCGAAACACCAACGAATCGGTGTTCCTGTACACCCCTGCGGGCGACCATACGTTCCGCACACGCATGTTTTCCCCCGACCATGGCATCCCGGAAGATCCCGCCACCGGATCGGCCTCGGCCATCTTCGCGGCGCAATTGCTGGCGGGTGGCGATCTGGAGCCAGAGGGCAACACCGCCTTCACCCTGATCCAGGGGGTAGAGATGGGACGCCCCTCGGAAATCGGTCTGACCGTCGCGTGTTCGGGCGGCAAGATCACCGCCATCCGGGTCGCTGGCAGCGCCGTTCCGGTCATGTCCGGCCACATCATGCCGCCGCCGGACTGAACCTTTGGACTTGGCAGTCGCGAGACATCCGCTTATCTGGGAAACATGTTCGGAGATCTCATAAGACGCCTGACGGCCCCGGAACCCGCCCCCTTGCCAGAGCTGGACGCACGGCTCGCGCTTGCAGCTTTGCTGGTGCGCATTGCCAAGAGCGACGGTCACTATGATGAACGGGAACTGGCCCGCATCGACAAGATCCTTGCCGAACGCCACGGGTTGAATCCGGTCGAGGCAGCCAAGCTGCGCGCACAGGCCGAACGGCTGGAGCACGAAGCCCCGGACACCGTCCGCTTCACCCGCGCGATCAAGGATGCCGTGCCCTACGAGGACCGCGAAGCGGTGATCGAGGCGCTCTGGGCCGTGGTGCTTGCCGATGGGGTACGCGACCACGAGGAGGATGCGTTGATGCGCATGACCACCAACCTTCTGGGCGTCAATGACCGCGACAGCGCGCTGGCCCGCCAACGGGTCGAAGCGCGGGGGTAGGCCGTGCTGCGGGCGCTGCTGGCCAGTCTGGCTTTGCTGGCCACTCCTGCCCTGGCGCAAGGTATCGAACCCGCCGGCTATCCCGCCGTGGTGAGAGACGCGCTCACCATCGTCGATTTCGAGATCCTGCCGCCCCGCGCGGAACCCGGCTATTCCGTCGATCACGGGATTGCCTTTGCAGGGGGACGCTTGGGAACCGGCTTTGCCGGGCAGCGCATATGGGCCGAAAACGGCTTCGACCGGATCGGGGGGCGGCCCTCCGGGCCGCTGGCGCTGGTCACCGGCCCCGCAGGCAGGGGGCTCTCCGTGGCAACGCATCGCGGCTTCGGCTCGATGGCGGTCTATCCCCTTGGCCCCGCAGGCTTTCCTGCGCTAGAGGCACGGGGCGAGGGCAGCATTGCGGTGCTGTTTGACGAGGATATCTGCCAGGTTGGAATGCGGGTTCACAGCGACTATCCGGACCCGCTCGGCACCTTTGCGACTGCTCGCGGTGAGGTTCGGCTGACCGCTTACGGCCGCGCGGGAACCCGTCTGGGCCAGCTCTCGTTTCAACTGCCGCTCGGCATGTCGGCCCATGGCTTGCGCAGCGCTGACAGCCGGTCCACCATCGCCGGGCTGACACTCGAAAACACCGATCCCGGCGGCATCGCGATTGACGATCTTGCCTTCGGCCCCTGCGCCCAGACCCTTGGATAGACCTGATGCATGCCTCTCTGCCCATGTATGACCGCCCGGAGATGCGGGACCAGACGGACCGCTTCTGGGCTTTGACCCGCGATGCCCTGCGCGACCTTGGCATTGATGCGCCCGAGGCGCTGACGCGGGACTTCGCAAGCCCCTGGAACCTTTGGCAATCGCCCGACCTGCTGCTGTCGCAGACCTGCGGACTGCCCCTAAGGGCACGGCTCCATGACAAGGTGCAACTGGTCGCCACGCCGGATTTCGCGCTGCCCGGTTGTGCGCCGGGACAGTACAACTCGGTCCTGATCACCCGGGCAGAGCATTCAGACACCCCGATGACAGCACTTCTGAAGGGCCGTATCGCGATCAATGAGGGGCTGAGCCAATCCGGGTGGGGGGCGCTCTGTCGCTACGCAGCCGATCTGGGCCTCACACCCGCCCGGCCGATCCTGTCGGGCGGCCACGCCCTGTCTGCCCGCGCGGTGCTGGAAGGACGGGCCGATCTGGCTGCCATCGACGCCCACACCTGGCGACTGCTGCTGCGCTATGAACCCGACCTCATGGCGCTTGTCGAACGCGGCCGTACCGCCCCCACTCCGGCGCTGCCGCTGATCACCGCCCGGGGCCGCGACCCGGAGCCGCTGATCCTCGCGCTGAACACGGCACTTTCCGCGCTGCCCGATCCGGACCGCCGAACGCTCGGACTGGCCGGGTTCGCCCGCCTTCCGCTTGCCGATTACATGGCGCTACCGGTGCCGCCAAATCCCGACGATCTGCCGCAATGACGGGCAAATCCACGGGTGGACCTTAGGTCACCCGACAGATGCGCATTGCATTTACGCCATTTTTGCGCAGAAATCGCTGAGGTCCACAGGGAACGATAGAGTGACAGACCAAGCACCGCCCGTCATCGAAATCACGGGACTACACAAGAGTTTCGGAAATCTGCACGTTCTGAGGGGCGTCGACATGCGGGCCCGCGCGGGCGACGTGGTGTCACTGATCGGGTCATCGGGGTCCGGCAAATCCACGCTTCTGCGCTGCGCCAACCTGCTGGAAGACAGCCAGGAGGGCGTTATCGCCTTCGAGGGCGAGGAGGTGCATTGGAAAGGCTCGGGCCATGGCCGCCACCCGGCCGACCGCGACCAGATCCGCCGCATCCGCACCAACCTGTCCATGGTGTTCCAGCAGTTCAACCTGTGGGCGCATATGACCATCCTGCAAAACGTGATGGAGGCCCCGGTCACGGTACTTGGCCGCGACAAGGCCGAGGTGGAGAAAGACGCGCGGATGTATCTCGACAAGGTGGGCATCGGCGACAAATGCGATGCCTGGCCTGCGCAGTTGTCGGGCGGGCAGCAGCAGCGGGCGGCGATAGCCCGTGCGCTCTGCATGCAGCCACGTGCGCTTTTGTTCGACGAACCGACGTCGGCGCTCGACCCGGAGCTGGAACAGGAGGTGGTGAAGGTCATCAAGGACCTTGCCGCCGAGGGCCGCACCATGATCCTCGTGACCCACGACATGCGGCTCGCCCGTGATGTGTCGGACCATGTCGTGTTCCTGCATCAGGGCAAGATCGAGGAAGAAGGCAACCCCGAGGACCTGTTCGGCAATCCGCAAACGGAACGCCTTCAGCAATTCCTCAGTCACACCACGTCGAAATGACGAAAACCAACAACCAACTGGGAGTAAGACAATGAAAAAACTCGCATTTTCCGCAGCTATCCTGGCGCTGACGGCTGGTGCCGCCTTTGCCGACGGCCATGGCCGCACCATCCGCATGGGCACCGAGGGCGCCTACCCTCCGTATAACTTCATCAACGATGATGGCGAAGTTGACGGGTTCGAGCGGGTTCTGGGCGATGAGCTGTGCGCCCGCGCCGGTCTGACCTGTGAGTGGGTCACCAATGACTGGGACTCAATCATCCCGAACCTGACCTCGGGCAACTACGACACCATCATCGCGGGCATGTCGATCACCGACGAACGCGATGAAGTGATCGACTTCACCCAGGACTATATCCCGCCGACCCCGTCCATCTACGTGGCGCTGTCCGATGATGTGGACCTTGCCACCGGCGTGATCGCGGCGCAGGCCAACACCATCCAGTCGGGCTATATCGCCGAATCCGGCGCCACCCTGCTGGAATACGCGACCCCCGATGAAACCGTGGCCGCAGTCCGCAATGGCGAGGCCGACGCGGTCTTCGCGGATATCGACTTCCTCACCGACATCACCGACGAGGATGATGAACTGATGGTTGTCGGCGATCCGGTGCCGCTCGGCGGTGGTGTGGGCATGGGCCTGCGCGAAACCGACGGCGAACTGCGCGAGATGTTCAACGCCGCCATCACCTCGATGAAGGAAGACGGCACGCTGAACGCGCTGCTGGTCGAGTGGTTCGGCGACGACGTGCCGACCTACGAATAATCCGACCCCGGCGCGCGGCGGGTCCGTCCTGCCGCGCGCCAACCCCTGCGAGGTCCGATGTTCGAGTTCTGCGCCGATCCTTCCACACTGGACACAGCCCCATGGTTCGCCTGTTACCTGACCAACGGCGTCCATATGCTGTTTTATCAGAGCTTCCTGACAGTGCTGCTGCTTCTGGCCATCACCGCCCCCGTGGCGCTGGCCTTCGGCTTCATCGGCGCTGCGGCCAGCCGGTCGCATATCCTGCCGATCAGCTGGATGGGCAAGCTTTACACCTCGATGGTGCGCGGCGTGCCGGACATCGCCTTCTTCCTCTTCTTCGTGATCGCGCTCGATCAGGCGCTGGAGTGGGTCAATCACCAGATCCAGTGCCCCAACTGGGACGAGCCGATCCGACAAGGCGCGAATTTCGTGGTCTGCCAGGCTGCGAAAATCCCTCTCAGTTCCGCCCCGCAATGGGTGCACGAGGTCTATAACTACTTCATCGCGGTCTTCACCTTCTCGATCGTGTTCGGGGCCTTTGCTGCCAACGTGCTGTTTGGGGCCATGCGGGCGGTGCCGCGCGCGCAGCTGGAAACCGCCGAGGCCTATGGCATGACCCGCCGCCAGACCTTCTGGCGCATCCTCGTCCCGCAAATGTGGATCTATGCGCTGCCCGGCCTGTCAAACCTCTGGATGATCCTGATCAAGGCCACGCCGCTGCTGTTCCTGCTGGGGGTTGAGGATATCGTCTACTGGGCGCGGGAACTGGGCGGCAGCCGCACCTCGCAATATGCCTATCCGCATCCCGACTGGCGGCTGTGGTATTTCCTGGCACTTCTGGTCTTCTATCTGGGCTTCACACGCGTGTCGGAAGTCGTGCTTGCCCGCATCACCCGGCGCCTCAGCCACGGGCAGGCCACCGCTGGCGGTGAAGCGCAAAGAAAGGCCGCGGCATGAGCTGTTGGGAGACCGTCCAGGCCTATGCCTTCCGCTCGCTCGGCTATGGTGAGCGCCTGTTGCCGCGCGGTGAAATCAGCCTGTGCGAACAGGTCACGCTGATCGGCTCCGGCATGATCTGGAATATCTATTTCGGGGTGCTGGCGCTGTTCTTCGGGTTCTTCTTTGCCGTGACGCTGGCCGTGGCCAAGAACAGCCAAGCCAAATGGGCGCGCAAACCGGCGGAGTGGTTCATCTTCGTCTTCCGGGGCTCGCCGCTCTTCATCCAGTTCTTCCTGGCCTATTTCGCATTGGTCCGCCTGCCCGAGGAAATCGGCACGCTCGACATCAGCTGGCTGACCGACCCCTTCGCAAAAGCCTGGCTCGGGGCGCTTATCGTGCTGTTCCTGAACACCGCCGCCTATGCCGGTGAGATCTTCTATGGTGCGCTGCGCTCGATCCCCAAGGGCGATCTGGAGGCTGCGGATGCCTATGGCATGTCGGGGTTCAAACGATTCCGGCGCATCGTCTACCCGACCATGCTGCGGCTCGCGTGGCCCGCCTATACGAATGAGGCGATCTTCCTCTTCCATGCCACGACGCTGGTCTATTTCTCGGGCTTTCCCGCATTTCGCCAACAGGGCGATGCGCTCTACTACGCCAGCTATTTCGCGGACCGGACCTTCAACCCCTTCGTGCCCTACCCGATCGTGGCAATGTTCTTCATCATCCTGACGCTGATCGTCATCACGGTCTTCAGCCTGATCAACCGCCGCCTCAACCGCCACCTGCCCGCCGAGCGCCGCGCCCGCGTGCGGTATCGGCCGAACCTGATCCGGTAGGCCCAATGCGGATCGGCATTCTTCAGGCGGAGGAGTTCGACGCCCCCACACAAGCCGCGCTTGGCCCCTATCAGGGGCTCTTTGAGCGGTTGCTGGAGGGGCACGGGTTCAGCTACCGGGCCTGGAATGTCGAGGCGATGGAGTTGCCCGATCACATGGACGAGGCCGAGGGCTGGCTGGTCACCGGATCCACCGCCGGGGCCTATGAAGACCATGCGTGGATTGCGCCGCTGGAAAACACGATCCGGGCCATTCATGCCAGCGGCAAGCCGCTTGTGGGCATCTGTTTCGGTCACCAGATCATCGCGCAGGCGCTTGGCGGTCGGGTCGAAAAGCACGCGGGCGGCTGGTGCGTCGGCCGCCATGTCTACCAGATCGAAGGGCGGGACGTGCCCCTGAATGCCTGGCATCAGGATCAGGTTGTCGCCCTGCCCTCTGCTGCGCGACGACTCGGCCAATCCCCGTTTTGCGAAAACGCGGTCCTCGCCTATGGCGACACCGGTCTGACTTATCAGCCGCATCCGGAGTTCGATACCGAGGTGACCGGGTATTTTGCCCGCGCGCTCAAGGGCGGCGCGGTCCCCGAGTCCCTGCTAAGCGAGGCCGAGGACAGTCTGCATCTGCCAACCGAAGGCAGCATGGTCGGCCAGCAGATCGCCGCGCATTTCCTGCAAAACCGGGGCTGAACCGCGGCCAAACAGGGCAGAAATCGGCTGAGGCGGCGAGTTCTGTCTTTGACCTGTTACGATTCCGATGTAAAGAAAATCGAAATACTGATTTTCGAAAAGGTGAAATCATGGCACTCGCCCCCAATGTCTATGATGCCGAGCCGATCCCCGAAAGCGCCCGCGCCGAGGTGGAGCGGTTGCTTACGACAGGCGACCTATTCCGCTACACCGCGCCCGAAGATGCGCCGGTCAGCCTGCTGGAACGCGAATTCGCGGACATGATGGGGATGAAATACGCGCTGGCGGTATCCTCCTGCTCTGCCGCGCTGTTCCTGTCCCTGCTTGGTTTGGGCCTGCAACCCAACACCCGCGTGCTGATCCCCGCCTTCACCTTCGCCGCTGTCCCCTCTGCCGTGGTGCATGCCAACTGCCAGCCGGTTCTTGTCGAGGTGGGAGAGAATTACCGCGTTGACATGGAGGACTTCGCCGCCAAGCTTGATGACAGCATCGGCGCGGTCATCATCAGCCATATGCGCGGCCACACCTCTGACATGGATGCGATCATGGCGCTCTGCGATGCGCGCGGCATCCCGGTGGTCGAAGACGCGGCCCATTCGCTCGGCACCACATGGCATGGGCGCAAGATCGGCACCATCGGGCGCGTGGGCTGTTTCAGCTTCCAGTCCTACAAGCTGGTCAATTCCGGTGAGGGTGGCATTCTGGTGACCGATGATGCCGATCTGGTGGCGCGCGCGGTGATCATGTCCGGCGCCTATGAGCATAACTGGGCCAAGCACATGGGACCCGAGGGCGACAACACTGGCGATCTTTCTGCCGCCTTTGCCCGCTGGCAGAACCAGTTGCCACTCTATAATCTGCGCCTGTCCAACCTATCGGCCGCGATCGTGCGATCACAATTGCCCGAAGTCGCCCGCCGGGTGCGCGATGGCCGGCGCAATCACGATTATGTGGCCGGGCTGCTGAACAGCTCGCCCTGGCTATCGGTGCCCCCCGCCCTTCCGCCGGAAGAGCGGGCACCGGACTCGATCCAGTTCAATCTGGTAGGTTTCACCGATGACACTGAGGCACGCGCTTTTGCAGACGCGGCAGCGGCCCGTGGGGTCAAGGTGCAGGTCTTTGGCCTGTCCACCGACAATGCCCGCGCCTTCTGGAACTGGCAGTTCATTGCCGGCGACCAGCCCGACCTGCCCCAAACCCGCGCCATGCTGATGCGGGCCTGCGATGTGCGCCTTCCGGCGCGGCTTCAGAGGGACGATCTCGATTTAATCGCCTCGGCTCTTCTGGCTGCGGCCGAAGACGTGAAATCCCAGACCCGCGCCTACGGGACCTGACGAAAACTTTTCACGAAAAGTTTTTAAAAAGAAGATTTTTCCGGAAAAATCTTCCGGCTTTCGCGCCTGAAGGATTTTCGGGAAAATCCTTCTTCGGCGCGGATCACAGCTTGGACAGTTTCGACTGAAGTTCGGCCAGTTGTTTCTTGATCTCTGAAAGCTCGTCCCCGGCCTCTTCGCTGCCCTCGTCCTCTGACGCGGCAGGCCCCGACCACTGGCCGGACATGCCGCCGGTCATGGCCTTCATGAAGGCCTCTTGCTGCGCGCGCATCGCCTCGAAGCCAGGCATGCTGGCCATCGGGTTCAGCGCGGTCATGTTCTCGACCATTTTTGACTGTCCGTCCCGCAGCATCTCGAAAGACATGGCCAGAAACTCCGGCACGACGCTCTGCGCCTGCGTGGTGTAGCTGCGCACCAGATCGGTCAGCACGCCGATGGGCAGCACGCTTTCACCGCGGCTTTCATGTTCGGCGATGATCTGCAGCAGGTATTGCCGGGTCAGATCGTCGCCCGATTTCAGATCGACGATCTTCACCTCGCGGCCTTCGCGAATGAAGCCTGCGATATCTTCCAGCGTCACATAGTCCGACGTCTCGGTATTGTAGAGCCTGCGGCTGGCATAGCGCTTGATCAGCAACGGTGCATTCGTGTCAGCCATAGCCAACTCCCTTATCCTTCACACTGCATTGCAGCATGGAGAGCCTAGTCCTTTGTGCACAAAAAGCAATCACCTGACCGCACAAAAGAAAAGGACGGGCCCGGGGTGCGGGTCCGTCCTTCTGGAATTCGCGCGGAGTGGGAGGAAATCCGGGCGAAATCAGGGCTGTCTGGCGCCTCAGGCGGCAGCAGCTTTCTTAGCAGCGGTGGTCACCTCGGCGGTGGCTTTCTTGACGGCTGCGGTGGCTTCTTCCGAAGCTTCCTTGCCGGCGGCCATCATCAGCTCGACGGTTTCCATCTGCACTTTCTTGGCAACCTCGGCGAAGGCGGCCAGGGTTTCGGCGGTCATTTCAGCCTGAGCCGATGCGAAATCGGTCATCGACTTGGTGTAGGCGGTCGGCTCGTCCTTGACCTTTGCAACATCGCCAAGCTTGGCCAGGGTGTCCTTGGTCCACTGGGTCGAGATCTCGGTCGACTTTTCGGCGGCTTCCAGAGCAACCTTGGAGAACTTCTCGCCCATTGCGGCGGAAGATTTGAAGGCATCGTTGTAGGCGGTCATGTCAACGGGGAAAGCAGCCATTGCTTCGTTGATGTATTTGGTGAAATCGTTGGTCTTGGCCATGGGTCTGTCTCCTGTTTGTCCAGCTCGGGGACGGTAGGGTTTGAATTCTGCGTCTGCGAAAGAATATGCATGCTGCAGCGCAGCAAATCAAGTCTTTTTCTGCACCGCAGCAAAATATTCGCAAACCCCTTGGAAATCAGCCCTTTGTCGTCACCAGAACATAGGTTCCAGGCGCATCGCCAAGCGTTTCATGGCCCGACTCACCCGGTTCGCGGGCGGAAACCTGCGCCCCTGACCGGCGTTGCAACCACTCTTCCCAAACCGGCCACCACGAGCCCTCATGGAATTCCGCGCCTTCCAGCCACTCGTCCGCGGTGCCTTTGACCTTGGGGTTCAGGAAGTGGCCGTATTTCTTCTTGGAGGGCGGGTTGATGATGCCGGCGATATGCCCCGACTCGGACATGATGAAGGTCTTGTCGCGGCTGCCGAACTGCGAAAAACCGCGATAGCAGTTCTTCCACGGCGCAATGTGGTCGGTCTTGGTGCCGACGGAACAGACCGGCAGCTTGATGTCGCGGATGCTGACCGTTTCGCCCAGAATCTTGAAGCCTCCCTCGGCCAGTTCATTGCCCTGGCAAAGCTGGCGCAGGTACTGTTTGACCATCCGGCCGGGCAGGTTGGTGCTGTCGCCATTCCAGTAGAGCAGGTCGAAGGCGGGCGGTGCTTCGCCCATCATGTAGCTGCGCACGGCGGGGCCGTAGACCAGATCGTTCGACCGCAGGAAACTCATGGTCTTGGACATGAAGAAACTGTCGAGGATGCCCTTCTCGGTGACTTGCCGTTCGATCGCGTCGACGAAATCATCCTGCAGGAAGACGGTAAACTCCCCCTGATCGCTGAAATCGGTGAGCGTGGTGAAGAAGGTGGCCGATTTGATCGACTTGTCGCCGCGTTTTTGCAGCAGGGCCAGCGTCGCCGACAGGGTCGTGCCCGCGATGCAATAGCCAACGGCATTGACCTGTTTCTCTCCGGTGATCTCCTTGGCGACCTCGACCGCCTGAAGATACCCCTCCTCGATATAGTCCTCCAGCCCGACTTCGGCATAGCTGGCATCTGGGTTCACCCAGCTCACGACAAACAGCGTATAGCCCTGCTCGACGATCCAGCGGATCAGCGAGTTTTGGGGCTTGAGGTCCATGATGTAGAACTTGTTGATCCAGGGCGGGAAGATCACCAGCGGCGTGCGATAGACCGTGTCGGTCTTGGGCGCGTACTGGATTACCTCCATCATCCGGTTGCGGAACACGACCTTGCCTTCTGCGGTGCCGATGTTTTCACCTACCTTGAAGGCATTGGGGTCCGACAGGGTCGGCAGCAGCTCACCCTTGTTGGCCTCGATGTCGCGGACAAGGTTTTCCAGCCCGTCCACGAGGCTCTGCCCATCCGTGTCGATGGCCTTCTGCAGCGCGTCGGGATTGGTGGCGAGGTAATTCGTCGGCGCAAAGAGGTCGATGATCTGGCGGGAAAAGAACTCCACCCGGCTCTTTTCCTTCGGGGTCAGCCCCTCCAGCTCGGCCATGGATTGCTCGATGGCGTCGGAATTCAGTTCGTACTGTTTGCGCACGAAGCGGAAATAGGGATGTGTGCGCCACATCGGATTGGCAAATCGCTTGTCCTTCGGGGCATCGTCGTCTTCCGGCATTTCGAACTGCCCGGCAGCAAGCGCCTGCTGCGTTTCGATGAAATTTTCCACCGCCTTCGACCAATAGGCTACCTGATGGCCCATCAGCTTGGTGGGGTTTGTCAGCATCTCGTTGAACAGCGCCGACCCCGCTTTCACGTACAGATCCTGCCCCGGCCCGGACATGCCCGCGTCGGTTGTCAGGTCCTTCTGTCCGAGGGCGGCCACCATCCGTTTGGACAGCTCCTCCATCTTCGCGAGATTCGCATTGAGGCGTTCAAGATTGTCCCCCATGTCGCTGTCTCCTCCGTCTGCGTGCTGTGCCATGACTTGATTTTGCCCTCTCAATGCTGCATGTGCATATAAGCCTTGCCAGGGTGAGGGGGCAAAGCGACGAAATGATCCGGGTCCGACTGGACCGGTCGTTCCTCAGTTTTGCAGGAGTCACAGCGCGATGAAACATCTTCTTACTTACGACATGATGGAATCGATCCGTGTGACCAACCAGTGGCTCGGGTCCACCGCACGCGCGATGTGCGGCTACCCCCAGCTTGGGTTGATCCCGAATCCGATGATCAAACTGACCGCCGCCTGGGGCGAGGTCATGGAACGCAGCTTCGAACGGATGATCGCCAAGCCCGACTGGAACATCCATTCCATTCCCGGCGCCGATGGTCGCGACCATCTGGTCGATATCGAAACCGTGATGCCCCGCCCCTTTGGCGACCTGATCCGGTTCAAGGTGCAGGGCCGCGCGCCCACGGGCCGCAAGGTTCTGCTGGTTGCGCCGATGTCGGGCCACTACGCTACGCTGCTCCGCTCGACCGTTGTCAGCCTGCTGCCCGATTGTGACGTATACATCACCGATTGGCACAATGCGCGCGACATTCCGGTGTCGGAAGGCAAGTTCGATATCGAGGATTATACGCTCTACCTCGTTGATTTTCTGCGCGAAATGGGGCCAGATACCCATGTGATCGCAGTCTGTCAGCCTGCGCCCCTCGCGCTGGCCGCCACCGCCTATCTGGCCGAGGAAGACCCCGACGCACAGCCCCGCACCCTGACCCTGATCGGCGGCCCGATCGACCCCGATGCGGCCGCGACCGACGTCACCGATTTCGGCAACCGCATCACCATGGGCACGCTGGAACGCCATGTCGTTCAGCGCGTCGGCTTCAAGTACATGGGCGCGGGCCGGATGGTCTATCCTGGTCTTCAGCAGCTCAGCTCCTTCATGGCGATGAACGCGGAAAAGCACGCCAAGGCGTTCTCCAACCAGATCCTTGCCGTCGCCAAGGGCGAAGCCTCGGATCATGACAAGCACAACCGATTCTACGACGAATATCTCGCCGTGATGGACATGACGGCAGAATTTTACCTGTCGACCGTCGAACGCATCTTCAAAGGGCTGGAGATTGCACAGAATCGCTTCACCGTCGCGGGCAAGCAGGTCGATCTGGGCAAGATCACCACCGTCGCGGTCAAAACGGTCGAGGGCGGCAAGGACGATATCTCGGCCCCCGGTCAATGTGTCGCTGCGCTGCGGCTATGCACCGGCCTGCCGGAAGAGAAGAAGGCCAACTACCTGGAACCGAACGCCGGGCATTACGGCATCTTCGCCGGGAAAAGCTGGCGCACCAATATCCGCCCGCTGGTGCTGAACTTCATCGACGCCAATTGCGATGTTCCCAAGACCCCGGTCAGCGCCGTCACCACGGCCGCCGAATAGTCCCATGACGGCAGGCGCGGATATCTCCTTCGCCTGCCGCTGCGGCACCGTCACCGGCATCCTGCACGATGTGCGCCCGCAAGAGGGAACGCATGTCGTCTGCCACTGCAATTCCTGCGCCCGCGCGATGCAGCTTTCAGGTCTGGGCGACTCGGCTGCGGGCGGTGTCGATCTTTGGCAGACCACCCCGGACCGGATCGAGATCGTCACGGGCGCCGACCGGTTGATCCCGGTTCAGCTGTCGCCAAAGGGCCTGTTTCGCTGGACGGCGCAATGTTGCGATACGCCGATGATCAACACTTTCGGCTCCCCTGCGCTGCCCTTCGCGGGCATCCTGACGGGCAACCTGTCCGATCCCGCGCCACTTGGCCCTGTCATCGCCCATGGCTTCGTCACCGGTCCCAATGGCAAGCAGCGCCACCAGAATGGCGGCCGGGTCATCTGGCGCTTTGTGAAACGCACCCTCGCTGCAAAGCTTGGGCGTGCGGGCAAACAGACCCCGTTCTTCAACGCCGATGGCAGCCCGATCAATGCGCCGGTGCTTGCCCCGAGGGCGGATTAGAACTCAGACCCTCAGCATCCGATCCAGCAAATCGGTGACCTGCTCGGGCTGCTCCAGCATCGGCAGATGCCCCGCCTCCTCCAGCACCACCAACCGCCCTTGCGGCAGCAACCCGGCCATCACCTCGTGCCTGCGGGCTGGAAACAGACGATCATGCGCTCCGCAGACGACCAGCGTGGGAACTGGCAGGCGGCGCAGCGTTCCTTGCTGGTCCGGGCGGCGCTGCATCGCGCGGGATTGGGCGTGAAAGGCATCTGCTCCGGCCCGTTCCGCCATCTGCCGGACAGTATCCAGAACCCCGGCGCGACCGGCCCCGGGTGCCAAAGCCCCCGATGGCAGCGCCTCGGCCATCGCATCCGCAAGCCGACCCGCCCGCGCCCGCGCAATCATCGTATCGCGGGCCGCCGCGACGCCTGGCAATTCCGACAGCGCATCGGTCGAGATCAGCACCAGCCGCGTGACCCTGTCCGGCGCGAGGCGGGCCAGTTCCATCGCCACCATGCCGCCAAGGGAATGGCCGACCAACGCACAGCGCTGCGGCAATCCCTGCAAGGCGAGGCTGGCCATCTCGCGCACGGAATCGGACCCGGCAAGCGAGGCGATTTGAACCGGACGACCCATCGACAGGGCCTCGATCTGATGCCGGAACGCCCGCGCGTCAGCCATGAAACCCGGAATGAAAACAACAGGATCCATCGTTACAACTTCACTGAGCCGACCTTACCCGCCTTGTCCTCTGAGGGTCATGACGGTCTGCGCAGCATGCTGGGGCACCCCGACGCCCATTGCGGCCCAATGGCCGTCACAAAACCGGATCGCCTGTGCAAGGTTTTCCGCAAGACCGGTCCCCGACAGTTGCGCGACCCGCCGATCCCCGGCCCAAAGCTCGCTCGGCCCGCCCGCCAGCAGCGCCGTGATCAACGGATCGCCCATGGAGATCACCACCCCCCAATCGCCGACCATCTCGTTCCACTGGATCTGCGGAAACTGGTAGCCAAGCCCGCCGATGGAAAAGATCACGTCCGACCGGCGTCCGGCGTCCGGCTGGCTCCAATCAATGGGGCCAAGCGCTTCGGTCATCGAGACATGGATGATATAGGGGTCATAGGGGCCGCCGCCCTCACCATAGGACCAGTCCGCATCCTGATAGTGGCCCGCGCAATTGAAGCTGATCGGCCCGCCCTCTGTACCGGTTCCGGCAAAGAACCATCGTTGCTCGAAATTCGACCGCAGCCCCCAATCCTGCGCCATGGCAGGCCCGGCCAGCGCAAGTGCGGTCAGACCCGCAACAATCGGTTTGAGAAACCCCATGGAACACCCCTCTCTGAAATCACTTTCCGACAGAGTTGCAGAGCCCTTGTCTTTGGGCAACCGTTTTGCGAGGCCCAAGCGCGGCTGGCAGCTCAAGGGAGCGTTGCTTGAACCCATTCAAGAATGACGTCTGTCACCGGCCCGGTCATCGCGGGGCTGAGGATATCGCCCGCAATGACATGAAAAAACGGGTCCGCTCCTGTTTCCGGCAGGTCTTGCGGGGCCAAGGTCACCGCGCCGCCCCATCCGGCCAGAAAGTCGCGCGTGGCCGCAGCCGATACCACGCGGTCGTTGTCGGAGAAAACCGCCAGAACCGGGGCTGAAACGCCGCTGTAGTCGCGTGCCCTCGTTTCTCTCATCAGGGTGCCGAGGCTGGTCAACACCCCGGTGCCATAGCGCGTGGTCCAGTAACGCCCATGTCCCTCGTTCAGGGCGTCCCAGGCCCGTTCCTCGCCTGCCAGCAGCGGCACGATCCGGCGGGCGAAGGCCAGCTCGGTGATCACGGCAGAGCGGTTCATGACGCGGAAATTCGGCGACACCATCACCAGGCCCACCACATCGGCGGCCATGTCGGGCTCGGTCATGGCATAGCTGGCCAGCGTCGCGCCGGTCGACGTTCCGATGATCAGCACCCGTTCCCCCGCCGCGCGGGCCAGATCGAGGAACAGCGCCGCATCATTGGCCCACTGACTGGCCGTTGCCGCCGCCAGCGCATCCCCGCCGCGCCCATGCCCGGTCAGGCGCGCATAGATCAGGTTCGCGCCCAGCGCTTCGGCCACATTGTCGGGCACCGGGCGGATTTCTTCGGATGTGGCGGAGAAGCCATGCAGATAGAGGATCGAGAGCGGCGTCTGCATCTCGGGCTCACCGGCCCAGATCACCCGCGCCTCCACGCCCGGTGTGATGTCGTCGAACGCCGCCTCGCGCGCGGCCAGAACCTCGGCAATCCCCCTGCCCTCGATGGACACCGGCGCGCCACGTTCGATGCGTTCACGCGGGCCGAGGATCAGGAGACCACCGGCCAGCGCCACCACAGAGACAATGGTAAGGACCAGGCGTTTGAGCAACCTAAACATGGGTCAGCACATCCTCGATGGCCGTCTCGATCCGCGACAGGCAATAGTCGTCGGAAAAGCGGTGATCGGCCCCCTTCACCAGTTCCAGCCGGACATCGGGGCCTTCCACATGATCCAGCAGGCGCAAGGCAACGGACATGTCCACATCCTCATCCGCCGTGCCTTGCAACAGCCGCACGGGGGCATTGACGGTCAGGGGGCTGCGCAGGACCAGTTGATTGCGGCCATCTTCGATCATGCGTTTGGTGATGATGTAGGGCTCACCATAGTCCGAGGGCAGAGCGACCTGCCCCGTTTCGGCCATCTCTGCCTTCTGGGCATCAGACCAGCTGTCCCACATCCCGTCCTCGGTGAAGTCGGGCGCGGCGGCGATGCCCACCAGCCCCGCCACCAATTCCGGGTGCTTGCGGGCGAACAGCAGCGCCTGCCACCCGCCCATGGACGAACCAACGAGGATCTGCGGACCTTCGGTTAGGGTCAGGATCGCGGCCTCGGCATCCTCGGCCCAATCGCCGATACAGCCATCGGTGAAGGCGCCAGAGCTTTCGCCATGCCCCGAATAGTCGAACCGCAGGAAGGCGCGGCCGGTGCGCTTGGCCCAGGCCTCCAGATGCACCGCCTTGCTGCCCTGCATGTCGGATTTGAGCCCGCCCAGAAACACCACGCCCGGGCCCGTGCCAGAGCTTTGATGAAAGGCAATCCTGCGGCCCTGCTTGGTGGTCAGCGTTTGTGGGGTCATGTGGCGGCGTCCTCCCTGATCTTCCCCCCGGTTTTGCCTGCGGCGGGGAGATCGGACAAGTTTTTATGCGTAGCGCCCTTGGAAATGCGCGAAGGTAGACGGCATGACATTGCGCCAAGCAGGGGCCGCCCCTACCCCATTAACCTTAACAGACGGGGTTAAGGTTAATGCCACGGGAACGGGATCAAGCCGGGCGGGTGCATCCGCCCTTGACACAAGGCGCGTCTGACGTCACCTCTGCCCACCGAAACCATATACCCGCAACCGGGCGTTCCGTGGGCGCCAAACCGACGAGGAGCTTGTGCCAGATGGCCCAGATTTCCCTGACTTTCCCCGATGGCAATTCCCGTGACTACGCGGCTGGCGTGACGCCTGCCGATGTGGCCGCCGGCATTTCCAACTCGCTGGCCAAAAAGGCCATCTCCGCCACCGTGAACGGTGCCCATTGGGACCTGCAATGGCCGATCGAGCAAGACGCCTCCATCGCCATTCACACCATGCAGGACGACACGCAGGCGCTGGAGCTGATCCGCCATGACTGCGCCCATATCATGGCCCGCGCCGTGCAGGAGATCTGGCCCGACGTAAAGGTCACCATCGGCCCGGTGATTGAAAACGGCTGGTATTACGATTTCGACCGGGCGGAGCCGTTTACCCCCGAAGACCTCGGCCAGATCGAAGCCAAGATGCGCGAGATCATCAACCGCCGCGATCCGGTCACCACCGAGATCTGGGAGCGCGACCGCGCGGTCAAGTTCTACGCGGCCAATAACGAGCCCTACAAGGTGGAGCTGATCGAGGCCATTCCCGGCGACGAACCGCTGCGCATGTATTGGCACGGGCATTGGCAGGATCTCTGCCGTGGTCCGCATCTTCAGCATACCGGGCAGGTTCCGGCGGATGCGTTCAAACTGATGAGCGTCGCGGGCGCCTACTGGCGTGGCGACAGCAATCGCGCCATGCTGCAACGGATTTACGGCGTCGCTTTCCGCAACAAGAACGATCTCAAGGCGCATCTGACGATGCTGGAGGAGGCCGCCAAGCGCGACCACCGCAAGCTTGGCCGCGAGATGAACCTCTTTCACATGCAGGAAGAAGCGCCCGGTCAGGTCTTCTGGCATCCGGGCGGCTGGACGATCTACACCACGCTTCAGGACTATATGCGCCGCAAGCAGCGCGCCGGGGGCTACCGCGAGATCAACACGCCGCAGGTCGTGGACCGCAAGCTGTGGGAAGCCTCGGGCCACTGGGAAAAGTACCAGCATCACATGTTCATCGTCGAAGTGGATGAAAGCCGCGATGGCGAGAATGACGATGCCTCCGCCAAGAACCGCGCCGAAACGCGGATCAATGCGCTGAAGCCGATGAACTGCCCCTGTCACGTGCAGGTGTTCAACCAGGGCCAGAAAAGCTATCGCGATCTGCCGCTGCGGCTGGCGGAATTCGGGTCCTGCGCGCGGTTCGAACCCTCGGGCGCGCTGCACGGGATCATGCGGGTGCGGGGCTTTACCCAGGATGACGCGCATATCTTCTGCACCGAGGATCAGATCCAGGAGGAATGCGCGCGGTTCATCGACTTCCTCGCCAATGTCTATGAAGAGCTTGGCTTCCCCGAGTTTGAAATCCGCTTCGCCACCCGCCCCGAAAAGCGCGTCGGCAGCGATGAAAGCTGGGACTATGTCGAAGGCGCGCTGGAAAACGCGATCAAGGCCGTGGGCCGCGATTACACGCTGGAACCGGGCGACGGGGCGTTCTACGGGCCGAAGCTCGACTTCTACCTGACCGACGCCATTGGCCGGGTCTGGCAGTGCGGCACATTCCAGGTCGATCCGAACCTGCCCGAGCGGCTGGATGCGAACTACACCGGTGAGGACGGGGCCAAGCACCGGCCCTTCATGCTGCACCGCGCCTGCCTTGGGTCGTTCGAGCGGTTCATCGGCATTCTGATCGAGAACTGGGAAGGCAAGCTGCCCTTCTGGCTGGCCCCGCGTCAGGTGGTCGTGGCCTCCATCGTGTCCGAGGCGGATGACTATGTGCAGGAGGTCGTGGCAGCCCTGACCGCGCAGGGCGTGCGGGCCGAGGCCGATATCCGCAACGAGAAGATCAACTACAAGGTCCGCGAACATTCCGTGGGCAAGGTGCCGGTGATCCTCGCCATTGGCCGCAAGGAGGTGGAGGACCGCACCGTCACCGTCCGCCGCCTTGGGGAAAAGCAGACCTCGGTCCTGTCGCTGGACGAGGTGGTTGCAAGCCTCGCCGCCGATGCAATCGCGCCCGATCAACGCTGATCACAGCCCGATCTGACGACAAGGCCGGTCCCGACATGGGGCCGGCCTTTTCAGTTGATCCAGGTCATATCCCCCTGCGCGGCCCCGCGCTTAAGTCGGTGCATGACAGCGCCAACCAAATCCACGACCGCCCCAAAATCCATCCTCGTCACCGGCGGGGCAGGCTTTCTTGGGATCAACCTGATCCGATACCTGCTGGACCGGGGCCATTCCCTGCGCAGTTGGGACATTGCCCCCTTCACCTACCCCGAGGCGGACCGGATCGACGTTTTGCAGGGCGATATCCGCGACCTCGCGCTTCATGATCGCGCCTTCAAGGGCATCGACATCGTCATTCATTGCGCCGCAGCCCTGCCACTGGCCAGCGCAGAGGAAATTCATTCCACCAATGTGGACGGCACCCATATGCTGCTGTCATCTGCGCTGCGCAAAGGCATCCGCCGCTTTGTTCATATCTCCTCAACCGCCGTCTACGGCATCCCAGATCACCACCCGCTGGTGGAGGCTGACCCGATGCAGGGCGTGGGGCCTTACGGGGAATCGAAAGTGGCCGCGGAAAAGCTTTGCCGTCAGTTTCGCGCGGATGGGCTGATTCTGCCGGTGCTGAGACCCAAGAGTTTTGTCGGCCCGGAACGGCTCGGCGCGTTCGAACTGCTCTATGATTTCGCCTCGACCGGGCATAATTTCCCGGTCCTCGGATCGGGCCAGAACCGCTATCAGCTGCTGGATGTGGACGACCTGAACGAAGCGATCTGCCTGAGTGCATTTGGCGAGGCCCAGACCGTCAACGACACGTTCAACATTGGCGCGGCAGAGTTTGGCACCATGCGCGAAAGCTTTCAGGCGGTGCTGGACCGGGCAGGTTTTGGCAAACGCATCATCGGCTTTCCCGCCACCCCCGCCATCTGGACCCTGCGCGGGCTGGAGGCGGTGCATCTCTCGCCGCTCTATAAATGGATTTACGAGACCGCGTCGAAGGACAGTTTCGTCAGCATCGACCGCGCCCGAGAGAAACTGGGCTTCGTGCCGCGCCATTCCAATATCGACGCGCTGCTGCGCAACTTCGACTGGTATCTGGCGAACCGTGACCGGATCGCCAAGGGCGCGGGCGTGACCCACAGGGTGCCATGGAAACGCGGCGCTCTTTCGGTGCTGCGCGCGGTGCTGTAGCCCCTCAGAAGTGGCTCACTTCCTCATCCGGCCGCCCCGCCGCGATGGCCAGCAAACCACCCAGGCCGCAAAGGGCAATCGGGAACATGGTGAAGACGCCGAAGCCGAAGGCGTAGTACATGCCCGCCGCCGACAGCAGCAGGAAGATACCACCCCACAGCGCCCGTGCCCGCGCCATGGCCCCGCCTGCCAGCGCCAGAATGGGCGATATGATGCTCGCCGCCTTGATCAGATCGGGGTTGTCCACCTGTCTGGCGATATCCGGCACCTCGCCGAAATGGTCGATGAAGGTCACGTAACCATAGCCGAAGAACCCGACGATCATTCCCAGAATGCCACCGATGATTCCCAGAACGAGGGCTGCGTTGCGCATGAAGGCTCTCCGTTGGTTTCTTGCCTGTTCGGAGCCCGAGATAGGCACGATCTGCCAGACAGCCAAGCCCAAGGCACCACTTTCGGTTGAAACATTTCACCGACGGGACGAGGCGGCAGGCAGAAACCCGTCACCTTCCCGCCGGTGGAATCTTCCCCACAATTACATGATTTCATTCAATAATCACACCTTCCAACCCAACCGGCCCGCCTCACGCCACCCTGACAGAGGGTCACGCACGCGTGCTTGACGGGCCTGTGACTGGCCAGTGATCGACCCGGCGACTTACCACTTTCCCATCACCCGCTCGACGGGTGGGACACGGAAAATATCAGTTTTAGGGAGCTACCCCATGTCGACCCAAATCAAATCGCTGGCCCTGATGGGCGCCGTTGCCGCCGCACTTGGCGCCGTCACCACCACCTCTGCCTCCGCGCAGGCGATGGAGAAGTGCTACGGCGTGTCGCTGGCCGGTGAAAACGGCTGCGCCGCAGGCCCCGGCACCACCTGCGCCGGGTCCTCCACCATCGACTATCAGGGCAACGCCTGGACGCTGGTCCCCGCCGGCACCTGCGCCGAGATCGAGCTGCCCGATGGCCGCATGGGCGAATCCGAGGCCTCGCTGGAAGCCGACGGTTACATCGGTCTGGCCCGCGACCTTCCCGATGGTCTGGCCGAGGATGTTCTGGCCCAGTACCGCGACGTCTCGATGATGGAAGAAGAAATGGACAGCTGATCGCGCTGACCTTCACCCCCGGCCCTCAACGGGCCGGGGGGTTCTGCCAAAGACCCAAGGGACACGCCATGTACGACCTCGCGCAGGAAAACCGTCTGCCCCAACTTGCGGGCATCGGCTACAAGCCCCAGCATTTCCAATCCCTTATCAGCGCGCCCGGCGCGGTCAGTTGGCTGGAGATCCATGCCGAAAACTACATGGGTGACGGCGGCCGCCCGCTGGCGCAACTGCGCGCGCTCGCGGATCGCTTTCCGATCTCGGTGCATGGTGTCGGCCTCTCTATCGGTGGCGAAGGCCCGCTCGATCCCGATCACCTCGCCCGCCTCAAGCATCTCTGCGACTGGCTGAACCCCGCCAGTTTCTCGGAACATCTCGCCTGGTCCACCCATGGCGACCACTATCTGAACGACCTGCTGCCCCTGCCTTATACCGAGGCGACGCTGGCCCGCGTCGCAGACCACATCGACCAAGTGCAAGAGGTTCTGGGCCGTCCGATGCTGCTGGAAAACCCCTCCACCTATCTCGCCTTTGCCGAATCCACGATGGATGAGGTCACGTTTCTTTCGGAAATCGCAAAGCGCACTGGCTGCGGGCTGCTGCTGGATGTGAACAACGTCTTCGTCTCCGCCACCAACCAGAGCTGGGATCCGGTCGCCTATATCGACGCGTTCCCGCTGGCGCAGGTGGGGGAAATTCATCTGGGCGGCCATGACGAGGATGAGGATGACCATGGACAGCCCCTGCTGATCGACAGCCATGGGCGCGAAGTGGTCGATCCGGTCTGGACGCTCTACGCGCACACCATCGCGCGCGGCGGGGCAAAACCAACGCTGATTGAATGGGACAATAACGTGCCCGATTTCCCGGTACTGGCGGCCGAA
>NZ_MNBL01000040.1 GCF_001879695.1 Nioella sediminis
TCCCCACCTGCCGGCGCGGATACTGGATGTGAATCTTGCGCAGACTGCGCTCCATGAACACCACGAAGGTCAGCGTACCAAGCAACATCGCGATGATGCCCAGAACGGTAAAGGTCTGCAGATCGCCCGACCGGCCAAGCGTAAAGAACTGCGCCAGCGCGCCGGGGATCTCGGCAATGATGCCGACGAAAATGATCAGCGAGATACCGTTGCCGATGCCGCGCTGCGTGATCTGTTCGCCCAGCCACATCAGGAACATGGTGCCGCCCACCAGCGTGATCACGCAGGCCGCGCGGAAAAACCAGCCGCCATCGGTCACAAGTTCGCCCGCTTCCAGGCTGACGGCCAGCCCGTAGGCCTGGAAGGTGGCCAGCAACACCGTGCCGTAGCGGGTGTACTGGTTGATCTTCTTGCGCCCCTGTTCACCCTCTTTCTTCAGCTGCTCCAGCGCCGGCACCATGGCCGTCATCAGCTGCACGATGATCGAGGCCGAGATATAGGGCATGATGCCGAGGGCAAAGACCCCCATCCGCCCCAGCGCGCCGCCGGTGAACACGTCGATCATGTCGCCGATGCCGCCCGCGGCCTGGTCGAGGAAGTCGCGCAGCGCTTCGCCGTCGATTCCGGGAACCGGGATATAGGTGCCGATACGGTAGATGATCAGAAGGCCGATGGTGAACAGGATACGCTGGCGCAGCTCGGTGGCTTTGCCAAAGGTACGCCAGCTCAGGTTCGCGGCCATTTGCTCTGCAGCAGATGCCATAGGGTCTCTCTCATGCACAGCGCCGCGGGATCGGAGTCGACCACGCGGCGCGGGAAGAACTTGCCAAAGATGTAAGCGGTAAGGTTACCGCTCACAAGCGTTGATCGGGCTTTTGCCCGAAGGCCGAGTTATTCCGCCGCAGCCGCAGCCGCCACGGTCAGGCTGCCACCAGCCTTCTCGACGGCCTCGATGGCGGACTTGGAAGCACCGGTCACGGTCAGGTTCAGCTTGGCGGTCACATCGCCCTTGGCCAGAACCCGTACACCGTCCAGCTTGCGGCGCACCAGGCCGGACGCGACCAGCGCATCCTCGGTGATGGCAGCGGATGCGTCCAGCTTGCCCTCGTCCACGAATTTCTGGATCAGGCCCAGGTTGACGACAGCAAATGCCTTGCGGTTGGGCTTGTTGAAGCCACGCTTGGGCAGACGCTGGTAAAGCGGCATCTGGCCGCCTTCGTAGCCGTTCAGCGCAACACCGGACCGGGATTTCTGACCCTTGATACCACGGCCAGCGGTCTTGCCCTTGCCCGAACCGGGGCCGCGGCCGATACGCTTGGCTTTCTTGGTCGCGCCGGGATTGTCGCGCAGTTCATGCAGTTTCATGTCGCTTCTCCTTCGCCGGAACTGACCCCCGAAGCGATCACGGGGCCAAACACGGCATTTCTTGATTGTTGAGTCTCGGACCCAGGCAGGGCCACCGGGGGCGTATAGACTCGGGCCGTCGCTCTGGCAAGCCCCTCGCCGCCGCCCGTTCCCGCATCACGCCGTCCGCTTTCATCTTGGCCCAAATACCTCCGCCGGAGGCATCTCGTGCTTTCCACAGATCCAACGGCCAGATATGGCTGATCTCCCCTGTGCCGCCCGATCCGATGCGCCCGGCCCTCCCGCGGGCGGGGAAGGGCCTTCGAAGGCCCTTGTGAAGAGGTTTCGAAACCTCTTCCCCCCGCAAGCGGCAAGGTCTTGCGACAGGTTCGGCGGATTTCGGAAATCGAGGTTTCGTCTGCACGGGGGGTGTACGGGGGGTGTACGCATGGTGCACGGGGGGGCACCGGGGTGTTTTCGCCCCTAACGGCGGAAGTTGAACAGCTGCGTCAGCCGGGCCTGGCGCTGGAACGGGCGCGGTTCGCTCGGCGGATCCTGGCGCGCAATGACCCGCATCGCCAGCCATCCCGACCACAGCCCGAACATGACCCCGCCGACCGCCTGACCGATCAGAACCCCCGCCGCGCCGAACCATGCGGCAAACAGCATCACGAAGGGAATCGTTCCCAATGTATGGCGGCCCCAATTGGTCCAGGTGGAGTAAAAGGGATGGCCCAGATTGTTGAAACTGGCATTCGAGACGAAGATCATCCCGTTGAAAAACCAAGCCAAAGCCAACGGCCCGCAGAAGAGATAGACGATCTCCTGCGACAGACCCTCCAGCTCGAACAGTGCCCCGATGGGTCCGCGCAAGACGAACAGCAGCCCCGAGACCACGACCACCACAAGCGCGGTAAAGAGCAGCCCATCCAGATAGGCCCGCCGCACCCGGCCATAGTTCTGTGCTCCGAAATTCTGGCCGATGATGGGCCCGACCGCTCCGGAAAGAGCGAAGATGGTCCCGAACGCAACCGGGATCAGGCGCCCCACGATGGCCATGCCCGCAACCGCTTCTTCGCCAAACTCCGCCATCGCCCGCGTCACGTAGGCCTGCCCCACCGGCGTCGCCAGTTGGGTCAGGATCGCGGGCAGGGCGAGCGCGAATATGGGTCTGAAATCGCTTGCAAATTCGTCTCTTGTCGGGCGCGCGAACCCACCGTAGTGGCGCAGGATCGGATAGAGCGCCGCAGCGGCAATCGACACCCGCGCCGCCACGCTGGCCAGCGCCGCGCCGGTCAGTTCCAGGTCCAGACCGAAGATCAGGATCGGGTCCAGAACCGCGTTCACCAACCCACCGATGATGGTCGCGTACATCGCCCGCCGCGCCGCGCCATGGGCGCGCAGGATCGCGCCACCAACCATGCCGATCAACAGCAACGGAAGGCTCGGGATGATGATCTGCAGATAGCCGACCGCCAGATCATGCGTCTCGCCGGTTGCCCCCATCAATGTCACGAGGAACCCCAGATTGACCCACACAATCGCAGCGAAGACCGCACCGAAGGCAAACCCATAGCTCAGCGCCGTCGTCGCCTTCATCCGCGCGCCGCTCTCATCCCCGCCGCCGAGCGCCCGCGCCACCAGCGCCCCGGCGGCAATCGACATGCCGATCCCGAAGGACGAGGTGAAGAACAGGATCGCGCCTGCATAGCCAACGGCCGCAGCGAGTTCGGCTTTCCCCAGCATCGAGATGAAGATCATGTCGACGAAATCGACAAGGAAGACCGCCATCAGCCCCAGGGATGCCGTCAGGGACATGACCGAGATGTGACGGAACAGATTGCCCTGAAGGAAGACTGCGTTTGAATGTGCCATCCCGTGTGTCTGCCACGGCGGGTGCATCGCCGCCATTCCGTAATTCTGCACATAGCTCTGTCAGACCGGCGCGATTGGGGGATTCACCCTAAGGCGTCGCGGGATGCAGCCGGGCATAAGGGTGTCAGACAGCAACAGCACCCAAACCGGAGACAGACCCATGACCATCCTTCGCAGCACCGCCATCGCCCTGACCCTCGTCGCAACCTCTGCCGCCCTGCCCGCCTTTGCCGAGAACATCGAGGCTGGCCCGATCTGGAACCAAGGCCACGCCAATCAGGTCTGCCCCGCCGTCGCCCAGGCCCATGGCGGTGAATGGACCGGCCATTGGTGGACGACCGTCCCGAATGAAATGTCGGTCTGCCAGATTCAGATGCCCGCCCGCACCGTCGAGGCCGGCCCGATCTGGAACCAGCAGCATGCCGAACAGGTCTGCCCCGCCATCGCCCATTCCCACGGGGCCGAATGGACGGGCCACTGGTGGACCACGGTCTGGAACGAGATGTCCGTCTGCCAGATCCGCTGATCCGCTCTTTCCCCCAAGCCATTTTCCATGACGCACGCGCCCCGGTCACCCTGCCGGGGCGTTATTTTCTTGGGGCGTTTGAAAAATCGATTGGGGGATCGACCCCAGGGTCTCAGGACATCGGCTTTGGCAATGTGATCTCAACGAAACACCAGTCAAGGAGAATCCCGATGTTCCGCACGATGCTCACCACCGCCGCAATCGCCCTGACCCTTTCCGCCACCGCAGCCTCCGCCGAAATCCGTCGGGTCAATATCGAGGCCCTGTACGAGGCAGAGGCCCTCATCCTCTGCAACATGCTGGCCGATCAGGAGGGCGCCACGGAACGCGGCAGCGTCCGCAATATCGACTACTTCCTCTATGAATGCCGCTTCAATGCGCCCGCGATGCGGAACGTTACGGTCGAGGTCATGCCGCTGCTGCACGTGGCACAGGCCCGCCCCGTCTGCCGTGATGCCGCCCGCGACCGCAATGGAACCTGGACCGGCGACTGGGACGGCAACGGAGCGTTTGCCCCAGGCACCTGCACCATTCGCGTGCCCGCAGGCTAAGTCAGAGCGCGGGTTTCTTCTGCAAAAGCTGCATCACGTCGGCCATTTCCGGCCCCCTCTCCAACCCGGTCACCGCTTTGCGAAGCGGCATGAAGAGGCCCTTGCCCTTGCGGCCCGTGGCCTCTTTCACCGCGTCGGTCCAGCTTTTCCACGTGTCGGCGGAATAGGGTGGCTCGGGCAGCATGTCGAAGGCCTCTGCCACGAATTCCCGATCCTCATCGGCGACCAGAGGCGTCGCCCCGTCGCGGAACAGGTGCCACCAGCCCGCGATGTCATGGCGGGTGGTGATATTGGCGCGGGCCACGTTCCAGAAGGTCTCGGCCAGATCGTCCGGCACGCCGATCTCTGCGACCTGACCCGCCACAGCAGAGAGCGGCTGCGTGTGCAGGTATCGGGCGGTCAGCGGATAGAGGTCGTCCACGTCGAACTTGGTGGGGGCGGACCCGAAATGGTTGAGGTCAAAGCCCTCGGCAAGTTGATCCAGCGTCTCACACAGCTCAATCGGTTGAGAGGAGCCGAGTCGCGCCATGTGGGACAGAAGCGCCATCGCCTCCACCCCGTTTTCGCGCAGATCCTTCAGCGCCAGCGTGCCAAGCCGTTTCGACAGCGCCTCGCCCTGCGGGCCGGTCAGCAGCGAATGGTGGGCGAAGGACGGCGCGGAGAACCCGAGCGCTTCCATAATCTGGATCTGCGTCGCGGTGTTGGTCACGTGATCGGACCCGCGCACCACGTGGGTCACACCCATATCCGTGTCATCCACCACCGACGCGATGGTATAGAGCACCTGCCCGTCCTGCCGGATCAGCACCGGGTCAGAGACAGAGGCCGCATCAATCGACAGATCGCCCAGAATGCCATCGGTCCATTCGATCCGCTGGTGGTCAAGCTTGAAGCGCCAGACGCCTTGTCCACGCTCAGCCCGCAGCTTGGCCTTTTCCTCGTCGGACAGGGTCAGCGCTGCACGGTCATAGACCGGTGGCAGGCCCATATTCAGCTGCTTCTTGCGCTTGAGGTCCAGTTCCGTGGGCGTTTCCCACGCCTCATAGAACCGGCCCTTTTCACGCAGCTCATCGGCGGCAGCGGCGTAGCGGTCCAGCCGCTCCGACTGTTTCTCGATCCGGTCCCAGGTCAGCCCCAGCCATTCCAGATCGCGCTGGATCTGGTCCGCATATTCCTGCTTCGACCGCTCCGGGTCGGTATCATCAAGGCGCAGGATGAACTGCCCTCCGGCCTTCTTGGCAATCAGGAAGTTGAACAGCGCGGTGCGCAGGTTCCCGACATGCAGATACCCGGTGGGGGACGGGGCGAAACGGGTGACGGTCATAGGTCTCGGACTCCTTCGGATCGGGGCGATGCTGTTTCACACACGCGCGCGAATGTCCATGGAAAGCTGCCTACCCGTCGCGCGGTGTCCAGTCGGCCGGTGGCGCATTACGGCGATTGAGGCGCAGGGCAAGGCCGCAGGCCACACCGACCCCGATGGCAATGGTCAGATCGGCCAGAACGGTCAGAACAAGCGTAAGCAGCAGCAGGAATAGATCCGCGCGTGGCAGGGTCGCATGGGCGCGCCAGTGTTGCGGCTCGCTCATGTTCCAGGCGGTCAACAGCAGCAGCCCTGCAAGCGCGGGCATCGCAAGGTACCCCGCCAGCGGCGCGGCGACCAGCATCACCAGCAGGATCGTCAATGCATGGACCAGCCCCGCCACCGGGGTCTTGCCCCCGGCGCGTACATTGGTCGCCGTTCGCGCAATCGCCCCGGTGGCGGGCAGGCCACCAAAGAGAGCCGAGCCGATATTGGCAAATCCCTGCGCCAGAACCTCGGCATTGGATCGGTGGCGGCTGCCGATCATCCGGTCGGCCACCATCGCGGACAGCAGCGATTCGACCCCGGCCAGAAAGGCGATGATGAAGGCGGAGGGCAGCAACTCGATCACTCGCTCATAGGTCATCTCCGGCAGATGCGGCACCGGCAGGGTCGAGGGCAGATTCCCGAAACGGGACCGGATCGTGTCGACCGGCAGATCCAGCGCGGCAACCAGGGCCGAGGTGGCCGCAACCGCCACGATCAGGCCGGGAAGGCGCGGGAACATCCGGCGAAGCACCACGATCAGGCCCATGGTCAGGCCCCCGATCGCCAGCGACGCGATGTTAAGGCTGTCGCGGGCGATCCACATTTCGTGCAGCTTCTCGAGAAACTCCGCCGGAACCTCGGTCATTACCAGCCCCATGAAATCCTTCAGTTGGCTGACCGCAATGATCACCGCGATGCCAATGGTAAACCCGTGGATCACCGGTTCCGGCACGTAAGCGATCAGGCGTCCGGCGCGCATAACGCCCGCCGCAACCAGCATCACGCCCGCCATCAGCGTTGCCAGCACCAGCCCGTCGAACCCATGCGCGGCAATGACCCCGTAAACGACGACGATGAAGGCCCCTGTCGGGCCGCCGATCTGCACGCGGCTGCCGCCAAGCAGCGAAATCAGAAAGCCCCCGACAATCGCCGTGATCAGCCCGGTTGCAGGATCGGCCCCGGAGGCAATCGCGATGGCGAGGCTGAGCGGCAGGGCCACCATGGCCACGGTCACCCCCGCCGCAAGGTCGCGCAGGAACAGCGGCCCGCTATAGCTTTGCATCGTGGTGATCAGCTTGGGTGTCATGGCGCAAGTATTCGTAGGGCAATGCCTTCGGCAAGTGGTCTCTTTGCCACTCGCCCCCTGGTATCAAGTTTGCGTGACGATGCGCCAAAGGGCCGAATTTGTTCTATCTTCCCAGTGGTACACGCCAAAGAGGAGTTTGCCGCATGTCCCGCCTGAACCGTCGCTCGCTTCTGTCCATCTCGCTGGCCGCGCCGCTCATCGGCACCGCTGCGGCCCGCTCCGTTCAGGCCGAGGCTCCCGCCATGGGGGCCTCGTTCGCCCGGCATCGCCGCTTCACGCTCGGATCGTTCGAAGTGACCACATTGCTGGCCGGAACAACCCCGCGCGAGAATCCACAAGGCATTTTCGGCACCAATGTCTCGCCCGAGGAATTCGCCGAGGTCAGCGCTGCGAATTTCCTCTCGACCGAGGTCTCGCAATTCTTCTTTACGCCGGTTGTGGTGAATACAGGGGCAGAGGTCATCCTGTTCGACACCGGCCTCAATCCCGACGGCATCACCGGGGCGCTTTCTGCGGCGGGCTACAGCCCCGATCAGGTGGATATCGTCGTGATCACCCATATGCATGGCGACCATATCGGCGGGTTGTCCGATGGCGCGACCCCGACCTTCCCAAATGCGCGCTATGTGACGGGACGGGCCGAATTCGACCATTGGGACATGTCGGGCAATGAAGGCTTTGAAGGCAAGGTGCGCCCGCTGGCCGAAAACATGACCTTCCTCGACCCCGATCAGGACGTGGTTTCAGGCATCACCTCCGTTGCCGCCTATGGCCATACACCCGGCCACATGGGCTATCACATCGAAAGCGATGGCGCGCGGTTGATGCTCTTTGCCGATCTCGCCAATCACCCCGTCTGGTCGCTGGCCCGCCCGGATTGGGAAGTTCGTTTCGACATGGACAAGGACATGGCCGCCGAAAGCCGCCGCAGCGTGCTTGGCATGATCGCCGCCGACCGCATCCCCGCCATAGGCTACCACATGCCCTTCCCTGCCCTTGGCTTCGTCGAGGCGGCTGGCGACGGGTTCCGGTGGGTGCCTGAACAGGGGCAGTTCATGTCCTGACCTCTTTCCAAGGCCGGTGTCGTGCCGCAAAAGGGGGCCATGACCGACTGGACCTCATGCATTCCCCCTGACCTCGCTGCGTTCGAGGCGATGGCCGAGGCGGCGCGACAGGCGTTGCCGGAACCCTATCGGCGCGCGGCCATGCAGGTGGCGCTGAGGGTCGAGGATTTCGCCAGCGACGAGATGCTGGACGCGTTGGAGATCGAGAACCCGTTCGAGCTGACCGGGCTCTATGAAGGCATACCGCTGACCGAGAAGTCGGTGATGGATCAGCCGATGGGGCCGGATGTGATCTGGCTCTTTCGCCGGGCGATCATTGAGGAATGGGCAGATCGGGGCGATATCCCGCTTGGCCACCTGATTGGCCATGTGCTGGTGCATGAGTTGGCCCATCACTTCGGCTGGTCCGACGCGGATATCGCCGAAATCGACCCCTGGTGGGAGTAACGCTTGACCCGCGCAGCGCGGCGCGCAAGCTGACCCCATGCGTATTCTGTTCTGCCTTTTCCTGATGACCGGCGCGGCCCTGGCCGATCCCTGCACACAGTCGCCCCGCGCCTTCTGGTCCGAGGCCTGTTCCGATCCGCTGACCCGAGCCGTCACGCTGGAGATGGAGGCGCTGATAACTGAGGTTCGCGAAACGCCCGGTCTGCATCCCGGCACCTGGGCCGCGCTCGGGCTGCGCGCCGAGGTGGTGTACGGGCAACTCGATGATTGTCTGGGAACGAATGCTCCGGCTGAGTGCATTCTGCCCATTGCTGCCCGCCATGTGGCGGAGCTGCTGGAGGGGGCCTATCTGAACGGCGAACGCGAGGGTCTGGCGCGGGGGCCGGTCGATCTGCTCTGCCCGGAATTCGCGCGCCCGTTCCATCTGACCCGTTTCGACACCGACCCGGCGATGATCTGGATATCCCCCGGCTATGCGCTGCTGACCCAACACTCTGCCGCGCGGAACGTGGTTTATGGCGGTCGCGGTGCGGAGGGTACCATTGATCTGGGGATCACCCCTGCGGGGCAAGTCGTGCTGACCGGCCTGTCCGCTCGTCCGATGCCCTGCATGATCGCGGACGACAGCCTGCTGCGTTAGCTCGGTTCTACCGGCCAACGCTGTCCAAGGTCGTCCAGCCCCGCGCGAACAAGCTCCTCAAGCACGGTTAGGTCGATATCGGCCAGCTTGTTCACATAGAGGCAGGATTTGCCGATCCTGTGCTTGCCGAGCCGGTCAAGGATCGAGCCGAAATCCGCATAACCCGGCATAATGTAGATCGACAGATTAGCCTTGCGGGGGCTGAAACCGGTGGCCAGAAAATCGCCCTCGCGCCCGCTATCGTAGATGAAGTGATACTGCCCGTAGCCGATGATTGTCGGTCCCCACATACGCGGCTGGAATCCCGTCACCCGCCGGAACAGACCGTCGAGAACCAAGGCATCCGCGCGGCGGGTCGGATGCTCGACCGCCGCAATGAAGTCGGCGGGGTCGACAGGCGTGACCGTGGTCTTGTTCTCTGCCTTTGGCATGGGCGGGCCTCCTGCCACGGGAGAGTAGCAGCAGATGGCCCGCCGGCGAAGGGTCAGGCGTAGCTGACCACCTCGATCTCGATATTGTCGGGCCCGTCGAAGTAGAAGCGGCGACCGGGTTCGTAATCGCCGTGGTTGAAGGGCGTGTAGCCCGCCGCCTTCACCTTCGCCTCAACCGCGTCGAGATCCTCGACAACCACACCGATATGGTTCAGCCCACCCGGCGTGCGATAGCGGTCGGGGGCCTTCATCTGACCGCCCTGGCTGTAGGCCACGACATAGCTGTTCTCATTGCCCACATGGATGGACAGCCCACCCCCCTTGCCCTCGCCCTGCCAGCGGATGCGCCAGCCGAACAGATCGACCAAGAGGTCTGCCACCTTGCGGGGGTCGCTGACGGTAACGTTCACATGTTCCAGAAAAGCGGCGGTCATATCGGGTCTCCTTCACGGTTGATTCGCTTTCTGATTTCATGGTGTAATTGCTAAAGTTTACTTTAGCTCAAGGAATTTCTTCATGCGCCGCCCCGGAGACATGCTGCCCATTGGCCGAATTGCCGAACGTACCGGCATGGCCGTCTCTGCCATCCGCTATTACGAGGCAGAAGGGCTGGTGCATCCGATCCGCACCGCCGCGGGCCAACGGCAGTTTCGGCGGTCCGACATCCGCAGGCTCAGCTTCGTGAAGATCGCGCAGGAGCTTGGGTTTTCCCTGAGTGAGATCCGCGAGGAAATGGCCAAGCTGCCCGAGGGGCGCACCCCGACCAAGGCCGATTGGGAACGCATCAGCCGCCGGTTTCGCACGGTTCTGGACCAGCGGATCGACCGGCTGCAACGCACCCGCGACAAGCTCGATGGCTGTATCGGCTGTGGCTGCCTGAGCCTGAAGAGTTGTGCGCTGTATAATCCCGATGATGAGAAGGGCGCGCGCGGGGCGGGCCCGCGCAACATCATCGACGGTTAGCGGAAGGCAGGTCCGTGGCACCAGATGGTGAGCGAACGGCGTTCGCCCTCGGTCACCGGTGTCACCCGATGCAGCACAAAGGAGGGGAAGAGCGTTGCCGCACCCTGCGCGGTATCGGCGGTGACGATCCCCGCCCCCGGCATCAGTTCGAGCATTCCGCCCGAATAGTCGGACGGCTCCGACAGTTGCACGACCATCGTGAGCTTGCGTTTCGAGGCGAGCCGCCCGTCACCGATATCGGAATGCCAGTCGAAATGCCCCTGCCGGTCGGCCCCATAGCGGGCGACCTGCGCGGATTCGGAAAAATCGGTCAGATCATAGCCATAGACCTGCCGGTTTGCCTCGCGCACCAGTGCGATGATCTTGTCCATCACCCAATCGGCCTCCGCCACCTCGTCCAGCCAGACCAGATCGGCCCGGCGCAGATTGTGGTCGGTGGCATTGCGGGTGAGGCCCGCGTCATGGGCAGGCGCGGCGTCTGCCATGGCGGTGATGCGGGCGCAATCCTCGGTGGTGAAGGCGGCGGCAACGGTGTGGATCTGGATCATGGGAGGGGGAGTCCGAATAGTGATCCCCGCGGGTGGCAGATGTCACATGATCCGTCGCGCCGATTTGCGACCGGAGAGACAGATTGCGACGGTTTTTTTCGCCGTGCCTTCGGCACGTCGACCCGCGCGCGGCTGCGCCGCGCGGAGGAACGGCCTTGGAAGACCGTTCGGGGGCGCTGCCCCCGTCGCCTGGCGGCGACTCCCCCGAGGTATTTGGGCCAAGCTGAAAGGGTCTAACTCGGGTCGCGCCAGCGGTTGACGATCGGATAGCGGCGGTCGAGCCAGAAGGCGCGTTCGGTCAGGCGGGCGCCAGGGGCGGACTGGAAGCGCTTGTATTCCGAGATGTATATCAGGCTTTCCACCTTCTTCACCGTGTCACGGTCGTAGCCCATGGCGACGACATCGGCGACCGAGGCCTCCTTGTCGATCAGCATTTCGAGGATCACGTCGAGCACTTCGTAGGGCGGCAGGCTGTCCTCGTCCTTCTGGTCTTCGCGCAACTCGGCGGTCGGCGGCTTGTCGATGACGCGGGGCGGGATGACTTCGCCCGTGGGGGCCAGCATCCAGGGGCGGTGATTGGCGTTGCGCCAGCGGCAGGTTTCGAACACGCGGGTTTTATACATGTCCTTGATCGGATTGTAGCCGCCCGCCATGTCGCCATAGATCGTGGCGTAGCCCACGGCGACCTCGGACTTGTTGCCGGTGGTCAGAAGCATTTCCCCGAACTTGTTCGACAGCGCCATAAGGATCACGCCGCGCAGGCGGGACTGGATGTTTTCTTCGGTCAGGTCCGGGTCTTTTCCCGCAAAGAGCGGGGCAAGCGCCTCGGTCATCGCGGCGCGGGGACCGGAAATGGGCACTGTGTCGAGCCGCGTGCCAAGCGCCTTTGCCACGGCGGCGGCGTCTTCTAACGACTCCTGAGAGGTGTATTCGGATGGCATCATCACGCAGCGCACGTTCTCCGGCCCCAAGGCATCGGCGGCGATGGTCGCGACGATGGCGGAGTCGATGCCGCCCGACAGCCCAAGAAGCACCTTCCTGAACCCGGTCTTGCCCAGATAATCGCGCACCGATTCCACCATGCAGCGGTAATCGGCCTCCCATTCATCTGGCAGATGCGCCTTTTCGCCCTCAACCGCGCGCCAGCCGTCTGCCGTGCGGATGAAGTCCACGTGGGTCAGCTCCTCATCCATGAACGGCATCTGCACGGCCAGCGCCCCGCCGGGGTTCAGCACGAAGCTCGCCCCGTCGAAGATCTGGTCATCCTGCGCGCCAGTGAGGTTGAGATAGGCCAGCGGCAGGCCGGTTTCGATCACGCGCGCCACCGTCACCGCCTGGCGGATGTTCATCTTGCCGCGATGATAGGGGGAACCATTGGGGGAGATCAGGATCTCGGCCCCGGTTTCTTCCAGCGTTTCGCAGACATCCTCGAACCAGCAATCCTCGCAGATCGGGAAGCCGATGCGCACCGGGCCCACCTGAACCGGGCCCTGCATATCGCCCGCGTGATAGTAACGCTTTTCGTCGAAGACGTTGTAGTTGGGCAGGTGGTGTTTCAGCACCGTGGCCTGCACCTTGCCGCCTTGAAGGATGAAATAGGCGTTGAAAGGCTTATCGCCTCCGGGCCAGGGGCCGCCGATTCCGATCGCGGGGCCATCGGCGCAATCCTGCGCAAGCTGTTCCACCACGCGGGCCACGTCGGCGGCGAAGGCAGGTTTGCGCACGAGATCCTGCAACTGGTAGCCGGTCACGAACATTTCCGGGAAGGCGATCAGGTCCGCCCCCGCGGCCTTTGCCTCGGCCCATGCATCTCGCGCCTTTGCGGCATTGGCTTCCAGCGCGCCGACGGTGGCGTTGAGCTGCGCGAGCGTTACTCGGAATTTGTCGGACATGGGGCCTCGCCTCGGGTCGGTATCAAGCCGCCTTTTAGCAGATCACCGCCCGCCGCCAAGCCACCCGGACCAAAAGACATTGCGAGGTTAATCCCCCTCCACTAGGTTTACCGGCGACACGGGCAACGAAAACCTCAAAGGGGGCACATGGTGGGCCAAGCAGGTAAGGGCTTCCTACACCGCGTTTTCATGGCAGGCAGCACGGCGCTGTTGCTGTCCGGTGCCGCTTGGGCGCAGGAAAGCGGTGAGGTCGAGATCCACATGTACGAAGGTGGCGGGATCTACGAAGGCACGTTCCGCAACGGGGTCCAGCACGGGACCGGCACCTACCGCCTGCCCAATGGCTATGAATATACCGGCGAATGGGTCGATGGCGAAATTCGCGGCCAGGGCCGCGCGGTGTTCCCTGATGGCTCGATCTATGAAGGCGCCTTTGCCGAGGGGCGTCCCCATGGCTTTGGCTCGATCACCTTTGCCGATGGCTCGACCTATGAGGGCGAATGGTCCGAGGGGCGCATCAATGGCCAGGGCGTCGCGCTCTATGCCAATGGCGTGCGCTACGAGGGCGGATTCCGCAACGCGCTGCATCACGGCACCGGCACGATGGATAGCCCCAACGGCTATCGCTACGAAGGCCAGTGGGTGAACGGGCTGAAACAGGGCGCGGGCCGTATCACCTACCCCGATGGCGCGGTGTATGAGGGCAATTTCGAAAACGGCCAGCGGCAGGGCCAGGGCCGGCTGGAGATGCCCGATGGCGTCATCTACGAAGGCCAGTGGCAGGCGGGCCAGATCAACGGCACCGGCACGCTGACGCAGCCCAATGGCGATGTCTACGAAGGCCAGCTTGTGAACGGCCAGCGGCAGGGGCAGGGCGTGGTGCGCTATGCCAATGGCGACCGCTACGAGGGCGCCTTTGCCAATGACCGCCGCCATGGGCAGGGCGAGTTCCGGGGCGCGGACGGCTATCTCTATGTCGGCCAGTGGATCGACGGGCGGATCGAGGGCACCGGCACGGTCACCTATCCCGATGGCTCTGTCTACGAAGGTGCGTTCCGCAACGATCTCGCCCATGGGCGCGGGATGATCACCTATGAAGACGGGTCCACCTATGACGGCGAATGGGTCGAAGGGGTGATTCAGGGCTTCGGTGTCGCGCGCTATGCCAACGGGCTGGTCTATGAGGGCCAGTTCCTGAACGCCCGCCAGCATGGGCAGGGCGTCATGACCTATACCGACGGCTACCGCTATGAGGGCGCGTGGCAGGACGGGTTGCGCCACGGGCAGGGCATTGCCACCTATGCCGATGGCACGGTCTACGAGGGCGGGTTTGTCGCTGGCCAGCGCGAGGGTGAGGGCACGCTGACCATGCCCGACGGCTTCACCTATACCGGCGAATGGCAGGGCGGAGAGATCAACGGCACCGGCCGCGCCACCTATGCCAATGGGGATGTCTATCAGGGCCGCTTCGTGAACGGCACGCGGCAGGGTGCGGGCACCATGACCTACGCCGCCACCGAGGATCAGGAAGCGCGCGTAGTTCAGGGCATGTGGGAAGAGGGCCGGTTGGTCACAGAGGGCACCGCTGAGGAAGAGGCAACCGACGCGCCTGCCGAGGCAACAGACACGCCAGAGCCGCCCGCGGAAGCCACCGGCGATGGAGCCGCGGCTGAGGAGGCTGCGACTGAATAAGGCGGGGCTGGGTCAGACAGGCTGACCCGCTTCCAGACGCTCCAGAAGCACCCCGGCATCGGCAAGAACCCGGGCGCGGCGGTCGTCCGCCATCCGATCCCAGGTGCGATACATCTGGGCCATGCGCGGGTTCTGCGAAAACCTGTCGCGGTGGCGGATCAGGAAGTGCCAGTAAAGCAAGTTGAACGGGCAGGCATCCGGGCCGGTCTTGATCTTCACGCCATAATCGCAGGTCTTGCAGTAGTCCGACATCCGGTCGATGTAGTTGCCGGATGACACATAGGGTTTCGAGCCGACAACACCACCATCGGCAAACTGGCTCATGCCCACGGTATTGGGCGCTTCCACCCATTCATAGGCGTCGGCGTAGATGGCCAGATACCACTCATGCACCTCGCCGGGGTCGATCCCGGCCAGCAGGGCGAAATTGCCGGTCACCATCAGCCGCTGGATATGGTGGGCATAGGCCTCGCGCCGGGTGACGCCGACCGCCTCTTTCATGCAGCGCATCCGGGTTTCGCCGCCCCAGTAGACCGGCGGCAGTTTGCGGCTGTGGCCCAGCGCGTTGCGGCCCGCATAGTCCGGCCCCTCGTGAAAATAGATCCCGCGCACGAATTCACGCCAGCCGATGATCTGGCGGATGAACCCTTCAACGGCGTTCAGCGGCGCATCGCCCGCGCGATAGGCGGCTTCCGCCCGGCGGCACACCTCCAGCGGGTCGAGCAGCCCGGCATTGATGTAGACCGACAGGACCGAATGAAAGAGGAAATCCTGCCCGGTCACCATCGCATCCTGATAGTCACCGAATTTCGGCAGGGCATGCGCGATGAAATGGTCGAGCGCCTTGTCTGCCTGCGCAGGCTCGGTGGCGAACCAAAACGGTCGCAGGTCGCCGAAATGGGTGTCGAACCGTGTTTCGACGAGGGTCAGCACCTCCTCCGTCACGTCATCGGGTTCGAACCGGGGCGGCACCGGACCGGAGAGTCCCTTCGGCGGCCCCTTGCGGTTGTCATGGTCGTAGTTCCACTGCCCGCCCTCGGGCTGGTCACCGTCCATCAGAAGGCCCGTCTTGCGCCGCATCTCGCGGTAGAAGAACTCCATCCGCAACGCCTTGCGGCCCTTTGCCCAAGCCTCGAACTCCGCATGGGTACAAAGGAACCGGTCATCTTCCAGCAGGTGGACCGTCAAAGGATGATCCCGCAGCGCCTCGATCAGGCGCCATTCGCCGGGCTCCGTTGCGAGAACCTCGGACGCCCCGAACTCTTCCGCCCGCCGCAGCAACTCCGCCCCGATGGACCCCGCATTCTCTGGGTCATCCAGCCGCGTATAGGCGACGCGCCAGCCATCGGCCTGCAACCGCGCCGCGAACTTGCGCATGGACGCGAACAGGAACGCGATCTTCTTGGGGTGGTGCGCGACATAGTCCGTTTCCGCCGCGACCTCGGCCATCACCACCACGTCGCGCGTGCGGTCAGCCGCCCTCAGCGCCGCCACCGTGGGCGTCAGTTGATCGCCCAGAACCAGCACAAGACGCGGGCTCACCACGGCACCGCCTTGCCCGCCCAATCGAAGAACCGGCCACTGTCAGCGTGCGACAGCCCGTCGATGACGCGGATGAGGTTCTGCGCGGCCTCCTCAGGAGTCACCGATCCGTGCCGCGCCAGGTAAGGGCCGGTCAGCCGCGTCTGCACCGTGCCGGGATGCAGCGACACAAGGATCGCCTGCTTGCGCAGCCGCCCGTATTCGATGGCCGAGGTCCGCAGGATCTGGTTCACCGCCGCCTTCGCCGCGCGATAGCTGATCCAGCCGCCAAGCCGGTTATCCCCGATCGACCCCACCCGCGCCGACAGAACGGCGACCACGGACCGCCGGTCGCGCGGCACCAGTGGCAGCAGATGTTTCAGCACCAACGCCGGACCAATCGCATTCAGCGCAAACTGCGCGGACATGTCGGCGGGGTCCAGCGTGCGGATGGTTTTCTCCGGCTCCGCCCCGTCGATCTGTAGCGCGCCCGTCGTGACCAGAACCCGGTCGAACGTGCCTTCCTGCGCACCCAGAACCCGCGCGATGCTGGCCTCATCCATCAGGTCCAGCCCGTCCGCGCTGCGCGACAGGCGGACGACCTCGCCGCGCGGCTCCAGCGCGTCCGCCAATGCCGCGCCAATCCCGCCCGACGCGCCGATGATCAGTGTTCTTTCCCGTGTCATGGGACGGGAGCTAATGCGCCCGACGCTCTGGTCAATCGCGCCCTGCCCCGGCATTCTGGGCAAACCGGAAAAGGACACGCCCATGACCAAGCCCATCATCTACCACATCCCCGTCTGCCCCTTCTCACAGCGCATCGAAATCCTGCTGGAGCTGAAAGGCCTGCGCGACGCGGTGGAATTCCGCGTTGTGGACATCACCAAACCCCGCGACCCGGAGTTGCTGGCCAAGACACGCGGCACCACCGCTCTGCCGGTTCTGGAAACCGAAGACGGGCGCATCCTGAAGGAAAGCCTCGTCATCATGCGCTATGTGGAGGAGCGGTTTGCAGCCACCCCCGTGGCGCGCACAGACCCGTATGAGCGCGCCGTGGAACGGATGATGATCACCCGCGAAGGGCCCTTCACCATGACCGGCTACATGATGGTGATGAACCGCGAGCGGGCGAAGACCGACGATTTCCGCACCAAGATGCTGGACCACTACGCGTGGCTCTCGGATTTCCTCGACCATCACAGTCCCGGCGGTTTGTGGCTGTTCGACGATTTCGGGCTGGCCGAGCTGGTCTTCACACCGATGATGATGCGCTTCTGGTTTCTCGACTATTACGAGGGCTTCGAGATTCCCGACGAGCCCCGCTTTGCCCGCGTCCGCCGCTGGCGAGAGGCCTGCCTCGCCCACCCCGCCGCGCAGCAGGTGTCGTACGACGAGATCGTCAAGCTTTACTACGACTACGCCATCGGGGCCGGAAACGGCGCACTGCCCGAGGGGCGGCAGGTGTCCAGCTTCACCTTCACGCCCAACTGGCCAGATCGCCCAATGCCCCCCAAGGACAAATACGACCGGATCGCTTCGGACACGGAACTGGGGCTGGTCTGAGGGGGCTGAGCGTCAGCTACGATTGGGTTCGTCATCGCTCTTTCAACCGAATTCGAGCCGGTGCATGCGCGACGTGGATCCCGTCGATGCGCCCGCTGAGGATAGGGCCCGCGCGGAATCAAGGCCAAAGGCCGCCGCGCATCGACGGGCCGCCCCCCGGCACGGCGATTTGGTTGGGCTTGGTGCGACGATCTGATCTTTCGCGAATGTGGCAGGCATAAAGCGCGGCCACTCGACGCCCGGATCGCCGCACCACGGCCCGTCGCCGCGCGGCTTTTGCCAACGGTGACAGCCGATCCTCTTCCAACAGAGCAAAAAAGGGGGTTTCCATCCCGTTTCCCGCACGTAATATGCGCCCCATGACGACGCACGGCCATATCAAGACCCTGACCGCCCCCACGGGCGGCCTAGACCTGTGCGCTCTTCTTCTCCTTAGCCGCCTCTGAGCGTGCCTTTCGGCGCGACCGCTCAGGGGGGAACCAGCGCCGAAGTGACACAAGACAATCTGGCTAAGACCAAGGATACCCCCATGACCATCGACAAAGATCGCGTGTTGATCTTCGACACCACCTTGCGTGACGGCGAACAGTCGCCCGGCGCCACCATGAGCCATGACGAGAAGCTAGAGATCGCAGCCCTTCTGGACGAGATGGGCGTCGACATCATCGAGGCGGGCTTTCCCATCGCCTCGGAAGGCGATTTCGCCGCCGTGTCCGAGATTGCCAAACTGGCGAAATCCGCCACGATCTGCGGCCTCGCGCGGGCCAATTACAAGGATATCGACCGCTGTTGGGAGGCCGTAAAACACGCCGTTTCCCCGCGTATCCATACCTTCATCGGCACCTCGCCCCAGCACCGCGCCATTCCGAACCTGACCATGGACGAAATGGCCGACCGCATCCATGAAACCGTGACCCATGCCCGCAATCTCTGCGACAACGTGCAGTGGTCGCCGATGGACGCGACGCGGACCGAATGGGACTACCTGCGCCGCGTGGTGGAGATCGCCATTAAGGCCGGTGCCACCACCATCAACATCCCCGACACCGTGGGCTATACCGCGCCTGCGGAATCCGCCGACCTGATCCGCCGCCTGATCGCGGAAGTGCCCGGCGCCGACGAGGTGATCTTCGCCACCCATTGCCACAACGATCTGGGCATGGCGACGGCGAACGCGCTGGCCGCCGTCGCGGGCGGTGCGCGGCAGATCGAATGCACGATCAACGGCCTTGGCGAGCGCGCGGGCAACACCGCGCTGGAAGAGGTGGTTATGGCGCTGAAAGTGCGCAATGACATCATGCCGTGGCACACGCAGATCGACACCCGCAAGATCATGCATATCTCGCGCCGGGTCTCGACAGTGTCGGGCTTCGCCGTGCAGCCCAACAAGGCCATCGTGGGCAAGAACGCCTTCGCCCATGAAAGCGGCATCCACCAGGACGGGATGCTGAAATCGGCCGATACGTTCGAGATCATGCGGCCAGAGGATGTGGGCCTCGCCGGGACCTCGCTGCCTCTGGGCAAGCATTCGGGCCGCGCCGCGCTGCGCGCCAAGCTCAAGGATCTGGGCTTCGACATGGTCGATAACCAGTTGAATGACCTCTTCGTGCGGTTCAAGGCGCTGGCCGACCGCAAGAAAGAGGTCTTCGACGACGACCTCATTGCGCTCGTCACCGATGCCGCCGCCGCGGGCACCGAGGATCATCTGGAACTGAAGTTCCTGCGCGTGATCTGCGGCACCGAGGCACCGCAATCGGCGGATATCACCCTGCGCGTGGGCGACAAGGACAAGCAGGCCACCGCGCAGGGCGACGGCCCGGTCGATGCGGCGTTCAACGCGGTAAAGGCGCTCTACCCGAACGAGGCGGCCTTGCAGCTCTATCAGGTCAGCGCCGTGACCGAGGGCATGGACGCGCAGGCCACCGTGACCGTCCGGATCGAGGAAGACGGGCGCATCGCCACCGGGCAATCGGCGGATACCGATACCGTGGTCGCCAGCGTCAAGGCCTACGTCAACGCATTGAACCGCCTGATCGTGCGGCGAGAGAAGCTGGGCGAAGGCAGCGACAAGCGCGAAGTCTCCTACAAGGACGTAAACTGATCACATAAACGGCCGCCCCACAAAGGCGGCCGTTTTCATTCCGGCTCGGCGCCCATCTCTCGCGCCATGTCTTCGATCGCGGCCCAGATCCTGCCGGGAACCATCAGCGGCTTGCCCTGCGCCGCCGTGTAAAGGTCGCGCTCCCGCTCGCCTGGAACCTGCACCGGCCCACGCCCCTCGGCGGGGGCAGAGGCGCGGATTTCGGCCAGGATTTCTTCGGCCACGGCCTGCATCGCCGGGGCCTCGTGATAGCGGCGGCAATCCAGCGCCAGCACCAGCCAGTTGATTTCCCCCTTCAGAACGGGCCCCAACATCGCCTCGCCCACCAATTCGGCGATCAGCGCGAGGCCATAGCCCAATGGCCCGCCCTTTGGCAGGATCGCGCCGCCGTTGAAGTAGTCTTCCGGCTTGCGGGACGGCACCCCGTTGCGGTCCACGATCAGCCCCTCGGGCAAGTCCACCCCCGCCGCGCGCGCGGCATAGATCCAGCCCCCCGCCGCCTGCGAGGTGGCGATGTCGATCACCACCGGGCCACGGTCGCCGCCCGGCATGGCGATGCAGAACGGATTGGTCGGCAACAGCGCCTCGCGCCCGCCATAGGGGGCCACCATGCGCCAGCGTTTGCGGTTGCCCCCGCCAAGCGCGATGGACAGGCAGCCGCGCCGCGCCGCAATCTCTCCGAAGGCCCCAAGCCGCCCGGTGTGCCCCGCCCCCAGAACGCCCACGGCAGACAGCCCATGGTCCAGCGCCGCCTCTGCGGCCAGTTCATGCGCGATGCGCATCGCGGGGATGCCGATCCCGCCATGGGCCTGAACTGTCAGCCGCCCGCCATCCTGCCGCAGCACCTCGGGCCGCGCCTTGGCGTCGAGTGTGCCGTCCAGCATTTCCCGCGTGTATTGCAACGTGCGCACGATCCCATGGGATTCGACCCCGCATTGATCCGCCTCGACCAGATGATCGGCCACCTCGCGCGCCACGTCGGGCGCAGCCCACGCCGCCTCGAAAAGCCCGCAGGCCACGCGCGCCGCCACCTCTGGGGCGACGGCGATCCGGTCCAGTACATCGAGCTTTCCGTGCTTTTCCGACAGTTTGACCATGCGCCTGCCTTTCTGACGTCTTCGCCCCGAACGGTGTCACAGCGGTACGGCTTTCGCAGCAGCTTTTTGCGCGGTCAGGGCAGAATTCGAAGGCGCTGCCCGATCCACATCCAGACAGGTGCAAGGGCGAAGGTCAGGGCAAAAGTGCCAATGGTCAGCGGCACCGGTCCCCATCCCGTCAACTCGCGCAGCGGCAGCAGGTACAGCGGGTGACTGAGATAGACGACCATCGAGATTCGCCGGGGGTCGAACCCCGGCAGGGACAGGGGCAGATCGCGGACCGAGACAAACAGAACCGGCGTCAGCACGAAGGCTGAAAAGGTGAGGTCATAGAAGCCATCGGGATCAAGGCTGCGATATTCCAGCGTGGTTTCGACGATCATCATCGCCACCGCCAGAAGCAGGAAGGCAAAACGCCGCCTCGGGCCGATCCCGGCCAGCAACCGCCCTCGCGCGATCAGCAGGCCGAGCGCGAGGAACGGGAAGCCGTAGAACAGGAAATTCCGGGTCAGAACCAGAAGGTCATAGGGATTCCGCATCGCGGACAGGTCGAGGAAGATGTTTTCGGCATATTGCACCGTCCCACCGATGCAGAACAGAACCGCCGCCAGCGTCATAAGCACCCCGTCGGACAGGTTCCGTGCGGCATGAAGCAGGATCATCCCGCCGATCAGCGCCGGCAGATACCACAGGTGGAAGAAGCCGAAGAACAGTGTCAATCCCAGCCGGTACAGGCTGATTTCCTGATAGAACAGGATGAAGGGCAGAAAGACGAGGCTCCAGCCAAGGTAGACGCGCATCACCCGCCAGACCCAGGGGCCAATACCCTTCGCCATCTGCCGGTCAAAGAAATAGCCCGTGGTCAGCAGGAAGAACGGCACGATCACCCGCGCAAAGCCATTGTTGAAATAGAAATGCGCCGCCGGGCTGACCGCCTGAAGGCTGGCACAATGGGCCATGACGACCATCAACGCCAGCACCAGCCGGGCGGCGTCGATGCCCCCATTCCTGAGGCCTCCTGCCGTGCTGGCGGAGGGTATCTGCAAATGCCGGGACGCGGTCATGACTGCCATGATCCTCGTTTCATCCATGTCTGCTCAATATCGGGGTTCACCCCTAGGGCCCAAGTTTGCTTTCATTGTCCCGAAATGTGGAATTATTCATGGCCATCTCTGGACGGCCTACGGCGGAAATGCGCTGATTTCTTTCAAAGCAAGCCTTTACCTGCCCTACCCCACCGGCCTATATGCGATGCGGTCTGCGGGGCCGATTGCGCCCGAGTCTCTCGCAGGTGCCAATAAACCACATCGCGCGCATAGAAGCAGGATCTCCTCAACCATGTTCGGACTTTTCGGCAGCCTCTTTTCCGCGGACATGGCCATTGACCTGGGCACCGCGAACACGCTGGTCTACGTCAAGGGCAAGGGCGTGGTCCTGAACGAACCTTCCGTTGTGGCCTACCAGATCAAGGACGGGGTCAAGAAGGCGCTGGCCTTTGGCGAAGACGCCAAGCTGATGCTTGGCCGGACGCCGGGAAGCATTCAGGCGATCCGGCCGATGCGCGAAGGCGTGATCGCCGACTTCGACGTGGCCGAAGAGATGATCAAGCATTTCATCCGCAAGGTCCACAAGCGCACCACCTTCACCAAACCCAAGATCATCGTCTGCGTCCCCCATGGCGCGACCCCGGTGGAAAAGCGGGCCATTCGGCAATCGGTGCTGTCGGCGGGCGCCCGCAAGGCGGGCCTGATCGCGGAACCCATTGCCGCTGCCATCGGCGCGGGCATGCCCATCACCGACCCGACCGGCTCCATGGTCGTCGATATCGGCGGCGGGACGACCGAGGTGGCGGTTCTGTCGCTGGCCGATATCGTCTACGCTCGCTCCGTCCGCGTCGGGGGTGACCGCATGGACGAGGCGATCATCAGCTATCTGCGCCGCCAGCAGAACCTGCTGATCGGCGAAGCCACGGCGGAACGGATCAAGACCTCGATCGGCACCGCCCGCATGCCCGATGACGGGCGCGGCGCGTCGATGCAGATCCGGGGCCGCGACCTGTTGAACGGGGTGCCCAAGGAAACCGAGATCAGCCAGGCCCAGGTGGCCGAGGCGCTGGCCGAACCCGTGCAGCAGATTTGCGAAGCCGTGATGGGCGCGCTGGAAGCCACCCCGCCCGACCTTGCCGCCGACATCGTCGACCGTGGCGTGATGCTTACGGGGGGGGGCGCGCTGCTTGGCGAGTTGGACCTCGCCCTGCGCGAACAGACCGGGCTGGCCATTTCCGTGGCCGATGAAAGCCTCAACTGCGTGGCCCTTGGCACCGGCAAGGCACTGGAATACGAAAACCTTCTGCGCCACGCTATCGACTACGACAGCTGATCGCCGCCCCACGCGGCCCCGTTAACAGGATCCCATGGCCCGAGAGCGTTCCGACAGCAGCCACATCAGACCCGTCCGGCGCCTGTTGCTGGCGGTTCTGTTCCTGTGCCTCGCGGTCATGGTGCTGATCTGGCGGATCGACAATCCCCGTGTCGAACGGCTGCGCAGTGCCATCACCGATCGGATCGTGCCGAATCTGGAATGGGTCATGGCCCCGGTCACCGCCTTTGGCCGGATGGTTGACGATTTCCAATCCTACACGCGGCTCTATCAGCAGAACGAGGAACTCAGGCGCGAGCTCCAGCAGATGCGATCCTGGCGCGAAGCGGCCTTGCAGCTGGAACAGGAAAACGCCCGCCTGCTCGATCTCAACCGGGTGCAGCTGGACCCGGAACTAACCTATGTGACCGGACTGGTGCTGGCCGATAGTGGCAGCCCGTTCCGCAGGTCCGTGCTGCTGAATGTCGGCGCGCGCGATGGCATTCTGGACGGATGGGCCACGATGGACGGGCTCGGCGTCGTGGGGCGCATCTCGGGCGTGGGCCAGAACACCGCGCGGGTGGTGCTCTTGACCGACGCCGCCAGCCGCGTTCCGGTCACGGTCATGCCTTCCAGCCAGCAGGCGCTGTTGATGGGCGACAATACCGGCCTGCCGCTGCTGGAATTCCTGGAGGATATCGAAGACATCTCGCCCGGTGACCGGATCGTCACCTCCGGCGATGGCGGCGTCTTCCCGCCCGGCCTGCTGGTGGGTCATGTGGTGGTGGACCGCGACGGGCGATTGCGCGCCCGCCCCTCTGCCGATTTCTCTCGCCTGAACTTCCTGCGGGTGATGCGCAGCCATCCGGGCACCTCGCTGTCTGACCCCGGCGGGCTAATC
>NZ_MNBL01000041.1 GCF_001879695.1 Nioella sediminis
GAGGAGACAGCCCCCGACCCCGAGGCCACCGCCGAAACCGCCCCCCCGGACGAGGCCACCGATGGGTGAGGACGCGCAAAGCCGGATCTGGGGCTATCGGGCCATCTATGTCCTGTTTGGCCTCGCCATCATCTTCTACCGCCTGTTGCCGCTGGAAACCGGCACGCCGGGCCTGCCCGGCCCCGACTTCATCCTCTGCCTCACGCTGGCCTGGGTGCTGCGCCAGCCCATGGCGGTTCCGGTCGGTTTGATCCTGCTTCTGATGCTGCTCGGCGATTTCCTGCTGCAACGTCCGCCGGGCCTGTGGACCGCGCTCGCCATCGGGGCCAGCGAATACCTGCGCAACCGCCGCGCGGGGATCGCGGAAACCCCGTTTCTCTTTGAATGGGGCATGGTTGCAGGCTGTATTCTGGCCATGGTTCTCGGGCAGCGGCTGATCCTTTGGGTGCTGCTGGCCGATCAGCCAAGCCTTGGCCTATCGCTGATGGAAGGGCTTGCCACGATCGTGATCTACCCGTTGGTTGTCTTGGTCTCGAAATTCGCCTTGGGACTGGATAAGTTGCCGGTAGTGGAATCAGAGCCCGGGCGGCCATGAAACGATCCCAGAAAGAAGCCGAGGACAGCGCCCGCAAGATCACGCGGCGGTCCATGATCATGGGCGGCTTCATGCTGCTGACAGGTGGTATCCTCGCCGCCCGGATGCGCTATCTTCAGGTGGAACGCGCCGATGATTTCCGCCTGCTGGCCGAGGAAAACCGCATCCGCATCGACCTGCTGCCACCCGCGCGCGGTCTGATCTATGACCGCTACGGGCAGCTTCTGGCCGACAATGAACAGAATTACACCGTGGTGATGGTGCGCGAGAATGTCGAGGATGTGGACGCGGTGCTGGACCGGCTGTCGCATATCATCAATATCGACATGGCCTCGCTGAACCGCGCCCGCGAAGACATGATGGCCCGCGCGCCGCATGTGCGCGTGACACTGGCCGACCGGCTCAGTTGGGACGAATTCGCCTCGGTCGCCGTCAATGCGCCGGCCCTGCCCGGCATCACGCCCGAGGTGGGCCTGTCGCGGATCTACCCGTTCGGCGCCGATTTCGCCCATGTCGTGGGCTATGTGGGCCCGGTTTCGGATTACTATCTGGAAAGTACCGGCGACACCGACCCGATCCTGCAAACCCCCGATTTCCAGGTGGGTCGCTACGCGGTCGAGGCGCGGATGGAACAGGATCTGCGCGGCGAGGCGGGCAATCTCTGGGTCGAGGTGAACTCCGCCGGGCGCGTCATGCGCGAATTGGACCGCGAAGCGCCCGTTCCCGGCGGTGACCTGCAACTGACCATCGACACCGGCTTGCAGAACTATGCACAGGCCCGGCTTGGCAATGAAAGCGCCTCTGCCGTGGTGATGGAGGTCGAGACCGGCGAGGTGCTGGCGCTGGCCTCCTCGCCGTCCTACGACCCCAATCTCTTCGTGCGCGGCATCTCGGTCGCCGAATACAGCAGCCTGACGGAAAACCCCTATCGCCCGCTGGCCAGCAAGACCGTGCAGGGCCTCTATCCGCCGGGCTCCACCTTCAAGATGGTCACCGCGCTGGCCGGGCTGGAGGCGGGGGTGATCGAGCCAGAGGAAACCATCACCTGCAACGGCTTCGTGGAACTGGGCACCCGCCGCTTCCACTGCTGGCGCCGGGGCGGTCACGGGCGCATGAACATGGTCGACGGGCTGTCCCAGTCCTGTGACGTTTATTATTATGATCTGGCGCAACGGGTCGGGATCGAGGCGATTGCCGCCATGGCCCGCCGTCTCGGGCTTGGGATGCGCCACGACCTGCCCCTGTCCGGTGTCGCGTCGGGGCTGATCCCGTCTCGGGAATGGAAACTGGCCAACCGGGGCAGCGAATGGGTGGTAGGCGACACGCTCAACGCCTCGATCGGGCAGGGGCTGGTGCTCAGCTCGCCCCTGGAACTTGCGGTCATGACCAGCCGCCTGGCCACCGGGCGGCAGATCCTGCCGCAACTGGTCCGCACCCTGAACGGCGTCAATCGACGGATGGATTCCTTCGCCGAGATGGATATTCCCGCCGCGCATCTTGACGTCATCCGCCAGGGCATGTGGTCGGTGACCAATTTCCGCCGGGGGACGGCCTTTGGCGCGCGCGTCACCGAAGAGGGTTACGAGATCGCCGGCAAGACCGGTACCAGTCAGGTCCGCAACATCACCGCCGCCGAACGGGAGGCCGGGGTCACCGCCAACGAGGATCTCCCGTGGGAGCGCCGCGACCACGCGCTCTTCGTGGGCTACGCCCCCGTCGAAAACCCGCGCTACGCGGTCAGCGTCGTGGTGGAACATGGCGGCGGCGGATCGGCCGTGGCCGCCCCCATTGCCCGCGATCTGCTGCTGCGCGCCATGTATGGCGAACTGCCGCCCCTCTCGGCTTACCCGGTGGGTCTGCGACGCGAGATCGAAGAGATGCATGACAACATGGACCTGCTGCCGCTGGAGATCCTGCGCAGCACGGGCCGGGTCCGGGCATGAGCTATCTTGAATACACCCAGAAGGCCACGCCGACGGGGCTGCGCAAGGTGCTGTACCTGAACTGGGCGCTGATCCTCCTGCTGACGGCGGTGGCCTGCGTGGGCTTCCTGATGCTCTATTCTGTCGCGGGCGGGTCCATGCGCCCCTGGGCGGGGCCGCAGATGCAGCGCTTTACGCTCGGCCTCACCGCCATGATGATCGTCGCCTTCACCCCTATCTGGTTCTGGCGCAATGTCTCGGCGCTGGCCTATGGCCTGTCGCTGATCCTGCTTCTGATGGTGGAGTTCTTCGGCACCGTCGGCATGGGCGCACAGCGCTGGATCGACCTGGGCTTCATGCGCCTGCAACCGTCGGAACTGACCAAGATCACCGTGGTGATGCTGCTGGCCGCCTATTACGACTGGCTCGATATCCGCAAGGTCTCGCGTCCGCTTTACGTGCTGATCCCGGTCGCGATCATCCTCTTGCCGACCTTCCTGACCTTCATTCAGCCTGACCTCGGCACCGCCTTGCTGATCCTTGTGGGCGGCGCGGCGGTGATGTTCTGCGCGGGCGTCCACTGGGCCTATTTCGCAGCCGTCATCGCCTCGGCAGGTGGCATCGTCACCGCCGTCTTTGCCTCTCGCGGCACCGCCTGGCAGCTTTTGCAGGACTACCAGTATCGCCGCATCGACACATTCCTCGACCCGTCCTCGGACCCGCTCGGCGCGGGCTACCACATTACCCAGAGCCAGATCGCCCTCGGCTCCGGCGGCTGGACGGGCCGGGGTTTCATGCAGGGCACCCAGATCCGGGGCGATTTCCTGCCAGAGGCGCAGACCGATTTCATCTTCCCCACGCTGGCCGAAGAATTCGGCTTCGTCGGCGCGGCCTCGCTTCTGGGGCTTTATCTGCTGATCCTGCTCTTCTGCATCGTCACCGCGATCCAGACGAAGGACCGTTTTAGCTCGCTGGTGACGCTTGGGGTGACGGCCACGTTCTTCCTCTACTTCGCCATCAACATGTCGATGGTGATGGGGCTGGTGCCCGTCGTGGGGGTGCCGCTGCCGCTGGTCAGTTATGGTGGCTCGGCGATGCTTGTGCTCATGGCCGCTTTCGGGTTGGTTCAGTCAGCACATGTGCACCGCCCCCGCTGAAGGATCTGACATGCTGACCATTCTCTTCGCCGCCCGCCCGGACAGTTGGGGCGAGTACGAGGCCCCGCTCAACCGCGCCATTGCCGCTGCCGGTTTCACGGAGTTCCGCGTGGTGACCGACGCCCCCCCGGACGAGGTCGATTACATCGTGTATGCCCCCAACAGCGACCTTCAGAATTTCTCGGGCTTCCCCCGGCTAAAGGCGATCCTCAGCCTCTGGGCCGGGGTGGAAAAGATTATCGGCAATCCCACGATCACCGTGCCGCTCTGCCGGATGGTCGATACCGGCCTGCGCGAGGGGATGCGCGAATGGGTGACCGGCCATGTGCTGCGCTATCATCTGGGGATGGATGCCCATATCACCGGCGCACCGGGCCTGTGGGATCCGGTGGCGCCGCCGCTCGCCCGCAACCGGACGGTGGCGATCCTGGGTCTGGGAGAGCTTGGCACAGCCTGCGCCGAGACGATTCTGGCGCTTGGGTTCAACGTGACCGGGTGGAGCCGCAGTCCCAAGTCCATTCCCGGCGTGACCTGCTTTCACGGGGAAGATGGGTTGATGGACTGCCTGTCCAGTGCCGAGATCGTGGTGCTCCTCCTGCCTGATACGCCCGCCACCCAGAACACGCTGAATGCCCGCACCCTGGCCGCGATGCCGCGCGGGGCCTTCGTGATCAATCCCGGACGCGGCCCATTGATCGACGATGACGCGCTGCTGGCGGCGCTCGACAATGGCCAGATCGCCCATGCGACGCTCGATGTCTTCCGGGTGGAACCCTTACCCGCGGCTCACCCCTACTGGCATCATCCACAGGTCACCGTCACCCCGCATATCGCGTCGGAAACCCGGCCCGAAACGGCCGCCGAGGTCATCGCCGAGAACATCCGGCGGTCCCAATCCGGCGCGCCCCTTCTGCATCTCGTGGACAGGTCCGCGGGTTACTGAGCACGGAAAAACCGCGTTTTGTCTGCACGGGGGGTGTACGGGGGGTGTACAGGGGGTGCACGCGGGGTGACCGGCCAAATCCCCGGTATCAGCGCAGTTTCGGTGGCTTCCCCGGATCCATCCCCGGCGCGGCGCCCGGCACATGTTCCGCCCTTTCCGGCTCTGGCAGATCAAAGCGAAGCCCTGTTTTCGCCAGCGATGCGCAGACCGGATCGGACGCCCGAAAGAAGCCCACATCCATCACCCCGGCCTCGATTCCCGAGAACGTCAAAGCCTCTCCCGCCGCCCGCGCCAAAGCCGGCTCCGCCCCCGGAACCGGATCGACAAAAGCCAACAAATGCGATTTCCGACCGCCCGAATAGGTCACGCCACACAGGTACGCCAACCGCGCAAGTCCCTGAGCCGTAACAAGTTTTGCGTCCAACGCCGTGATCAGCGCCTCCGGCAATCCGACAGGCGCGCTGATTTCCTCGGGCGTTTCCTCGATTTCGTCCGGAGCTTCGGCAAGGGTCGCGGCAAGCCAGTCCACCGCCTCGGACGGCACGAGGATCGAAGCCTCGGCACCGGGGTTCACCGCCAATCCAATGCCCTGCCCCGCCACCATCGCCGCCAAGCCCCGGCCCGATAGGACCGCATAGGGGGCGCTGCCCTCGGCAAACTCGGCAAGACGTTCTTCGCGATCGAAAACAAGCACATAGCTGGCATCCTCAACAGGAAAGACCTGCGGGGTAATCTCATCGCCCCCCGCGTCCTCCGCAAGGGCGAGGAACAGTTCGCTATCTGCCAACCGCTCGTAGAAGCGCAGCCTTGCTGCATCATCCTCGGGCGCGGCATTCATCGCGGCAAGCGCGGTGTCAATCGGGGTTGTCTCGGTCATGGCTTCAGCACCTCCAGGACGCGGGCGCGCAGGGCGGGCAGAAGCTCTGCCTCGAACCACGGGTTCCGCTTCATCCACGCGGTATTGCGCCAGGACGGGTGGGGCAAGGGGATCACGCGGGGCGCATGGTCGCGCCAGGCTGCTACGCGGGCGGTGACAGTGGCCTTGCCCGGCAGGTGCCAGCCGTGGGCATACCCCCCGATCAGCAGCGTCAGCTCTATCTTTGGCAGCATCTCCAGCACCCGACCGCGCCATGTCCTTGCGCAGATCGGCGGCGGTGGAAGATCAGTGCCTTTCGCGTCATATCCCGGGAAGCAGAAGGCCATGGGAACAATCGCGACCCGCTCGCGGTCGTAGAAGACGTGCTCATCCACCCCCATCCACTGGCGCAACCGATTCCCTGACGGATCGGTGAAGGGTTTGCCTGACCGATGCACCCGCATCCCCGGTGCCTGCCCGGCAATCAAAAGCCGCGCGCTAGGCCCTGCCCAAAGCACCGGGCGGGGCGAATGGGCCGTCTGAGTTGCCGCAAAGCGGTCGGAGCAAAGGCGGCAGCGGGTGATCTCTTGTGTCAGTTGATCAAAGCTCATACCGGCAGGAAAGCGCGATGCGACCGGAAAGGAAAGGGCCGGCCTGCTGTACCGACCCGACGGCGCCCATGGCTGGAATCGTGCAGGGAGCACCGACGCCGAAAAACCTTGCGCGCTTGGGGGTGGACAAAATTTCGTTATTTCTATAATTATAGAATTATGAAACAGAGCAATCCTCCCCCCGCCCTCATATTCGCGGCCTCTGCCTTTGCGGCGCTTGGGTCGGAGCAACGGCTATCCATCTTGCGGCGGCTTGTTCGCGCGGGGCCGGAGGGGCTGCCGATCGGGGAACTGGGTGAGGCCGTGGGGATCACCGGATCGGTGTTGACCCACCATCTCAAACAAATGGTGTCCGCCGGTCTGCTACAGCAGCGGCGCGACGGACGCCGGATCATCTGCGCGGTGGATTATGACGAGATCCGCCGCCTCTCGGACTACCTGTTGCAGGAATGCTGCGCCGATCAGGGCGGCCATAGTCAAGGAGCCCATCATGGCTGATCTCACGCAATCCCCTGCCCCGCTGCGCGGTCTTTGGTCCCGCTTCGACAAGGTGCTGCTGACCTGCGTTGCTATCGCCCTGGCCATTTTCCTGCTGGATCGGGCGGCCTTCGTCCCCTCGATGGCCGAAGCTTTCTCCAGCCTTGCCCATACCGGCCCGTTCATCCTGTTCGCCGTTGCCGCCATTGGCGTGATGCGTGCAACCGGGTCAGAGCGGCTGCTGGAAGGCGCGTTCGAGGGGCGCGAGGTCCGGATGATCGTTCTGGGGGCACTCGCAGGCGGGTTGTCGCCCTTCTGTTCCTGCGAGGTCATCCCGTTTGTCGCCGCCCTGCTGGCAGCCGGTGCGCCCCTGTCTGCGGTCATGGCCTTCTGGCTGGCCTCCCCCCTGATGGATCCGGCCATGTTCGCGATCACGGCGGGGGCGATCAGCTTTGACTTCGCCCTGGCCAAGACCGTGGCGGCCATTGCCATCGGCCTGTTTGGTGGCTTCAGCCTGATGCTGCTGTCTGGTACCGCGCTGCTCGCGGACCCGCTGAAGGCACAGACGCCGACGGGCTGCGGATCCTGCTGCGGCACGAAGAAACTGAGCCTCAACTGGCGCTTCTGGCAGGAGGCAGACCGCAGGGCCCTGTTTGCCCGCGCTGCATGGGACAACCTGCTGTTCCTCGGCAAGTGGTTGCTGCTGGCCTACCTGTTGCAGGCGCTGCTGATCCGCTACGTGCCCGCCGAGTGGATCGGCACCGCACTTGGCGGCAACGGCATCGGCCCGATCCTGCTTGGCGCAATCCTTGGCGCACCGGCCTATCTGAACGGCTATGCCGCGGTTCCGCTGATCGCGGGCCTGCTGGACCAGGGGATGAGCCCCGGCGCGGCCATGGCCTTCGTGATCGCGGGTGGTGTCAGTTGCGTCCCTGCGGCGGTGGCGGTTTGGGCGCTGGTCAAACCCAAGATCTTCGCGGCCTACCTTGGTTTTGCCGTGGTCGGCGCCATTCTTGCCGGTCTGAGCTGGGGATTCATCGCTTGAAGCCTCTGAAACGGTCCCTTCCGTGATCCGTTGCAACCCTTCGCGCAGCGTTTGGAAGGGGCCATCCAGCCCGCAAACATTAAGAACACGCCCCCATTGCCCCGGCCTTGGGGGTGATTTGTTAGGAGAAATGACGCAATCCTGTCATATTTCACCCGAAGAGCTTTGAAATCGTTGCCCCAACGGACATAATAGCGCCCAAATGGATAGATAGGTTATCCGATAGAAGCCCTGAACTCCTGAATCGGGGCCGTACATGGCAGCAATACAGGGCGAACATGCTCGAGTTTTCGAATGTCTCAAAGTCCTTCTGGACGGGCACACAGCGCAAGGTCATCCTGGACCGGGCGTCTTTCCGTGTCGAGATGGGGCAATCGCTTGGCATTCTGGCCCCGAACGGCACCGGCAAGACGACACTGATCAACATGATGGCCGGGCTGGAAAAGCCCGATGAGGGCGAGATCACCCGCGCTTGCCGCATCTCCTTCCCGCTTGGCTTCATGGGTGGGGTCATTCCCAACCTGTCCGCCACGGAAAACAGCCGCTACATCGCACAGCTCTATGGGCTTGACCCGGACTATGTAGAAGCGTTCTGCCGGTGGGTCTGCGATCTGGAGGAATATTTCGACCGTCCGCTCGGCACTTATTCCGCAGGCATGAAGGCCCGGTTCCAGTTTTCGCTGCTTCTGGCGCTGGAATTCGATATATACCTGATCGACGAAGGCATGCCGCGCACGACGGACGCCAATTTCAACCGCAAGGCGGGCACGATCCTTGCGGAACGCCTGAAATCGGCAACCGTCATCATCGTGTCCCACCAGGCGGAAACGCTGGAAAAATTCGCAAGACGCGCCGCCGTGTTGAAGGATGGCCAGTTTTACCAGTTCGACTCTCTCGAAGAGGCTAAGAGACTTTATGACTATGAAACCCAGGGGTAAGAAATTCCGCATCCGGCGCACCGGTCCGACGGCCCCCGCGGGGGAAACGCGCCGCGTGGCCGACGACTCGCTCGACGCACCGACGGATGACGGGTTTGGCAACATGCGGTTCCCGACGGCGGGCGCACCGGCCGGGCAGTCCGCATCCCCGCAACAACCCGCTCAGCGACAGACGCAGGGCATGTCCATCGAGGAAGAGCTTGCCGCGATCCGATCCGAGGGGCTGACGGGCCGCCAGTTGCGCATGGCCCGGCGGACCGCGCAGAAACACGGGCTGCAACCGGCGTCGGATTTCGACGCGGTGCGGCTGTTGCGCCGGCAGGGGATCGACCCGTTCGAACGGTCCAACATGCTGGAACTTGTGGTCAATGACGGCCAGCAGCGCGCCGAGGCACAGCCGCGCCTGCCCGCAACCGTCCGCCAACCGAACGTTCCCGCCGCCGCCCCGCAGACCGCCCCGGCCATGGCCCCGCCGACGCTGGACGACGCCGCCCGCGCGCAGGAAATCCTGCGCATGCAGCGCGATATCGCCGCCCGTCGCCGCAAGCGGCTGCTCTTGCTGTTCGCGCGGCTGATGGCCTTCGTGATGCTGCCGACGATGCTGGTGGGCTATTACTACTACAACGTCGCGACGCCGATGTACGCGACCACCACCCTGTTCCAGATCCAGAAAGCCGAAAGTGCCAGCCCGGCAGGCGGCCTTGGGGGGCTGCTTGGCGGCACCACCTTTGCCACGGTCCAGGATTCCATTGCGGTGCAAAGCTTCCTCGAAAGCCGCGAGGCGATGCTGCTGCTGGACGAGGAACTGGGCCTGCGAGAGCACTTCTCGGCCCCTGATATCGACCCGCTGAACCGACTGGCTCCCGATGCCTCGACCGAAGACCTCTACGCGCTCTATTCACGCAACCTGACCATCGGATACGACCCGACCGAGGGCATGGTCCGGATGGAGGTTCTGGCCGCTGACCCGCAGCTTTCGGCAGCCTTCTCTCAGGCGCTTCTGCGCTATGCCGAGGAACGCGTCGACCAGATGTCGCACCGCCTGCGCGATGACCAGATGGCCGGGGCACGCGAAAGCTATGACGCCGCCGAGGACGCGCTGGCCTCTGCACAGTTGCGCGTGGTGAACCTGCAAGAACAGACAGGTATCCTGAGCTCGGAAGCGGAAGTGGGGGCCCTGTTCAACCAGATCTCCACCTTCGAGATCCAGTTGCAGAACGAACGTTTGCGCCTGGATGAACTGCTGTCGGTCGACCGCCCGAACCAGACCCGCGTGGAAGTGGCCGAACGCAATATTGCCCGGCTGGAGGCCCTGATCGAGGAGCTACGGTCCTCGATGACCGAGGATGCCAGCAGCCAGGTTTCGCTGGCGCGCATCAGCTCGGAACTTGCCGTGGCACAGGCCGATCTGCAAACCCGCCAACTGATGCTGAGCCAGGCGTTGCAGGCCCTTGAAGGGGCCCGGCTGGAAGCCGAGCGGCAGTCGCTCTACCTGACCATCAGCGTGAACCCGGTGGCCCCGGACGAGGCTGCCTTCCCGCGCAAGCTGGAAAACACGCTGCTTGCCTTCCTGATCTTTTCTGGCATTTACCTGATGCTGTCGATGACGGCCTCCATCCTAAGAGAACAGGTATCCGCCTAACCCATGAAACATGTTTCGATCGGAAAGATCACCACCGGCAATGACCTTCCCCTGACGGTCATTGCCGGTCCATGCCAACTGGAAACGCTGGACCACGCCCGGATGATTGCCGAGCAGATGGTCGCCGCCTGCGAAAAAGCCGGTGCGCAATACGTGTTCAAGGCAAGCTATGACAAGGCCAACCGCACCAGCCTTGGCGGCAAGCGCGGGGTCGGCATGGACGAGGGTCTGACCATCCTGTCCAAGATCGGCGCCGAATTCGGCTGCCCGGTGCTGACCGACATCCATTCCGAGGCGCAATGCGCGCCAGTGGCCCAGGCCGTCGACATCCTTCAGATCCCAGCCTTCCTGTGCCGTCAGACCGATCTGCTCTTGGCCGCAGGTGAAACCGGGGCGGTGATCAACGTCAAGAAAGGTCAGTTCCTGGCCCCATGGGACATGGCCAATGTGGTCAGCAAGCTGGAAAGCACCGGCAATACCCGCCTGCTGCTGACCGAGCGCGGCACCAGCTTTGGCTACAACACCCTGGTCGCCGATATGCGCGGACTGCCGATCATGGCGCAGTCCGGCTATCCGGTGGTGATGGACGCGACCCATTCCGTGCAGCAGCCCGGCGGACAGGGCGGATCCTCCGGCGGTCAGCGGGAATTCGCACCGGTGATGGCGCGCGCGGCCGTGTCGCTTGGCATTGCGGCGGTCTTCATCGAAACCCACGAAGACCCGGACAATGCCCCCTCTGACGGTCCGAACATGATCCCTTTGACCCAGATGCAGACCCTTGTGAACAGTCTGATGCAGTTCGATCGGCTGGCAAAAGCCGATCCGATTCGACTCTAAGATCTTACGGAGCCTTTCATGACCAAACCCCATTCCGACGTCACCCAGAACACCTGGGCCTTTCTGCGTGACCCGATGATCGCGCCAACGGGCTTCCGCGAGTATGATGCCCGCTGGAAGTTCCCCGATGAGATCAACCTGCCGGGCATCACCGCGCTCGGTCTCGGCCTTGGCACCCAGATGCATGAGGCCGGGATTGATCCGGTGATCGCCGTGGGCAACGATTACCGCGACTATTCCCTGTCGGTGAAAAACGCGCTGATTCTGGGGCTGATGCAGGCAGGCATCCAGGTAAAGGATATCGGTCCTGCCCTGTCCCCCATGGCCTATTTCGCGCAGTTTCATCTGGATGCGCCCGCCGTGGCCATGGTCACGGCCAGCCACAACCCCAATGGCTGGACCGGGGTCAAGATGGGCTTTCAGCGCCCGCTGACACATGGCCCGGTGGAAATGGCCCGGCTGCGCGACATCGTTCTGGGTGGCGAAGGGGTGGCGCGGCCCGGTGGCGGCTATGAGTTCGTTGAAGGGGTGCGCGAAGCCTATCTCGATGACCTGGTGGGTGACTTCAAGATGACCCGCAAACTGCGCGTGGTCTGCGCGACCGGGAACGGCACCGCTTCGGCCTTTGCGCCGGAACTGTTCGAACGGATGGGCGTTGAGGTCGTCCCTTCCCACAACGCGCTCGACTACACGTTCCCCAACTACAACCCCAACCCCGAAGCGATGGAGATGCTGCACGACATGTCCGCCACGGTGACGGAAAGCGGCGCGGACCTTGCGCTCGGCTTCGACGGGGATGGCGACCGCTGTGGTGTGGTGGACAATGAGGGCGAGGAGATTTTTGCCGACAAGGTGGGCGTTATCATGGCCCGTGATCTGGCCAAGCTTTACCCCGGATCGACCTTCGTGGCCGATGTGAAATCGACAGGGCTCTATGCCTCGGACCCGGAGCTGAAAGCCAAGGGCGCGAAGGCCGACTACTGGAAAACCGGTCATAGCCACATGAAGCGCCGGGTTCATGAACTGGGCGCGCTGGCGGGATTCGAGAAGTCGGGCCACTACTTCCTCGCCGAACCCATTGGCCGCGGTTACGACTGCGGCATGCGCGTCGCGGTGGAGATCTGCAAACTGCTGGATCGCAACCCGGACATGTCCATGGCCGACCTGCGCCGCGCGCTGCCGGTCACCTATTCCTCGCCCACCATGTCGCCCTGGTGCGCGGATACCGAGAAATACGATGTGCTGGATCGGCTGGTCGAGAAGCTGGTCGCGCGCCATTCAGAGGGTGGGTCGCTTGGCGGTCAGAAGATCGTCGATGTGGTCACGGTGAACGGCGCGCGGGTGATGCTGGAAAATGGCGGTTGGGGTCTTGTGCGGGCTTCGTCCAACACACCCAACCTCGTGGTCGTCTGTGAAAGCCCCGAAAGCGAGGATGAATTGCGCGCGATCTTCCACGACCTCGATGCGGTGATCCGCACGGAACCCGGCGTCGGCGATTACGACCAAACCATCTGACACGGGCGCGGGGAAGGATCTTGCAAGATCCTTGGAAAATCCTTGCAAGGATTTTCGCCCGCCCCGCCGCAATGTCACGCTTTCTTGGGCTGCCGAAGCACATTACGCTTTCGGCAGCCCTTTCCATTCGAGATATGCCATGCGCCTTTTCCTGATCCTGCTGTTCCTCGCCATACCCCTGATCACCCAAGCGCAGGAGGCCACGCAACCGGACACCACCATTTCCGTCGAAAACTCCGTGCAGCAAGATGCCGCCATCGCTGTGCGCATCCGTGAAATCATTCACCAGCTCGACGGGTATGAAAATGTCGCTGTCTATGTCTCGGACGGCATCGTCACGCTGCGCGGCACCACGCTGGACGCGGCCACCGCAGAGGCGCTGACCGGCCTGGTTGCGCGGGTCGAGGGCGTCGTTGCGATCGAAAACGAGGTGAGCGAGACCACGGATGTGGTCGAGCGCCTGACCCCCGCCGTCGAGCGGCTTTGGAACAGGCTGGAACAGACAATCGCCTTCCTGCCGCTTCTGTTGGTTGCGGTCTTCGCCGGCCTTCTGGTTGTCTGGGCCGGCTACCTGATCGCCCGCCTTAAAAACCCGTGGGACCGGATGGCCCCAAATGCCTTCATCGCCGATATCTACCGCCAGATCGTGCGCCTGTTCTTCGTCGTCCTGGGCGTTGTCCTTGCGCTCGACCTACTGAACCTGACAGCGCTTCTCTCCACCATTCTCGGGGCCGCCGGGATCGTGGGCCTTGCCATCGGCTTCGCCGTCCGGGACACCGTGGAAAACTTCATCGCCTCCATCATGCTGTCCATGCGTCAACCCTTTCGGCCCAAGGATCTGGTGGAAATCGAAGGCGACACCGGCCACGTCATCCGCCTGACGAGCCGCGCCACGATTCTGCTGTCACCCGATGGCAACCACATCCGCATCCCCAATTCCAAGGTCTTCAGTTCCCGGATCGTGAACTATACCCGCAACGATGAACGCCGCTTCACCTTCACCCTCGGGGTCGACGCGAATGCCGATATCGCCGAAGCGCAGGAAATCATCCTTGGCGCACTGAACGAACTGCCCTACCTGCTGCAAACTCCCGGCCCCTCGACCTGGGTTGAGGAGGTGGGCGACAGCAACATCACCATCACCGCCGCCGGTTGGGTCAAGCAGCACGAAACCGGCCTGTTCATGGCACGAGGCGAGGCGATCCGGCTGGCAAAGGCTCGCCTCGAAGAGGCGGGTATCACCCTGCCGGAACCGACCTATCGCCTGATCACCGATTCAACGATTCGCCCCGCCCCGGCCCAAAGCGCCCAAGCCCCCGGAGACGCGCGGGACGAGGTCGCACCGGTTGTTGCCATGCCGGTTCACGCCGAGGATATGCAGGAATTGCAACGGATTGTAGACGCCGAACGGGCCGAAACGGCGCATGACGATCTTCTGACCCGAGAGGCCCCGCAGGAATAGTCGAACGGGACCGGATTTTTTGACCGAAAGGTCTTGATCCCGCGCGGCGGGCGGCGTAACTAGCGCGTCACGGTTGGGGTGTAGCCAAGCGGTAAGGCAGCGGTTTTTGGTACCGTGTACCGTAGGTTCGAATCCTACCACCCCAGCCAATCACTTACCGAAATCGAGACAATGTGCGCCACGATGAATGGCGTGCGCACCTGAAAGGGCTGCTGCGAAAGCAGATAGGCTTTTTGTGCCGAATGCCCGCATGTCCTGTCGATCGCGCGCGAAACGGTTCAGAAGGGCACGCTAGACACCCAAGCGCCGGTTCAGTCCCGGCCCGCCTATGTCGACAACCCGTTTGCCACGGCCTTGCCGTCTGCATCGAAGATATGCATCCGGGCACGGTCGAAGCTCAGCGACAGGGCCTGGCCCCGCTGGAAGGGCAACTGGCCGCCCTGGTGGACCGTGATCTGCGGCAACCCCGGCGCGTCGCAATACAGATAGGTCTCGCCGCCCAGTTGCTCTGTCACGCTGACAGACGCGGACAGCTCGCCGCTGTGATCCGCATGCACCGCGATATGTTCGGGTCTGACTCCTAGCGTGACCTTGTCGCCGTCCTGAAGGGCCGGAACATCCGGTATGGCCACAAGCGCACCACCGACATTCAATGCCAGCCCGTTTTCGTCTCGCACGGCAATTCCCTGGAACATGTTCATGCGGGGCGATCCGATGAAACCGGCCACAAATGCATTGCAGGGCTTGTTGTAGAGCTCGAGCGGCGGGCCAACCTGTTCCACCACGCCCTTTTGCAGGACCACGATCTTGTCGGCCAGCGTCATCGCTTCGACCTGATCGTGAGTCACGTAGATCATGGTCCCGCCGATATTCGCGTGCAGCGCCGACAGTTCCTTGCGCATCGTCACGCGCAGTTCCGCATCCAGATTGGACAGGGGTTCGTCAAACAGGAACGCCTTTGGGTCCCGCACGATGGCGCGACCGATGGCAACCCGCTGACGCTGGCCACCTGACAGGGCCTTGGGTCTGCGATTGAGGTAGTCGGTGATCTGCAGAAGCTCCGCCGCCTTGCGCACGCGATCGTCGATCTCCGCCTTCGGCATCTTGGAGTTTTCCAGACCGAACGCCATGTTCTTGTAGACCGTCATATGCGGGTAAAGCGCATAGGACTGGAACACCATGGCCAGTCCACGATCCGCGGCGCCTTTGTGGTTCACGACGGTGCCATCAATCTCGATATCGCCAGAGGTGATGTCCTCCAGCCCCGCGATGATCCGCAACAGGGTGGACTTGCCGCAGCCGGAGGGGCCGACAAAGACGCAGAACTCCCCGGAATGAACCTGAAGGTCGATACCGTGGATCACCTCCACGTCGCCGTAGGATTTCCGCACGTTCTTGAGATGGATTTCGGTCATGGCGTGTCTTTCGTTACCGGCTGCGCATCTTGGCGGCGAATTGCGGATCGGCCTTCTGCATCCGCAGGGGAGGCAGGCCTTTGAGGATCTGACCGATATCGTCCAGCATCATCTCGCGGATGCGGGCATAAGAGGCGCGCAGCCCCCCGGCCAGATGGGCGGAAAAGAGAACATTGGGCGTGTCGCGCCAGACATGTCCGGCGGGGACGGGTTCTTCCGGGAAAACATCGACGGCGGCGCGGAAGGCCCCCTCGCCCGCCATGGCGAGGAAATCGTCGAAATCCACGATCTCGGCGCGCGAGGCGAGGACAACGCAGGCATCGCGTCGGATCAGCGACAATTTCCTGCGGTCGAGAAATCCTTCGTTGTCCGAGGTCACGCCCGCCAGCAGGAAGATCACGTCCGACTTGGCCAGGGCGTCGTCCAGCGATACGGGCTGCAAACCTTCGCTTGCCAGGTAGCCGTCAGAGAGCCATGGGTCGTGCACCAGCAACTGCACTCCAAATGGACGCAGCAGCGGGGCCAGCGCCCGACCGAGATTACCGTAGCCGATTAACGCAACGGTCGCACCGTAGAGGCTCTCCGCCGCGCCATTGCCGCCAATCCCATAGGCTTCCTGCCCTGCACGGAACAGCCCGTCGGCCCGGTGCAGACCGCGCAGCAGGCTGATGGACTGGCAGATGCAGAACTCGGCCACGGCGGGGGCCATGGCGGGTGCGGCGCTCAGCACGTGGATGCCGCGTGCGTGACACTCGGCGTAGTCGATATTCGGCTCCCAATTGGCCTTCACGTTCAGGATGGCGCGCAGGTTCGGGGCGCGGTCCAGTCGTTCCTTGGGCATCGCGGTCTGACCAATCAGAACGGTCATGTCCGACAGATGCTCCTCCACCAGATCATCCGGCGCGCGGCTGCCCCAATGGGCGACAACCCGGCCCATCCCGGCCAGCGCATCAGCGCAGTCGGGGGTGTAGACCATGGCCTCATTCCGCGGGAACGGATCCATGAAGATCAGCGGTGTGTCACTCATCATTTCATCCCTGAAGAGGCAATGCCGGTGGTGATGAAGCGTTGCAGGAAGGCGAAGACAATCACGACCGGGATCAGGGTGACGACGGTCATGGCAAGGATGTAGTGCCACTGCACGTCCAACTCGCCCTGGAAGGCGTTCAGCCCGACTTGCAGCGTATAGACCTCGGACCGGTTCAGCACGATCAGCGGCCAGAGGAATTCGTTCCAGCGCCACATGATCGAGAAGATCGCCAGCACCGCCACCGCAGGCATCGCCAAGGGCATCACCACGCGCCAATAGATCTGCCATTCCGACGCCTTGTCCATCCGAGCCGCCTCGATCAGATCGCGCGGGATCGTCAGCATGTACTGGCGCAGCAGGAAGACCCCCGTGGGTGTCGCCGCACCGGGCAGGATCACCGCCCAAAGCGAGTTGATCATGCCAAGGTTCGTAACCACGAGGTAAACCGGGACGAGGATCACCGTGATCGGGATCATCAGCGTACCGATCACGAACAACATGATCGCGTTACGCCCCCGGAATTCGTAGATCGACAGGCCGTAAGCCGCCATGGAGTTGATCAGCAGCGTGACCATCGTGGCCGCCGCAGTCACGATCACGGAATTCCACAGGTAGCGCATGAAATTGAAACGCTCCAGCGGATCGCGGTAGTTCTCCCACGCCATGCGCATCTCGCGCACGGGTTCGCGCGTCGCGATCGGGATTTGCAGGCGTTCACCGGGATTTTCAGGGTCCACCATCTGCGCCATGATGCCGATCCGCCGGACCTGGGCCAGTTGCTGGACGCTGCCATCTTCCATCGTCACGTCGAACAGCAACAGCGGCTCTTCATAGCCCTCAACCTCGACCGATATCTGCCCAAGCGGCAGGAAGGTCGGCGGAAATTCCTGCAAGCCCGCCGGGGTCTTGAACGAGGACAGAACCAGCCACACCACCGGCGCGAACATCAGGAACAGCCCGAAGCCGAGGTAGCAATAGGTAAACACGTCGGTCCAATGCATTTTGCCGCGGCCGCGACGGGCTCCAAGGAGGGTCTTGACCGAGCGGGGGGATTGCGTCGCATCAGTCATTGTCGCGTCTCCGGGTTGCGGCCAGTTGTGTCAGCGTCAGGACGAACAGCACCACGCCGAGCACCATGGAGGCGGCAGAGGCAAGGCCGAAATTCTGCACCTGGTTGGTGAAGGCGGTGTTGTAGATGTATTGCACGATGAACTGCGTCGCGGTGCCGGGACCGCCGCCGGTCAGAACGTAGACCTCATCGAAGACCTGCACGCCCTTGATCAGCGCCAGCACGATGACAACCAGCATATTGGGCCACAGAAGCGGCAGGGTGATGCGGAAGAAGACGCGCTCCTTGCTGGTGCCGTCCATCTCGGCGGCCTCGTAGAGATCGGGCTGGATCGCCTGAAGGCCAGCCAGCAGGATCAGCGTGTAGAAGCCCATATGCGCCCAGATCGAAACGAACACCGCCCAGAACATCGCCCATTCGGGACTGACGAAGAACAGGATGCGGTCCAGCCCTATCGAGATCAGGAATGCGTTCAGGATGCCATCGCGCAGCAGGATCCATTTCCAGATCAGCGCAACGACCACCGGCGACAGCAGCACCGGGAAGAAGAACACCGCGCGCCAGAAGCCCCGCCCGCGGATCTCTCGGTTCAGGACCAGTGCCGTGATCAGTGAGAACAGCACCATGAACGAGACCTGGAAGAAGATGAACACTGCAGTGTTGAAGATTCCTTTCCAGAATCTGTCCTCTCGGCAACTGATCGGATCGGCATAGTTGTCGCAATCGAAGAGGAAGCCGTATTGCTCGCCCCCGGTATAGGGACGCTCGCTGATGAACAGCTCGGTCCCGCCGGTCAGCGAATAGGCGAAATTCATGAACAGCGGAATGATCACGAACATGCCGAAAAAGGCGAGGTTCGGCAGCAGGAAGAGCCACGGCATGCGCCGGATGCCAATCACGTTCTGAATTGCCGTGACGGGATAGTCGATCAGCTTGAACAGGATGCGGATGGGCCATGCCACCACGTTTTGCAGCACATCGCCGATCCCGGTCGCCTTGTCATCCGCATGGGCCATGGGAAGCTTCCATTCTCTTCAGGGGGTGACCGGCCCCGCCAGTCAGGCAGGGCCAGCCGATCATCGGATCAGACGCTTCAGCGGTCGCTTTCGGCCAGCTGGTTTGCGATGTCTTCTTCCATCCGCGCATAGGCTTCATCGAGGGTCAGTTCACCTACGATGGCCTCGTTCAGACGAGAGATCAGAGCGTTGAACATCACGCGGTTGGACGGGTAACCCTGAAGGGCGAACGCCACCGGAGAGATGCTCGGAACTGCCCCGGCGAAGGTTGCCAGCGCATGGGCTGCGCGCGGATCATCCGTGTCGAAGTCGATCCCGCTCGAGGCAAGGCCGAGGTGACCCGGAATGAACAGCGTCCGGCCATAGAACTCGGCCAGAACTTCCTCTTGCGCGAGGTAATCCATCAGGATGCCGACCTCTTCCGGGTGTTCGGTATCGCCGATCGCTGCCAGCGCGGCACCACCGGGCATCCCGGTACAGGCTGCCGGGCCACAAGGCGCGGGCACGGCCCACCAGTCGAACGCATCACCGATGGTGGATGCGAACTGCGGGATCTGCCAGGAACCGGACATGTACATCACGACGTTGGCGTTGGCGAAATCCTCGTTCGCGCCAAGGTAGGACGACCCGGAAACCGAGCCCCAAAGCTCCAGCGACATGGTGCCGTCCTGGTGCCAATCGTAGAGAAGCTGCGCCATGCGCTGGAGACCCTCATCGACCAGCGCCGGGTTGCCATCCGCGTCGAACATCTGGGCGCCCTGCGCGATGGCAGGCCCCGCAACACGGTGCCCGGACCGGTCCCACGCCATCGGGATCGGAATGTCGAGCGCACTGGCCACTTCGTTGACGGCAGCGGCCCAGTCTTCCCAGGTCGCGCCTTCACCCGGCAGGTCGACACCGGCCTGTTCGAACAGGGTCCGGTTCACGTAAGGCCCGGTCACGGTCAGCTGCGTCATGAAGCCGTTGATCGCATCGCCATCGGGATCAAGCCAGTCAAGGAACGGGCCGAAATTGGTTTCCCAGTATTCCGGGTCCTGAACGTAGGGCCGCAAGTCGAGGTAGTACTCTGACAGCCCGCCAAGATCGGTCACGCGGGCGATGTCGGGGCCGTTGCCCGCCGCCAGCTGGATCGGCAGCGATTCCAGAACCGCCTGATAGGGCACCACGTCAAGCGTGACGCTGATTTCGGGATGGGCTTCCTCGAACCGGTCGAGGATCGACTGCATGACCTCGCCCTCGATGCCGTCGTTATACCACATCATGCGCAGTTCGGTCTGTGCCGACGCCGCCCCCGCAACAAGCGCAAAGAGCGAGCTTGCCGCCATAAGTTTCAGTGATCTTCTCATTGTTTCCTCCCTAGGATGGTTGATCGTACTTTCGTTTTGTCCTGCTCTTCGTGTTCCGCATCTCACGCCGGTTGTCGTGAAAGGGCCGCCATCACACCGCGTAACTCTGCCATGCCTTTCAGGCGTCCAACGGCCGGATAACCCGGCTGTGCGCCCGCCCCGATATCGGTCAGTATGTCCTGACCGTGATCCGGTCTCATCGGTATCTCTGCATCCGCGCGCCCCTCCGCGCGCCGCCGCGCTTCCTCGGTCAGGATCACGTCGATCACACCGACCATGTCGACATCACCGCACAGATGCTCTGATTCCATGAAGCTGCACGGTGCTCCCTCCGAATCACGGGTGACGTTGCGCAGGTGAACGAAGTGTATTCTGGGCGCGAGCGCCCGGGCCATCGCCACGCAATCATTGTCAGAACGCGCGCCAAGAGATCCGGTACAGAACGTCGCCCCGAAGGCAGGGCTGTCAACAGCGCCAAGAACGGCCTCGTAATCCTCCAGCGTGGACATGGTGCGCGGCAGCCCCAACAGGGAAAAGGGCGGATCATCGGGGTGACAGCACAGGCGCACCCCGAGCCGTTCGGCCAATGGCACGACCTCGGACAGGAAATCGATATGGGTCTGGCGCAGAACGTCGGGCGACAACGCGGCGTAGGTCTGAACCGCGGCACGCACGTCTTCCAGCGTCCAGTGCTCGGCCGCCCCTGGAAGGCCCGAGACGACCGCCTGGCTGAGCGCAGCCTTGGTTCCGTCGTCCATTCCGGCCATGACGTCGGCTGCCGCCTGAACGATCTCGGGGGCATAGGCCTCCTTGGCACCGGGGCGGGCCAGAATGTGAATGTCAAACGCCGCGAAGGTGGCCAGATCGAACCGCATCGCGGTGCCACCTGACGGCAACGGCGCGCGAAGCTCCGTGCGGGTCCAGTCCAGGACTGGCATGAAATTGTAGCAGATCGTCTCGATTCCGCTGGCCGCCAGCGCTTCGATCGACGCGCGATAGGCGGCAATGTGGGCACCCCAATCCGGCGATCTGGTCTTTATGGCCTCGGAAACCGGGAGGCTCTCGACAACATCCCACGCCATTGCGCCGTTGGACCCCAGCTCGATCTGGCTTTGCCTTTCTCGGATATCCTCAACTGTCCACGGCAAACCGGGCGGGACATGATGCAAGGCCGAAACGATACCCTCGGCACCCGCTTGCATCGCATCGGCCAAGGAAACCTTGTCGTGTGGGCCAAACCATCTCCAAGTTCGCCGCATCTAGTCCTTCTCCCAAGCCCTCATACCGGTATACTAGTATTATTACTCATCCCCACGCAAACCTTTTTTACAAGGCTCCAATTAAGGTCAGAGGACAGTGCCGGTCGCGCTTATTGCCCCGATCACGCCTTCTGGCGCGGGCTTTCCCCGATTGCTCGCCCTGCCCGTCGGGACATCAGCGACTGCCCGGCATCCATCCAGTGTAACAAGGGGAACCGCTTGAAAGCGGCAGCTTGATCGGCCCGCCCTCTCTTGCTGAGCGATAGATGGCGGTGACCAGTTCAATTGACCTCCGCCCATCTTCGAGGGTGACTTCCATGCCGCCCTGGCCCGTCAACGCATCTGCGACCGCGTCAAGATATCTGGCAAACCCCGCATGGCCATGCGGAACCTGTTGCACGACAGAATCAACCTCTGCCTGTGCGACGGGCGCGCGCGCGATGAACCGCCATTCGTCCTGTGCCGGGCTGTAGGGGGCTGAACCGCTTTCGGCGGTGACGCCCTCGAAACAGAAACGGAGGCGGGTGGTGTCGTTCCCGGCACCAAGCGTGACCGAACTGGTCGCCAGCGCCCCATTCTGCATCCGAAACGCCAGAGCGGCGCAGTCTTCCGTCTCGATCTGGTTCACGCGGGTATCCGTCAGCGCCGTGACCTCGGCAACCGGCCCGAACACCTTGCACAGCAGGTCATGAGCATGGATCGCGTGGCCCAACAGCGCGCCACCGGATTCCCCGGCCCATGTCCCGCGCCAGGGAACGGCATAATACGCGGCATCGCGGTTCCAATGCGTCTCAAGGCTAGCCACGAATGGCTTGCCCGTCAGACCAGCAGCGACTAGCGCCTGTAGCTGCGCCATGGCGCGGCCATAGCGATACTGGAACACCGGGAACACCGACTTGCCGCAGGTCTTCGCCATCGCCGTCAGCCGGTCGGCCTCATCCAGAGACCGGACAATCGGCTTTTCGCAGATCACATGCTTGCCTGCCTCAAGGCACTGAACGGCAATCGGGAAATGAAGGTGCGGCGGCAGACAGATGTCGATCAGGTCAATCGACGGATCGGCCAGGACGGCCTCCAGATCTCCGGTGACCGAAATCGCCGGATCGCCCCCGGTTGCCGCCATTGCCCGCGCAGTGTCCAGATCGCACATGACAGCCGCCTGAAACTGGTCTGGCAACGCGCGGTAGCCTGAGAGATGTTCGGCCCCGATGCCCGCGCCGATGATTGCGGTGCGGATCATGGGTTGGCTTCGGCCATGGCCTGCGCCCTGAGTGCCAGTTCACAAACCTTGAAGGCATGGGCCTGCGTCATCGCCGTTTCCGTCCGGTCGCGCAGATCGGCCACGAAGCGCGAAAAGAAGGGCAGGTCCGCCCCGGATGCATCAATCTTTTCGCACCGGTCTCCGTTCACGATGATCAGATGATCCGTCCCTTCGCTGCCGACATCCACGTATTTGCGAAGCTCGATATAGCCCTCTGTCCCGAGAATGGTCAGCCGTCCATCGCCCCATGTGGGCAGGGCGTCGGGCGTGTACCAATCCACGCGGATATAGCCATGGCCCTGATCGCTGCGCAGGGCGAGTTCAGCGAAATCCTGAAGGCCCGGATCGTTCGGGTTGGCATAGTTGGCAACGCTGGCCAGTGTGACCTCGGCGTCAGTCGACCCGGTGAAATACAGGAACTGGTCGATCTGGTGGCTGGCGATATCGGTGATGATCCCGCCATAGGCCTCTCGGTCGAAAAACCAGTCCGGCCGCGTGTCCCGGTTCAGCCGATGCGGCCCGATCCCTAGGGTCTGGATGACACGCCCGATGGCGCCCTCAGCCACAAGTTCAGCCGCGCGGGTCACGGCTGGCACCTCGAAACGCTCAGAAAAATCGATGGACCAGATGCGGCCCGTCGCGGCCACCGTTGCCTTTATCGCGTCGAGCTGCTCCATCGTCGTACAACCGGGCTTGTCGGTCAGCACGTCCTTGCCCGCCTGCATCGCGCGAATGGCCATTTCCGCGCGGTCACGCGGAATGCCGGACAGCAGGATCAGGTTGATGGAGGGATCGTCCAGCAGGGCCTGAACATTGTCTGCGCGGGGAACATCGGCAAAACGCTCAACAAAGCCCGCCTCGGTGCCCGGGTGACCCTCGGTCCACCACCCGGCAAACTCGGCCCCTGCGGCGATCATGTTCGCGGCCATTCCGTAGATATGGCGGTGGTCGATGCCAATGGCGGCAAAGCGTAGGGCGGTCATGTGGTCAACTCCGTTACTCCGCCGGTTCTCGCGGATGTGGTGATTGCATCGATAAGATCATGGGCAGCGAGCGCGTCCTTGCCGGTGATGGCAGGAGGCCGGCCCGAGATCAGGGCAGCGGCGAAATCCTCGATCACGCCCTGATGCCATTCGTGGGTAAAGGCCATGGGATCGGCCCCACCCCCTGTGCCGCCTGCCGCGCCGAACACAACGGAACGACCGTCTCTCCAGCTCACGCGCAGTTCCCCGGATTCAAGGTGCAGGCTGGCCCGGTCGAAATGCAGCGTGATGGATTCGGCGCCGCCGGGGAAACTGGCCGTGCTGGCAACGAGCGACCCGACAGCCCCGCTTGCGAATTCCAGCCCGGCAATAACGAAATCCTCGGACTCCATCCGATGGAATCTGGTCGTGGCGGCCATCGCACGCACGGATGCAACCGGACCGGCCAGCCACAAAGCCAAGTCGATCGTGTGAATCGCCTGGCTGATCAAGACGCCGCCGCCATCGCGGGCATAGCTGCCCCGACCGGGTTCGTCATAATAGCTTTGCTCCCGCCACCAAGGCACCGAAACCTCGACCAGACCGAGCGCACCCAGATCGTTCGCGGCGATCATCTGCGCGGCCTTGCGCGACGCCTCTCTCATGCGGTGTTGGAACACCACGCCAAGCGTCACACCCGCGTCACGGCAGATCGTCACGACCTCCCGTGCTTCGTCCGCATTTCGGCCCATGGGCTTTTCAAGCAGGATATGTTTGCCCGCCTCGGCCAGCGGGCGAATGATGTCTGCACGGGCATTGGGTGGCGTCAGGACGATTGCGAAATCGACGTCCGGATCCGCTGCAACCGTGCCAAGATCATGGAACACCCGGACGGGGTGGCCGACCCGTGATTGCGCCATTTCTGCCAGATTGCGGGCCTTTTCCGCGGTCCGGGATTGTACGCCATAGAGGGACACGCCAACGGCATCGGCGCAGGCTGCAACATGGGTTCGCGCCACCATTCCCGCACCGATCAGAACCACGCGTTTCGGCGATGCACTCAGCATTGAAGTGACCCTTTCGATACACAGCCCGGGCAGATAGTCATAGGTGGAACCCGGTTGTCAATGACTTTACATACCGGTATACTGGTCCAAAGCCCCCACGAATGGAGAGCGAGTATTGAAACGGAAATCGGCCGCCATAGATGCGTCTTCCCTGCCTGTGGCGTCCCTTGACCTGTCACGCCCGGCGGCCGAGCAGATCGCTTCTGCCCTGAAATCTGCTGTTCTGAACATGCAGATCGCGCCGGGGGCGATGATCTCGGAAAACGAGGTTGGTCAGTTGTTTGGGGCCAGCCGCACACCTGTGCGAGAAGCCTTTGCGCAACTGCGTGACGACGGGCTTGTCGTCACCTGGCCAAGCCGTGGCACCTATGTGTCCAAGCTGTCCGAACATCAGATCCGGGGCGCCCAGTTCCTGCGCGAAGCCCTGGAAGTGGCGGTGGTCGACCGTTTGTGTTCCGAAGGCATCTCGGACAGGGCCCTTGCTGCGCTGGACGACAACCTTGCCCAACAACGCGCGGCGGTGCGGGCCGATGACAAGCTGACCTTTCAGGCATTGGATGACCGGTTTCACGCCATGCTGGCCGAGGCCACGGGCTTTGAGCGCATAAGCGGGCTGCTGATCCGGGAGAAAGCTGCGCTTGACCGGCTTCGTGTGCTGGCACTTAACGACGCCGCGCATATGTCGCGCCTGCTATCCGAACATGAGGGCATTCTCGACGCGGTGCGAAACGCCTATTCCGGCCAGGCACTTGACCGTATGCGGCGCCACCTTCGCAATGTGTTGTCCACGCTTTCCGGGATGATCGAGGCCAACCGGGATTTTTTCGACCTGTCCGACGACTAGCTGTCTCGGCCTCGCCCGTCGACAAGCTGCCGCTTCAGAAACCGCAACACAGCCGCGCGCATCGCCGGGGTTTCTTCATGCGCTGCATCCGGCTCGATGTGAAACTCCAGCCCCTGCCTGCCGCCATAGGCCGCTTCCAGATCCTGCCGTCCCCGGTTGAAGGCTCCCTCCGGCGTCGACCAGTCGTTCAAGCCCACGCAGATCTGCAAGGCACGCGGCGCGGTCAGGCCTGCAATCTGCCCGCTGCGCGCAACGGGCAGCAAGCCCGGCACGGTCATGTAGGTGCCATGGCCGTCATGCTCCCCCAGATCCACCAGCTTTTCCAGATCGGCGAAGGAACACAGCGCCGAGGCCGCGCGCACCCGTTCATCCATCGCCGCCAGCCACCAGGCCAGCGTGCTGCCCATGGAAAAACCCAGTGCCCCGAGCCTGTTGCGATCCACCACAGGATGATCCGCAAGAAAGCTCAGCCCTGCCATCTGCTCCGCCAGCATCTGCCCGAACAGCGTTTCCCCCCGCCACAGCGCCGCCTTGGCACGGGCAGATTCCCCAGGCAGCTGCCGCGTCCCGAAACAGGGCATGTCCATGCACAGCGCCGCCACCCCAAGCGCCTCCAGGTCGGCGGCGTAGGGGCCTTGCAGCGACGGTCTACCCTCGATCAGTTCCTCCCGCCCCATGGTGTAGCGATTGCCATGGGCATGACAGTAGACCAGGGCCGGGACCGGCGTCTGCCCGTCAGGCGGGCGCAGGAACAGGGCGGGAACCGGCACGCCCCCCGCCGTCTCAAACAGCAGGTCGTCCAGCACCCAGTCCCCGAACTGCCTGCGGCCCTGCACCGTGACCTTGCGGAAATTCGGCCCGGGAAACCCCGCCCCGAGCAGCCCTGCCAGCCGATCCCGCAGGGCCGCGCCTGTCATGCGCCAACCGCGAACTGGCCGAACTGCCCGCCATAAAACAGAAGCGGCAGACCCTGACGGACCGAGGCTTTCAGCACCCGACCCACAAGGATCGCATGGTCGCCGCCATCATATTCGGCGTAGCGCTCGCATTCGAACCGCGCGAGGCAACCCTGCAACAGGGGCACCCCGCGTTCGCTTTCACGCCAATCCACCTGATCGAACGCATGTGCCGAGGCCGAAAAGGCCCGGCACAGATCCATCTGGTTTTCCGCCAGAACGTGAATCGCCATGTGTTCGGCTTCCCGAAAAGCCGGATAGCGCCGCGACGCGCGGGAGGCCGACCACAACACCAGTGGCGGATCGAGCGACACGGACGAGAAGCTGTTGGCCGTGATCCCCACCGGACCCGCATCCGTGGACGTCGTAACAATCGTCACGCCGGTTCCGAACCGCGAAAGGGCGCTGCGCAGCTCGCGTCCCATATCGGGGCCGGGGCTGAAATGGCTCATGCCGTCCTGCATGGTCATGGCACCTCGCTCCCCCAGGCTGCGGTCAGGATCTCGAACCAGGTTTCGCGGTCCATCTCGACCCGCGCCGCGTCGGAAATCGCACGGATCCGGTCCAGATTGTTGGTGCCCATGACCGGGGCAAGCTTGGCCGGATGCGCCAGCAGCCATGCCACGGCCACCGCAGTCGCATCAACGCCCTGTTCTGCGGCGATCCGGTCCAGCACCGCGCGCACGGCAGCGCCGTCTTCGCCAAAAAGACGCCCGCCGCCAAGCGGCGACCATGCCATCGGGCGAATGCTGCGTTCCTGCATCCAGGCGATATCGCCGTCTATGAAGGGGGCGAAATGCAGCACGCTCGCCTCCACCTGATTGGTGCAGAGCGGTGTTGTCATCGCCGATTGCAGCAACGTCCAGTCATTGAGCTTGAAGTTCGACACACCGACCGCGCGGACCTTGCCGGAGGCGACAAGAGCATCCAGCGCCGCACCGGTTTCATGGTGGTCCATCAGAGGATCGGGCCGGTGGATCAACAGAAGGTCGATCCGGTCCGTGGCCATGTTAGCCAGCGACGCCTCGACCGACGCGGTGATATGGGCGGCGGAGGTGTCGTAGTATTTCACCCGCTTGTCCGAGTACTTCCCGATCGGGGCGACGATATCGCATTTGGTGACGATCTCGATCCGGTCGCGCAGTGCGGGTGCGGCCCGCAGGGCCGCCCCCATCACCTCTTCAGCGCCGTAGTCGCCGTAGATATCGGCTTGATCCATGGTTGTGATGCCCTGATCGAGACAGGCTTCGATCTTGGCCTGCACATGGGCGGGCGAAGTATCGGCATCATCAGCGACGCGCCACATGCCATAGACAAGGCGGCTGATGTCCAACTGGCCGGACAGGCTTAGTCGTTCGGTCATTTGCGCTCTCCCGCGCCAAGCGGCGTCATCGGTGTTTCACTGGGTACGCGGCCATATTCCTGCGGCAGCGAGCATGTCGTCAGATGCGGCATGACCTTTTCGCCGAAGATCCTGCACTCCTCCAGATGCGGATAGCCCGAGAAGATGAAGGCGCGCATGCCCATCTTCTTGTACTCTTCGATCTTGGTCAGGACCTGATCGACCGACCCGACCAAGGCCGCCCCGCAGCCCGACCGCGCCCGGCCCACGCCGGTCCAGAGATTGGGCTCCACATAACCGAACTTGTCGGCAAGCTCCCGCGCCTTGGCCTGGTGTGCCACGCCGAGCGAGATGGAATCATGCGCCCGGTCGCGGATCAGTTTGCCATATTCGTCATCGAGCTTGGACACGATGTAATCGGCATATTCCCGCGCCTCGGCCTCGGTATCGCGCACGATCATGTGCACCCGCAGGCCATAGTCCAGTGTCCGGCCATAGCGCTCCGCCACCGCGTTCACGGCCTTCATCCGTTCTGCGAGGTTGTCCTTGGGTTCGGGCCACATCAGGTAGACATCGCAATGCTGGCCGCACAGCTCCAGCGCGTCGGGAGAATAGCCGCCGAAGTAGAGCAGCGGGCCGCCGGTCTGGTAGGGCTTCGAAGGGTCTGTGGTGAGCCCCTTGAAGCTGTAGACCTCGCCCTCGTGGTTGATCTCGTCCTGCGTCCAGGCCTGTTTCAGGATCTCGACCACCTCGCGCGACCGCTGATAGCGCAGCTTGCTGTCGGCCACCTCGCCAGGGAAGTCGGAGCTGATGATGTTGACTGTCAACCGCCCCTTCAGCATGTGGTCGAGCGTGGCGATAGTGCGCGCCAGCATGATCGGCTGCATCTCGCCGCAACGCACGGCGGCCAGCATGTTGATCCGGTCCGTAATCGGCGCGCAGCCCGCCACGAATGACAGCGTGTCCTGACCCACCTGGTAGGAGGACGGACAGAGGATGTTACGGAAGCCCTGGCGTTCGGCTTCCTTCAAGATCCCGGAACAATGCTCCCAGCTCGACCGCAGGTCGCCGTCGGGCACGCCCAGGAACTGGTAATCGTCGGAACAGAGCGCCGCGAACCACGATACCTCGGCGGCATCGAGATCGGCTGACGTGACGGGGACCACGGTCATGAAAACATTCCTCCCGGATACATCATTTTCCTCTTGCGTAGCATTCGCCAATGAGTAGATCAATAATGTATCAATTCTTCTACAGGAGGCGGCTTTGCCCCCCAATAAACCCGGCGGTGCCCTGCCGATCTACCTGCAAATCAGCGAGATGCTAATCCGCGACATCGCAGCAGGGCGGCTGTTGGATGGCAGTCGTCTGCCGCCCGAGCGAGAGATGGCAAAGTCGCTCGACACCTCGGTCGGAACCCTCAGGAAAGCTTTATCGGAGCTGGAAAATCGGGGCTTGCTGGAGCGGCGGCAAGGGTCTGGTAATTATATAAGATCGAAGACGACGCCTGAGGGCATCTATGCCCTTTTCCGACTGGAACTGGTCGGCGGCGGCGGGCTGCCCACGGCGACGGTGCTGGATGTGACGCGGATGGACAAGCCCGCCGATCTGCCCGCTTTCGGTGCATCAATCGCGGCGCACAGGATTCGGAGGATGCGATTCCTCGGTGGCAAACCGGCAGCGGTCGAGGAAATCTGGCTCGATGCCAGCTATGCGGACCAGCTCGCGCCCGATGACCTGCTGCACTCGCTTTACATGTACTACCGCGAAACACTCGACCTGTGGATCACCGGCTACGAGGACCAGGTCGGCGTCGCCCCCTGCCCCGATTGGGCCCCCGACGCGTTCGGCCAGCGCCCCGGCGCGCCCTGCGGGCTGGTGGAACGCCAAAGCCGCGCGCGCGACGGCAGCATCGCCGAGGTCTCTCGCAACTGGTTCGACAGCAACGTGGCGCGTTACGTCGCCCGCATGAGGTAATCCATGAACTCTCCCCTGCGTTACGGCATCATCGGCTGCGGCATGATGGGCCAGGAACATATCCGCAATATTGCGCTCATTGACGGGGCCGAGGTGGTGGCGATCTACGAGCCCGATCCCGGCATGCGGGCAGAGGCCGCGAAACTGGTGCCCGGCCTGCGCTTCGCGGACAGCATCGCCGATCTTCTGGCCATGGAAGAGGTGAACGCGCTGCTCATCGCTTCGCCCAACTTCCGGCACGTGGAACAGCTGGAGGAAATCGCCCGCCTGCGTGCCCTGCCGATCCTCGTGGAAAAGCCGCTTTACACCGACCCCGCCGATGCAGCGCGGATTGCGCGATTGCAGGCCACTTACCCGCAGCTCCTCTGGGTCGCGATGGAATATCGCTACATGCCCCCCATTGCCGCCCTGCTGGAACAGGCAGATGAGGCCACCGGCGGCATCCGCATGCTGACCATCCGCGAACATCGCTTTCCGTTTCTTGAAAAGGTGGGCGACTGGAACCGATTCAACCATCAGACCGGCGGCACACTGGTCGAAAAGTGCTGCCACTTCTTCGATCTGATGCGCTTGCTGCTGAAATCGGACCCTGTGCGCGTGATGGCCTCGGGCGGGCAGGCGGTGAACCATCTGGACGAACGCTACAACGGGAAGACGCCCGATATCTGGGACAATGCCTATGTCATCGTCGATTTCGCCAATGGCGCACGGGCGATGCTGGAACTGTGCATGTTCGCCGAGGGCAGCCGCTATCAGGAGGAGATTTCCGCCGTCGGCCCCACCGGCAAGATCGAGGCCCTCGTGCCTGGTCCGGGCCGCTTCTGGCCCGAGCATCTGGGCGCCCCGCCGGTGCCCAAGCTGATCGTCAGCCCACGTGACCCGAAAGGCCCGCGAGAGCTGGATATTCCCGTCGACCCCGAGTTGCTGGAGGCTGGCGACCACAACGGGTCCACCTACTACCAGCACAAGTATTTCGCGGATGCCGCCCGCACGGGCGGCCGCCCGCATGTGTCCCTGTCCGATGGGGCCTGGGCGGTGCGCATGGGCCTTGCCGCACAGCAATCGGCGGCGACGGGGCAGGCCGTTCTGCTATAAGATCAGGAGGCGGGGAACCCGGCCTCAGCCATCAGCCGGTCGGAATGGGTTTCCACCACCTCCTTCAATTCGGCCATGAACGCGTCTTTTTCCATGCCCGGGTTTATCACCGGCAGGAACTCCACCACCGCGAGGCCGGGCTTGCGCAGAATGCCGTGGCGCGGCCAGAAGACGCCCACATTGGTGGCGGCGGGAACGCAGGGCTGGCCCGTCTGTTCGTAGAGCACTCCGGTCCCGATCTTATAGGGCCGATCCGCGCCCGGCGCGACGCGGGTGCCTTGCGGATAGATGATCAGCTGGCCCGGTTCCTGCGCACCCGATTTCACGCCCTCGACCATCTGCTGAATTGCCTGCGCACGCTTGCCCCGATCCACCGGAACGCACCCGATGCGCTTGGCGTACCACCCGAGAATCGGCGCAAAGCGCAGGACGGATTTCATGATGAACTTGGGGCGCGGCACGGCGGACACGATCAGGATGATGTCGAAAAAGCTCTGATGCTTGGCGGCGATCAGCACCTCGCCCGTCGGGGGCGTGCCCCGGATTTCGGATTTCAGCCCGACCATCCAGCTCGCCGTCCAGCGCACCCACCGGCAATAGGTGTGCACCGCCGTGAAGGCCGCGCTCCGCTGAACGATCGCCCAAGGGGTGAAGAAGATCGCCATCAGGAACATCATCAGATACATCTGGCCGATGAAGATCAGCGAGCGGGTCCACTGGATCATGGCAGGCTCCTTAGGGTTTTGAAGGCGGCGGCGCGGGTGGCCCAGAAGGCGGTGATCGCGGACAGGATCGGCACGGTCAGCGGCCAGAGCCAGTGCAGCCCGGCAAAGCCGAGCCCGGTCAGGAATCCGCCCTCCTCCTGCGCGCTTGGCAAGAGGGCGATGGCAATCATGCCAAGGGCAGTGCCCACGGTGGCCCCGGTCAGGGCACGCAACGTGAAACGTCGCACGAAGGCCCGCGCGATGTAATGGTCCCGCGCGCCCACCAGCCGCAGCACCCGGATCACCTTGACGTTGGCGGCCAGCGCCGATTGCGCGGCCAGCGTGACCATGGCCGCGACCGACCCGAGGATCAGCGCCATGGATATCCAGCCAAGTGACCGCAACCGTTCCGCCGCCCGCACCAGCGGTCTGCGCCAGCGGGTGTGGTCGTCCAGCACCGCGCCGGGGGCTTCCGCGGCAAGTCGCAGACGCAACCCGTCGGGGTCATAGCCCTCTGCCGTTTCGATCACCTCGACCAGCCGGGGAACCGGCAGATCCTCCAGCGGCAGGTCCGGGCCGAACCAGGGTTCCAGCAAGTCACGCTGTTCCTGTTCGGTCAGCGCCCGGGCAGAAGCAACGCCGGGGGTCTGTTCCAGCACCTCCAGCACCGCCCAGATCTGCGCCTCCATCTGCGCGGCGGGGGCCGATATGCGGATGGTGGAACTGCGTGCCAGCGCCTCCGACCAGCGATCGGCCAGACGACCCGAGGCCAGCGACAAGGCCAGCGCGAAGACCGCAAGGAAGGCCATCGCGCCCGAGGTGAACAGCGTCAGCCGCACCGAATGGCCGCGCCGGGGCACCACGCGGTCGGCCTGCGCATCGCCCTTGAGAATATCCAGCAGACCTGACAGCGCGCTCATAGATCCGCACCCGCCAATTGCAGCCGCCCGCTGGCAATGCGCAGCACACGGGCAGAGACCTGCGCCTTGGCCGCGCGGATCAGGGCAAGGTCATGGGTGGCGATCAGCACCGTCTTGCCCATGCGATTGAGTTCCACCAGCAATTGCAGCAGGCGCAGCGACATCTCCCAGTCGATATTGCCCGTGGGTTCATCCGCCAGGATCACGTCAGGGTCGGTAATGACCGCTCGCGCCAGCGCCGCGCGCTGCCTTTCCCCGCCCGACAGTTCCGGCGGCAGGGCATTGGCGCGGGCCGACAGACCCACCCAGCCCATCAGTTCCGACAGGTTTCCGTCCTGCTCCACCCCGCCGCGCCCCGCCACGGTCAGGGGCAGCGCGATGTTTTCAGACAGCGGCAGATGATCGAGAAACTCGCAATCCTGATGCACGACGCCCATCCGTTGCCGAGCATGCGCGATCTCATCCCGGCTCATCTCACTGGTGTCCTGATCAAACAGCGTCACGCGGCCAGAGGTGGCTTGCAGATCGGCATAGCAGAGTTTCAGGAATGTCGTCTTGCCCGCCCCCGAAGGTCCGGTCAGAAAATGGAAAGACCCCGGCGCAAGCCGCAGGTTGATATCCGACAATAGCGACCCGCCCCCGTAGCCATAGGCGGCGTCCTGCAACTCGATCACTGGTCTGCTCCGTCCCTCAGTGCTGAGACCGTCATGCCTCACCCGGGGCTTTCATGCAATCGTAACCCCATGCAATGGCTTGGAATGGCGGATGCCCGTTGCTAGAGTCGGGCGGATGCCGCCTGCCGGGCGACGGAACGAGGAACACCATGCGTCTCACATGCCCCAATTGCAGCGCCCGATATGAGGTGGACGACTCTCTGGTCCCGCCAGAGGGGCGCGATGTGCAATGTTCCAACTGTGCGACCACCTGGTTTCAGCCCGGCAATCGGGCACGGGTCGAAGAACCCGAGAGCGCCCCTGCCGCTGCCGCCGTTGCCCCCCGGCGCGATCTGGACCCGGCCCTGCGCGACATCCTGCGCGAAGAGCGCGAGCGCGAGGAACAGTTGCGCCGCGCCGCCGCGCCGGTGGAAGAACAGGAGGAAATGGCGCTCGACAGCCCGCCCCCGGCCACACGCGCGATCGAGGCAGACCTGCCGCACCCGGATGACGAGGATGACGAGGACGCCGCCGCGATCCGAGAGATGGTCGCCGAAGAGAGCGGGCGGGCCGAACGCCAGGGCAGGCGTGACCTGTTGCCGGATATCGAAGAGATCAACTCCACCCTGCGCGCCACCTCCGACCGCAGCAGCAGCGACCGCGACACAACCGATATCGACTCGATGGATGTCCGCCCGCGTCGCCGCCGGGGCTTCCGTACCGGGTTCATGCTGGTGTTGATTCTGGCCGCTGTTGCCATCGGGGCCTATGCCTTCGCGCCTGAGATCACCGCCGCGCTTCCGCAGGCAGAACCGGTCCTGACCCCCTATGTGGAACAGGTCGATCAACTGCGCTTCCAGTTGGATGATCTTGTGCAGTCGCTGGCCAGCCAATTGGCCGACTCGGCAGGCAACTAGGCCGGGCTACTGGGCCGCGAACCGGTCCAGAAGACGGCGCAGATAGTCCAGCTCCACATCCGGGCGATCCTGTTCCGCCGAGCGGCGGCGGATCTCATCGAGCAATTCGCGGGCGCGGCGGAAGGCCTCCTCCCGCTGTTCAAAGCTTTCATCCGACCCAAACGCGCCGGAATTTCCGGCCTGACGCCCGAGCGGATCTTCCAGCGGGCGGTTGGCCTGCATATTGCCATCGGCCTGACCCTGACCGGGATCGTCGCCTTCATCCCCCGCCAGTGCCTCGCTGAGCGACTCCATGCCTTCGCGCAGCGCCTCCATCGCCTCTGACTGGCTATCCAGCGCCTCGGCAAGATCACCGCGCTCCAGTTCCTCGATGGCATCGCGCATGGCGCGGCCCGCCTCTTCCAGCTGCTGGAGCGATTCCTCGCCGTCCTCGGTGCCGCGTCCGGGCAGGTTCTGGGCCTGTTCGCGCAACTGCTCCAGCAATTGGCGCTGACGTTCTGCAAGGCTGCCTTCGTCATTCTCGCCGCCCTGCTGGCCGCCTTGCTGGTTGCCGTCCTGTCCTTCTTCGCCCGGATCGGGGCGCGGGCTGTTGGGGTTGAAGCTTTCCTGCAGATCGCGGAACGCCTCATCGGCCAGCCCCTGCTGACCGCGCAGGGTATCCTGCAAGCCCTCCATCGCCTGCTGTCCGGGACTGCGCGGGCCGTTGGGATCATCACCACCCTCGGCCATCTGCATGTTTTCCATCATCTGGCGCAGGGCATCCAGCATCTCTTGCGCTTCGGCCATACGGCCCTGCTGCATCAGCTCTTCGATGCGGCGCATCATCTCTTCAAGATCGCCCATGGACATTTCCATGGTCTCGCCAGACTGGTCGGGCTGGTCGGTGCCATCGCCCGGTTCCATGTTATCGGCAAGCTCCTGCATGTAGTCCTGCATTGCCTCGCGCAGTTCCTGCATGAGCTGCGAAATCTCTTCGTCGCTGGCCCCCTGGCGCATGGCCTCCGCCAGCCGGTCCTGTGCGCGGCGCAGCCGTTCAAGAGCGTCCGACAGATCACCCTCTTCCAGCGCTATCGCCGCATCCCAGAGGATCTGGGCCACCTCGTCGCGGGTCTCGGTGGAGATCCCGTCGACAGCCGCTTCCAGCCGCTGAATGACCGAGCGCACCTGCCGATAGACCTCTTCATCATCGAAGAACTCGTCAGGCCGGTGTGTGATCGCCCGTAAAAGCTGCGCCACCCTCGGCGCATTTTCCCGCGACCACAGCAGATCGCGACGCATTTCGATCAGCGCATTGGCAATCGGGTCGAAGAAGCGGCGCCCGGGCAGCCGGTCCAGTTCCACCATGCTTTGCCCGGTCTGGCCCGCGTCATCCTCGACTGTCAGTTCCAGCCGCACGGGCAGATTGGCGAAAGGGTGCTGCGAGAGGTCTTCGATCAGCGCCTCGGAAAACTCCTCGCGCCCGCCCCGGAAGGGCAAGGGCAGGTCGAGCACCAGGGCCTCGCGCGGCTCATGATCGACGGTCAGCCCGTAGCGGCGGTCGGCGGCCTCGGGCCAAAGTGTCAGGATCGCCTGCCCGCCGCGGACGCCATAGTCATCCTCGGCCGAATAGGTCATCTGGAAGGCCCCTGGCGGCACCCCCGAAACAGGCTCTGCCAACTGTACAGTCGGCGCGCGGTCGGCCAGCATGACGATCTGCCAGCTGCGCGGGTTGGGGCCGCCGACGGAAAGCTCACCGCTCTGTTCGACAATGATCTGCCGGGACAGGCTGGCCGGATCGGGTGGCGAAATCTCGGCCTGCAAAGTCTGGTTGATGCCGATCTGTTCCGCCTCGCCATAGAGCCGCAGCGTGATGCGCGATCCGACGGGGGTTTCGAACGTTTCGGCCACGATGTCGTTTAGGTAGAGCGACGGCAGCCCGGTATAGAGCGGCGGTTCGACCCAGCCTTCCCAGCTTGGGCCTCCGTCCGCGGGCAGTTGCGGCGCGCCGGCCATGGCGTCGCCCACATCGGCCACCCGCCAGAGCGTGCCAAAAAGCAGCGCCATCGCAAACGCCGTGGCCGCCATGAAGCGCAGCCCATAAGGGTCGCGGTCGTTCAGATGCAGGTCCGGCTCCGGCGCACGGGCATTGGCGGCGCGTTCGGCCATGCGGGCTTGATGCGCCTGCCAGACCACCATGGATTGGGCGTCGCCCGCCCCGATCGCTGCGTGGTCGGCAAGCGCCGTCAGCGGACGCCCCGGCATGGTCTGATCCAGCCGGTCCATCGCCTCGGCACGAGAGGGCAACCGGAACGTGCGCAGGCCCCTGACAAGCATCCACAGCAACGCCAGACCGCTCAGCGACAAGCCGCCGATCAGCGCGGCGGGCGGCAGGGCATCGGCAGCACCAAAGGCAAGCGCCGCCACAACGGCCAGCAGAATCGTCCAGACCGGCCAGAAGGCCCGCACGAAGCGTTCTGCCCCGATGCCAAGCCGGGTCAGCCTGAGGGGCCAGGCCAGACGGGCCTTTACCGCCTGCGTGATGGGGGTCTGTTCGGTCATGCGACCTTTCGCGGGTTACGCCCCTTGCAGGGGCCAGAGCAGCCTAGAGCCACTCTGGAACGATATCGCGATTTATCATCTCGTCAAATGTCGGACGGGCCCGGATGACGGCGAATTGATCATCCTTCACCAAAACCTCTGGGATCAGCGCCCGCGTGTTGTATTCCGACGACATGACCGCGCCATAGGCCCCGGCGGACCGGAAAGCCATCAGATCGCCCGCCACCATCGGCGTCATCTCGCGCCCCTTGGCGAAGGTATCGCCGCTTTCGCAGACCGGACCGACGATGTCGAAGGGCTGGCGTTCCGTGCCCGGTGCGGGTTCAACCACCGGGTCGATATCGTGATAGGCCGCGTACATCGACGGGCGGATCAGGTCGTTCATCGCCGCATCGACGATGAGGAAATTCCGCCCCTCGCCTTCCTTAAGATAGATGACCGAGGTCACCAGCAGCCCGGCATTCCCGGCAATCAAGCGGCCCGGTTCAATCTCGACCTCGACATCCAGACCTTCCACGCTGCGCTTGATCAGCGCGCCGTAGTCCAGCGGCAAGGGAGGGGCCTCGTTCGAGCGGGTATAGGGAATGCCAAGCCCGCCGCCGAGATCCAGCCGCCGGATGTCATGGCCATCCGCGCGCAACACGCGGGTCAGCTCGGCCACTTTCCGATAGGCCATCTCAAACGGCTCCAGCTCCACCAGTTGGCTGCCGATATGCACGTCGATGCCAATCACCTCCAACCCCGGCAGGCTGGCGGCCAGGGCATAGACCTCGCGGGCGCGGGCAATGGGAATGCCGAACTTGTTCTCGGATTTGCCGGTGGCGATCTTTTCGTGGGTCCGCGCATCCACGTCCGGGTTCACGCGGATGGTGACAGGGGTCGTGACACCCATGGAACTGGCGATCTCCGAGATCACCAGCATCTCGGGTTCGCTCTCGATATTGAACTGGCGAATGCCGCCCTCCAGCGCCGCGCGGATTTCCTCACGCGTCTTGCCGACCCCAGAAAACACGATCCGATCCCCCGGTACGCCTGCGGCCTTCGCCCGCGCGTATTCGCCGCCCGAAACCACGTCCATCCCGGCCCCCAGGTCTGCCAGCACCTTTAGCACCGCCTGATTCGAATTGGCCTTCATCGCATAGCAGACCATGTTCGGCACACCGTCCAGCGCATCCTTGAACAGCTGGTAGTGCCGCGTCAGCGTGGCCGTGGAATAGACATAGAAGGGCGTGCCAACCTCTGCCGCAATCTCGGGCAGGGGCACATCTTCGGCATGAAGGATGCCGTTGCGGTAGAGGAAATGGTCCATTGGGTCCGGCCTTGCTGCGATCTGCGCCCGCGCCCTAGCATTGTGCAGCGATAATTCAAAGAGCTACTCGACTTGTGCCGGGGACGCGCCTAGCTCTTGTCGCAACGATGTCTCATACGCGGGAGGGAAAAGCGATGACCGTCAGGGCAATGGTGATCGAGGAACATGGCGGACCCGGGCAATTCGGACTTGTCGAGCAGGAGCCTGGCCAGCCCGGATCGGGCGAGGTGCTGATCCGCCACAAGGCCGTGGGGCTGAACTTCATCGACGTCTACCAGCGGACCGGGCTTTACCCGATGACCCTGCCCCATGTGCTTGGCATGGAAGCGGCGGGCGTAATCGAGGCCGTGGGCGAGGGCGTGACGCATCTGAAGCCGGGCGACCGCGCCGCCTATGCCGCCACACCGCCGGGGGCCTATTGCGAGGCGCGGGTGATGCCCGCCGCGCAGGTTTGCCCCCTGCCCGATGAGATCTCCTTCGAGGAAGGCGCGGCCATGATGCTGAAGGGGATGACGGTGAACTATCTCTTCCGGCGCACGACGCCCATCCTGCCGGGCGACACGGTTCTGTTCCATGCCGCGGCCGGGGGCGTGGGCCTGATCGCCTGCCAATGGGCACGGTCCGAGGGCATTCGCCTGATCGGCACCGCCGGAACGGATGAGAAATGTCAGCTGGCGCTGGATCATGGCGCATCGGACTGTATCAACTACCGCACCGAGGACTGGGTCGCCCGCGTGAAAGAGCTGACCGGCGGGGCGGGCGTCGATGTGGTGATGGACGCCGTGGGGGCGGATACGTTCGAGGGCTCTCTCGACAGCTTGCGCCCGCTCGGGATGATGATCTCGTTCGGCAATGCATCTGGTCCGGTGCCGCCCTTTTCGGTGGGCATCCTCGGGCAAAAAGGATCGCTCAAGATCACCCGACCGACCCTGTTCACCCATATCGCCGATGGACCGACCTGCCAGCAGATGGCCAGCGAACTGTTCGAGAAGGTCGTCGCGGGCGATGTGACGATCCGCATCGACCAACGCTTCCCGCTGGAAGATGTGGGCGAGGCGCATCGCACATTGGAGGCGCGCAAGACCACCGGATCGACGATCCTGACGCTTTGAACAACGCGCGGGGAAGGCGCTTCGAAGCGCCTTTTCCCGGCTCGCATGTGATGGGCCGGACGCGCAATCCGATCGGGGTATCTTGCGTACTGCGACCCCGAAGACGCCGACAGCGCCCGGCAACCCTGATCCGGAATCAGCGCCGCAGCGCCAGGTAGAGCGGCAAGCCACAGCTGACCCCGATGCAGAAGGTGGCGGGGACTGCTATCAGTGCCCACCAGTTGCGCTGCTGCACCGTCTCGATCAGCACCCAGAGTGTCAGCGCCAGCGCGGCGATGGTCAGATCCCAGACCAGACCAGAGGTGGCGGCATTGACATGCCATGCCTCGACCATCGCCATGATCGACCAGCTGTTTTCCTGAAACCAGGCAAGGAAGTAGCGCATCGGTAGGATCGTTCCGAGAATCGCGAGGGCGAGAAACAGCAAGCGGGTCGGCGTCATGTTGGACTCCTTTTTGCGAGACATGGCCAAGGGGCGACGAAACATAGTTAGCCTGCGACGCCGAAAGGCAAAGTGATGTTGCGTCGCAATTGACGCGGAACGCGGGCCGCGTTACCCCATCGCGAACCGAAATTCTTGGCGCTTGGGGGCGTCGAACCAGAGGGAATTCAGGAATGTCCGAGATCGAACGGGAGTCGATGGAATATGACGTCGTCATCGTGGGGGCGGGGCCGGCTGGCCTGTCGGCTGCGATCCGTCTGAAGCAGCTCGATGCCGACCTCAGCGTGGTGGTGCTGGAAAAGGGCTCCGAGGTTGGGGCGCATATCCTGTCTGGCGCTGTGCTGGACCCCTGCGGTCTGGACGCTCTGATCCCTGACTGGAAGGAAAAGGGCGCGCCGCTGAACACCCCGGTCACGTCGGACAACTTTTACGTCCTTGGCCCGGCAGGCCAGCTGCGGGTGCCGAACTTCCCGATGCCGCCGCTGATGAACAACCACGGCAATTACATCGTCTCCATGGGCAATGTCTGCCGCTGGATGGCCGAGCAGGCGGAGGAGATGGGCGTCGAGATCTTCCCGGGCATGGCCTGTTCCGAACTGGTTTATGGCGACAATGGCGAGGTGAAGGGCGTCGTTGCCGGTGTCTTCGGGCTGGAGGCTGACGGCAGCATCGGTGAGAACACCGAGCCGGGGATGGAACTGCACGGCAAATACGTCTTCCTGTCCGAAGGGGTTCGCGGATCGCTCGCCAAGGAAGTCATCGCGAAATACGACCTTTCCCACGGGCACGAGCCGCAGAAATTCGGCATCGGCATGAAAGAGATCTGGGAGATCGACCCGGCGAAGCACCGCGAGGGCACGGTCACCCACACCATGGGCTGGCCGCTCGGGTCCAATGCAGGCGGCGGATCGTTCATCTACCACCTCGAAAACAACCAGGTCTATGTGGGCTTCGTGGTGCACCTGAATTACAAGAATCCGCACCTCTTCCCTTACATGGAATTCCAGCGTTTCAAGCATCATCCGATGGTTGCGGACCTGCTGGAAGGCGGCAAGCGCATCGCCTATGGCGCGCGGGCAATCTCGGAAGGCGGCTATCAGTCGATGCCGAAGATGGTCTTCCCCGGCGGCGCGCTGCTTGGCTGTTCCGTGGGCATGGTCAACGTGCCGCGCATCAAGGGCAACCACAACGCCATGCTGTCGGGCAAGGCTGCGGCGGAGGCGGCCTATGAGGCGATCAGCGCGGGCCGCAGCAGCGACGAACTGACCAGCTATGAGACCGAGGTTCGGACCGGCCCGATCGGCAAGGACCTCAAGAAGGTGCGCAACGTCAAGCCGATGTGGTCGAAATGGGGGCTCACCGCCTCGCTCGTCTTTGGCGGGCTGGATATGTGGACGAATAACCTCTTCGGCTTCTCCTTCTTCGGGACGCTCAAGCACGGCAAGACAGATGCCGAGGCCACCGAGGAGGCCAGCAAGCACAAGGTCATCGAATACCCGCGCCCCGACGGCAAGATCAGCTTTGACCGGCTGACCAATGTCAGCTTCTCGATGACCAATCACGAGGAAAGCCAGCCCGCGCACCTGCATCTGAAGGATGCGGGCGTGCCGATCTCGGTCAACCTGCCGAAATACGCGGAACCGGCGCAGCGCTATTGCCCGGCGGGCGTCTACGAGGTGGTCGAGAAGGACGGCAAGCCGGAGTTTGTGATCAACTTCCAGAACTGCGTGCATTGCAAAACCTGCGACATCAAGGACCCCAGCCAGAACATCACCTGGGTCACCCCGCAGGGCGGCGACGGGCCGAATTACCCCAACATGTGATCACTTCCCTGACAGGAACCGAAAAAACGGGGCGTCCAACAGGGCGCCCCGCATTGCTTCCCGGGCATGGCGCACCTAATCTCTGTTCCAGATTGAGCAGGAGCATTCGATGCAAACCCTTTCCCGTCTGGCGCTGATCCTTGGTCTCGGCCTGTCTGCCCCCGCAATGGCCCAGAACACGGTCGCCCTGGAACCCGGACTGGCCGGTGCCTACCTTGCCGCCCGCAGCGCGGCCCTGTCGGGCGACCACCGGGAAGCCGCCATCCAGTTTCAGCGCGTGTTGCGCGCCGACCCGGACAACCAGGCAATTCTGGCCGATGCCATGCTGGCGCTTGCCGCGATCGGTGTCTGGGACCAGGCCGCATCTTACGCGAACAGGGTTGACGAGGGCTCGTTCGACCGGGATTTCGCGAACCTCATCGAACAGGTGGCGCGAATCCGTGCAGGGGATCTGGCCGGGGCCAGCGCCGCCGCCGTCGAGATGACAGGGGCCGGTCCCCTGGTCGATCCGCTTCTCGAAGCATGGCTCTATCTTGCAGAGGGCGACATGAGCCGCGCGAGCGCGACCTTTGAAGCCATCATCGACAGCAACAGCCCCGTGGCAGGGCTGGTTCCCTATCAATACGCGCTTGCACGGGCCTCTGTCGGGGATTTCGAGGGGGCGGATGCGATCCTGTCCGGCGAGGTCTACGGGCCACTGCAGTTCAGCACCCGAAGCGTTCAGGCCCATGCGCAGATCCTCGTGCAGCTGGACCGGACCGAGGACGCGCTACAACTGCTGAACCTTGCGCTCAGCCAGAATGCCGACGAGACCCTGTTCGTTCTGCGCGACGAGATCGAAGCCGACCCAACCCGTCCTTATGATTTCATCATCACACCCGAGGAAGGTATGGCAGAGGTCTTTTTCTCTCTTGCCCGCGCCCTTGGCACCGAGGCCGGGACCACCCTGCCGCTGATCTATGCCCGCGCCGCGCATGCGGTCGATCCCGGCCATATCCATTCGGCAATTCTGGCTGCCGACATTTTGTCGGAAGCAGAGCAATATGAAATGGCCGAAGACAGCTATGAAATGGTGCCGCGCGAAAGCCCGCTCTTCGTGCAGGCCGAAATGGGCCGGTCCGAAGCGCTGTTCCAGCAGGGCCGCGAGGATGCCGCCATCGAGGTTCTGCACGCCCTGGCGCGCGACTATGACAACCTGGCCGCCGTCCACACCGCGCTTGGCGACGCGCTGCGGCGTGAGGAAAGGTTCGAGGAAGCGATCGAGGCCTATAGCGACGCCGTCAATCTGGTGGAGCTTGACCAGCAGCGCTATTGGTTCCTGCTTTATGCCCGTGCGATCAGCTATGAACGCAGCGACATGTGGGACGAGGCGGAGGCCGATTTCCGTGCCGCGCTGGAACTGTCGCCGGAACAGCCGAATGTGCTGAATTATCTGGGCTACTCCCTGGTCGAACAGAACCGCAATCTCGATGAAGCGCTCAACATGATCGAGCGGGCCGTCGCGGCGCGACCCGACAGCGGCTATATCGTCGACTCGCTTGGCTGGGTCTTCTACCGGCTAGGCCGTTTCGAGGAGGCGGTGGCCCCCATGGAACGCGCCGTGGAGCTGCTGCCGAACGATCCGATCGTCAACGACCACCTGGGGGATGTCTACTGGATGGTTGGACGCTTCCGCGAGGCGGAGTTCCAGTGGAGCCGCGCCCTGTCCTTCGACCCGGAACCGGAAGAAGCCGACCGCATTCGGCTGAAACTGGACCTGGGGCTGGATGCCGTCCTGGCCCAAGAGGCCGAGACCAACCCGTGATCTGCGAAGACGCCTCGGCGAAGATCAACCTTGCGCTGCATGTGACCGGGCAGAGGCCGGATGGCTATCACCTGCTCGACTCGCTCGTCGTCTTCGCGGGGGTCGGAGACCGGCTGCGGTTTGCCCCCGGCCCGGATCTGTCCCTGTCCGTGACGGGGCCGATGGCGGAGGGTGTGCCGACAGGGCCAGACAACCTGATCCTGCGTGCGGCGGCCTTGTTCGGGGCCGGGCGCGGGGCGGCGATCGCTCTGGAAAAACACCTGCCCCACGCGGCCGGGATCGGCGGGGGGTCGGCAGATGCCGCCGCCACCCTGCGGGGTCTGGCGCGGCTATGGAACTGCCCGCGACCCGACAAGGCGTCAGTGCTGACACTCGGGGCCGATGTTCCGGTCTGCCTGTCGCTGGCACCGCAGCGCATGGCAGGGATCGGCGAGATCCTTTCACCGGTTCCGCCGATACCCTGCCTGCACGCCGTTCTGGTCAACCCGCGGGTTGCTGTCCCGACAGGCGCGGTTTTTCGGGGCCTGACCAGCAAGCAGAATGCGCCAATGGACCCACCCGATTGGGACGGGGTCGACAGTTTCACGGAATGGCTGTCTCGGCAGAGAAACGATCTGGAGCCGCCTGCGCGCGCCCTGGCACCAGAGATCGGCGAAGCCCTGACCCTGTTGCGAAATACCGGCACTGCACTTGCCCGGATGAGCGGGTCCGGCGCGACCTGTTTCGGACTGTTTGAAACAGAAGGTCAGGCCGCAGACGCCGCGCGTGTCATCAGCAGCGCACAGCCCGGCTGGTGGGTTCAGGACACCGCAATTCAGACGGGCTGAACGGGCTCAGCTGACCCGCTCCACCACGAAATCCGCCAGATCGGCCAGCATGTCGCGCAGCGGATGCGGGGGCAGCTCTGCGATGGCGGCTTTCGCCTCATCCCGGTAGCGCAGCGCCTCGACGCGCGTCTCTTCCAGAGTGCCATGTTTGCGCAGCAGGGTCAGGGCGGTGTCGAGGTCGCCCTCTTCCTGACGCCCCTTTTCGATGGTCCGCTGCCAGAAAGCGCGTTCTTCCGTGTCGGCTTTGGCAATCGCCTTGATCATCGGCAGCGTCAGTTTCCGTTCGCGGAAATCGTCCCCGATATTCTTGCCAAGCGCGCCGGATGTGCCGCCGAAGTCGAGCAGGTCATCGACGATCTGAAAGCTCATCCCGAGCGCATCGCCATAGCGCGCCAGAGCCGACACCTGCGCGTCAGATGCCCCCGCCACGACGCCGCCCACCTCGGTCGCCGCCTCGAACAGAGCCGCCGTTTTGCCCCGGATGACCAGCCGGTAGGTGTCCTCGCGCGTGGACAGGTTCTGCGCGGCGGTCATTTGCAGCACTTCGCCCTCGGCAATCGTGGCAGACGCATTGGCGAGGATATCCAGCACTCGCAGCGACCCGCATTCCACCATCAACTGGAAGGAACGGGAAAACAGGTAATCGCCCACCAGCACCGAGGATTTGTTGTCCCACAGCAGGTTCGCCGTGGGCCGTCCGCGCCGCTGTTCGCTTTCATCAACCACGTCGTCATGCAGAAGCGTCGCGGTGTGGATGAATTCCACCGTTGCCGCCAGCTTCTGGTGGTCGGTGCCATCGTACCCGCAGAGCCGCGCCGCCGCGAGCGTCATCAGCGGCCGGATGCGCTTGCCGCCCGCCTCGACCAGATGTTGCGTCACCTCGGGAATTCGGGGCGCATGATCGGACGCCATCCGCGTGCGGATCAGGGCATTCACCGCCTCCATATCCTCGGCCAGATGCTCGCGCAAACGGTCATGCGGTTTTGTGGCGGCGTCAGCGAGGGTCATCCGGAGGTCTTCCTTCTCTCGACATTGGGGCGTCGTAGGCTTATTTGCCCTACCATGAAAGAACTTCTTCGCAGCACCGATCCGACCATCATCGCCTTTGCCTCGGCACTTCTGTCGGGCGAGGATATAGAGGTGTTCGTTATGGACGTCCATATGAGCGTGCTGGAAGGCTCCATCGGCGTATTGCCGCGCCGGATGATGGTGCGCGACGAGGATCTGATTGCCGCCGAGCGTGTGATCCGCGACAACGGCATCCCGACCGGACGTGACTGAATGGGGTTCGCCGAGGCGGAGCTGACCCATGACGCCTTTCTGGGCGGGCGCGTGCATGCTTGGCAGCCGCGCCATGGCTACCGCGCCGCGACCGACCCCGTGTTGCTGGCCGCGGCCGTCGAGGCCACGCCGGGGCAGTCGGTGCTGGAGCTTGGGTGCGGGGCCGGTGTGGCCTCCCTTTGCCTTGCGGCCCGCGTTCACGGCCTGACCCTGACCGGCGTGGAACGGCAATCGGAATACGCTGAACTCGCCCGACGCAATCTGGGGCCCGAGGCGCGCATCCTCACCGCTGACCTGACCGACTTGCCCGCCAATCTTCGGCAGGAAAACTTTGACCACGTCATCGCCAACCCGCCCTACTACCCCGCCGGGGGTGGCACCTCGGCCCGCGACAGGGGACGCGAGGCGGCGCTGCGCGAGGAAACCCCGTTGGAGAAGTGGGTCGATGTCGCGGCCCGCAGGCTGACCCCCAAGGGCTGGTTGACGATGATCCAGGCCGCTGACCGGCTGCCGGACATGCTGGCTGCCATGGCCCCGCGCCTAGGCTCCATCATCCTTCGCCCTCTTGCTGGCCGCGAAGGCCGTGCCGCCAGCCGGGTGCTGGTGAAAGCCCGCAAAGGCGGCCGCGCGCCCTTTACCCTGCTGCCGCCGCTGGTCCTGCATTCGGGGCCGGATCACCGGGAAGATGGCGACGATTTCACGCCCTTCGCCCGGTCCATCCTCCGCGACGCCGCGCCACTGCCCTGGGTCTGATCGGCGGGTGTCCGCAGGTTTCCGACAATTTCATGCAGGCTTTGCGTGACATGAATCGCGACCTGTGCTTGGCTTGTCATACGGACGTTACACATCAGAGAGGAGGACATTGAATGTCGGTAGGCGCTCATCTTCAGGAACTCAGGAAGAAACACGAGACCCTCTCGCGCAAAGTCGAAGAATACCAACGAAGCCCCGGCACAAGTGACATCGACATCCAGGAGCTGAAAAAGCAGAAGCTCCGCATCAAGGAAGAGATCGCGCGCCTCGACGCCTGATCCCATGACCAAAGCGGATGTGCGGCGTCAGCCCGGCACATCCGCCGCCCTGACCAGAACCCGGCCCTCCGAAAACCGGTCCATATCCTTGGCCTGATCCAGAACCCACGTCAGGAATGATTTGATCTGCGGTCTTTCCTCTGATCCTTTCGGACACAGGAACCGGAAATGAGAATCCGTGGTCAAGGCAATTGGAAACGGGGCGACCAGCCGCCCCTCTCGCAAATCACGCTCCGAAAGACAGATCCGCCCAAGCACGACACCCGCCCCGGTGGCGGCGGCGTCAATGGCGTGATCCGGATGGCTGAACCGAAGCCCCCGTTTTGTCGGCACCCCCAATCCTGCGGCGCGAAACCAGACCGACCAATTCGCGTCGGACGACAGGTCCGTCACATCGTCCATGTGAAGCAAGGTCGCGTTCGCCAGATCCTCGGATGTGCGTATGCGCTTGGCCATTTCAGGTGACATCATCGGAGTCACCCAATCCTGCAGGATCGGCGTGGAGAAAAGCCCGTCATCCCTGCCCTTTCCGAACCGTATGGCGACATCTACCTCATCGCGGTCAAAATCCATCAGCTTGAGGGAGGCAGTGAAGCGTAGCTCGATATCTGGATGTGCCTCGGCAAACTGGAACATGCGCGGTGCCAGCCACTTGGCTGTAAAGGCTGGCCCCGCCGTGATTGTGACGCTGGATTGGTCGGTCAGCCGTTGCGTGACCCGCCATGCGGCCCTCAGTGTTGCGAACCCCTCCGTCGCGCCTGGGGCAAGGTGTCGGCCCGCTTCCGTGAGGTCTACCGCACGATTCAGACGGTGAAACAGGGGGGCACCCAGATGCTCTTCCAGCGATTTGATCTGAAAACTGAGCGCGGCGGGGGTGACGTTCAACTCCTCCGCGGCCTTGGCAAAGCTCAGATGGCGCGCGGCGGATTCAAAGGCACGCAGGGCAGTCAGCGGGGGAAGGCGATCAGGCATGTCGGTTAAGTAAAACTTATCTGAAGGTCCGTAAAGTCTCGTTTGTATGGAAAATAACTCGTCCATAGATTGATTTTAGTTAAAAATTTCTTCCAAGAGGAACCGCAAGATGTACGAAGCGACCACACAAAAAGCCATCCGCGATGGCATCGACGCAGCCCATGAAGCGCGCGGGGTTGCCTTTCGCGACCTCCTATCGGCCCTCTTTGGGCGGCGGCATGAAAAAGGCCCCTGCCCGGAAGGGCAAGGGCCTGTGTTGCGGGGTTACAGCGCTTAGCTGAAGAACTGTGCACCGTTGGCCGAGATGGTCGAGCCATTGATGAAGCTCGCGTCATCGGAGGCCAGGAACACAACGCAGCGCGCGATCTCTTCCGGCTCACCCAGACGGCCGGCGGGAATCTGTGGGATGATGTTCTTGTTCAGCACTTCCTCGGGGATCGCGCGGACCATTTCGGTGCCGATATAGCCGGGGCAGACGGCATTGGCGGTGATGCCAGCGCGCGCGCCTTCCTGTGCCAGCGAGCGGACGATGCCGATGTCACCGGCCTTGGTCGCGGCGTAGTTGACCTGACCGGCCTGACCCTTCTGCCCGTTGACCGAGCTGATCACGATCACGCGGCCAAATTTGCGTTCCCGCATGCCGGGCCACACCGGGCGCACGGTGTTGAACACACCGGTGAGGTTGGTGGCAACGACCTTGTTCCACTGTTCAGGGGTCATCTTGTGGAAGAAGCCGTCCCAGGTGATGCCCGCATTGGCGACAACGACATCGACGGGGCCAAGATCGGCCTCGACCTGGGCGATGCCAGCGGCGGACGAATCGTAGTCGGCCACGTCCCATTTGTAGGTTTTGATGCCGGTTTCGGCGGTGAAGGCGGCGGCCTTTTCGTCATTGCCGGCATAGGTGGCGGCGACCTCGTAGCCTTCGGCCTTGAGCGCCTTGGAAATGGCTTCACCGATGCCGCGGGTGCCGCCGGTGACGAGTGCAACTTTTGCCATGGTCTTCTCCAATCTGGTGTGTTCGGTTGGTAACTCTGTTATTCATTTGCTGCGGTGTGCGCAATATTGTTTCGCGGTTGTTTTGCCGCAGCTGCGAAGATCCCTGAAGAAGAAGGGCGCCTCTGCGGGCGCCCTTGTTATGTTTTCACTGGCCCCTGACGATTACGGACGCTCGACGCAAAGCGCCACGCCCATGCCGCCACCGATGCAGAGTGTTGCAAGGCCCTTCTTGGCATTGCGGCGCTGCATCTCGAAGAGCAGCGTGTTCAGGACGCGCGCACCGGAGGCGCCGATCGGGTGGCCGATGGCAATGGCGCCACCGTTCACGTTCACGATGGCCGGATCCCAGCCCATATCCTTGTTCACGGCACAGGCCTGTGCGGCAAAGGCTTCGTTGGCTTCCACAAGATCGAGGTCCTCAACCTTCCAGCCCGCCTTGTCCAGCGCCTTGCGGGACGCGTAGATCGGGCCGACGCCCATGATCCGCGGGTCGAGACCGGCGGTGGCGTAGGAGGCGATGCGCGCCAGCGGTTCGATGCCGCGTTTCTCGGCCTCGTCAGCGGACATCAGCAGGGCACCGGCTGCGCCGTCATTGAGACCGGAGGCGTTGGCAGCGGTGACGGACCCGTCCTTGGTGAAGGCCGGGCGCAGCTTCTGCATGGCCTCCATGGTGGCGCCGTGGCGGATGTACTCGTCGCTGTCGACGATGATGTCACCCTTACGGGTCTTGATCGTCACGGGCGTGATTTCATCCGCGAACTTGCCGGCCTTCTGGGCGGCTTCGGCCTTGTTCTGGCTGGAAACTGCGAATTCGTCCTGCATGTCGCGGCTGATCTGCCACTGTTCAGCAACGTTTTCAGCGGTCTGCCCCATGTGGTAGCCGTTGAACGCGTCCCACAACCCGTCGCGGATCATGGTGTCGATATACTTCATATCGCCCATTTTCTGGCCCTGCCGCAGCGCAGCGCAATGGGGCGAAAGCGACATGTTTTCCTGACCGCCAGCGGCCACGATGGACGCGTCGCCCAACATGATATGCTGCGCGGCCAGTGCCACGGCCCGCAGGCCCGAGCCACAGACCTGGTTGATGCCCCAGGCCGCACTTTCCTGCGGGAAGCCCGCATTGATATGAGCCTGACGAGCGGGGTTCTGGCCCTGACCTGCAGTCAGAACCTGACCGAGAATGGTCTCCGAGACCTCGGATTTGTCTACGCCCGCGCGCTCGACCAAAGCGTTGAGAACAACGGTTCCGAGGTCATGGGCGGGGGTGTTGGCGTAGGAGCCGAGGAAGCTGCCGACGGCAGTCCGGGCAGCGGAGGCGATGACAACATTGGTCATGTCAGATCCCTTTTCGATTTCTTCGAGTCATCCGGACGGGCGGGCCCGACTCGGCGCGACGGAAAGGTTGCGGTTACGCAGGGTCATAGTGTCCCTTTGTATACGTCACAACTGACACGGTGTCTCATGCTGCAGTGCTGATCAATCGGTGATTGTGCTGACGGAAGGTCAGGTGCCGGTGGCCGCCTTGTCCGCCAGCCAGGGCGGGGTCAGGCTCGGCGCCCCGAAGAAATACCCCTGAAGACAGTCGATTCCCGATTGGGCGAGCCACCCGGCCTCGGCCCCGTTTTCCACGGTTTCCGCCACGGTGAACATGTCGAAATGGGTGGCGATGGAAATCAGCGCCTCCATCAGAACCTGATTGTTGGGATCGGAATGGACGTTGCGCACGAACTGGCCGTCGATCTTGACGATGTCGAAATAGAATTCCCGCAGATATCGAAAGGCGGTGTAGCCTGCGCCGAAATCGTCCAGCGCGAAGGCAATGCCCTTGTCCTGCAGGTCCGACATGAAGGTGGTCACCAGTTCCGGCATCTGCATGGCAGAGCTTTCCGTGATCTCCAGGATAAGGCGTTCAGCGATCTTGGGATCGGAGGACAACCCGCGATTGAGGATCTGCTTCCACTTCGGATAGCCGATCGACCGGGCGGACATGTTGATCGACAGGCGCAGCGACGGCGTCTGGCGCAACGCACGCAGCCCGGCGCGCAGCGCGGCGCAGTCGATTTCCCGCCCCAGTTCCTGTGTTTCGACAGCCCCCATGAACTCCTTGGCGGGAATGACCCGGCCGGTTTCATCTAAGATTCGAATCAACCCCTCGTAGAAGGCCACGGTCTGCGGGTTCGCGGCCTGCACGACCGGCTGATAGGCCAGCACCGCATCGCCCCGGTCCAGCGCCTCGCGCACCATGGTCATGGTGTTCCGGTCCCGGCTTTGCACCGCGAAATCCAATGGGCTTTCCTGACCCGCATCAACGAGTTTCCTACGCTTGCGCCCCCGCATGGCAGCCTCCTTCAACAGACCGCGCCACCATGCAGCCGCAACAGTTAAGCCATGGTGAATTTTCTCATTTTGTTCTAATTTGGAGAAAAGCCGACTCATCGCATTTTCCCCATGGAGGACAAGAGGATGGCAGATACTCGCTGCACCTGGCCCGGAACCGACCCTCTATACGTTGCCTATCACGACGAGGAATGGGGTGTGCCGGAATGGGACAGCCGGGCGCTGTTCGAGAAGCTGATTCTCGACGGGTTTCAGGCCGGGCTGGCCTGGATCACGATCCTGCGAAAGCGGGAGAATTTCCGCGCGGCTTTCGCCGGGTTTGATCCGAACGTGATCGCGGAGTGGGGTGAACCGGAGGTTGAGCGGCTGTTGCAGGACACGGGCATCATCCGCCATCGCGGCAAGATCGAGGCGACCATCGGGAACGCGCGGGCGTGGCAGCGGATCGAAGCCGAGCAGGGATTTTCGGACTACCTGTGGAGCTATGTGGGCGGATCGCCCATTCAGAACCGCTGGATGGCGATGAACCAGGTCCCGGCCTCGACCCCGACTTCCGAGCGGCTGTCGAAGGACCTGAAGAAGGCCGGGTTCAAGTTCTGCGGGCCGACCATCGTCTATGCCTTCATGCAGGCGGTTGGGATGGTGAATGACCACATGGTGACCTGCCCGTGCCATGCGCGCGTGGCGGACCTGGCACGCAACGCGGACATCTAGCGCAACAACGGCGCTTCGAAGCGCCGTGCCAAGCGCCTTCGAAGGCGCTTTCAAGGGCTTTCCAAAGCCCTTCCCCGCGCCCCGATCACCCGTCTTCGCCAGACATCAAGGCCGTGAGCAGCGCAATCGCCTCGTCGCTGGCCCAATCCGCGTCACCGCGCAGGCGCCCGATCTCCTGCCCCTCGGGGTTCAGCACCACCGTGATCGGCAGACCAAGCACCCCCATCTGGCGCGACATGGTCTGGCGCGGGTCGAGATAGACGGGCAGGTCTGTTACGCCCTCTTCTTCGAAGAACCGATTGATCGCAGGGATCGGATTGCGCCCGGAGGCAATCGTCACAACGGCAAACTCATCACCGCCCAACTGCTGCTGCAGCGCATTCAGCGACGGCATCTCCTCCCGACACGGCGCACACCACGTCGCCCAGAAGTTCAACACCACGAAGCGGCCTTCGAAACTCGCCAGCGTCATTTCGGTGCCTTCCACATCCGTAAAGCTGACCCCGGGCACCGCTTGCGGCTCGTCATGCAGCACCATGGCACGCATGTCTCCGGCCAGAAGATCCTCAACCCCGTCGGCAGCAACGGCATTTGCACCCAGGCACAAGGCCATGTAGAGCGGGGCAAGTCGGACAAGACGGAACATTCACTTTCCTCCGGGGTTATACGGATCCATGTCGAACAAGAGCTCGAACGCAATGTGGGGCGGCCGCTTTGCCGCTGGACCGGACGCGATCATGGAGGCGATCAACGCCTCGATCGGGTTTGACAAGCGATTGGCAAAACAGGACATCGACGGGTCTCGTGCTCATGCGGCCATGTTGGCCGCTCAGGGTATCCTCACTGATAGTGATGCGGAAGCGATCCGGGAAGGGCTGCTCACGGTCTTGTCAGAGATCGAGGGTGGCACCTTCCAGTTTTCCACGGCCTTGGAAGACATCCACATGAACGTGGAATCGCGGCTGAAAGAAATCGTGGGCGAACCTGCTGGCCGTTTGCACACCGCGCGCAGCCGGAATGACCAGGTGGCGACGGATTTCAAGCTATGGGTGCGCGACCAGATGGATGCGGCCATGGCGGGGCTGACGGCGCTGATGCAGGCGCTGATCGGGCAGGCCGAGGCCGGGGCGGATTGGGTCATGCCCGGCTTTACCCATTTGCAGACGGCGCAGCCTGTCACCTGGGGCCACCATATGATGGCCTATGTGGAGATGTTTGCGCGTGATCGCTCGCGCTTCGCAGACGCCCGCAAGCGGATGAACGAATGTCCCCTGGGCGCGGCGGCTCTGGCGGGCACGTCTTTCCCCATCGACCGGGAGGCGACGGCGGCGGCGCTTGGCTTTGACCGGCCTGCGGCGAACTCGCTCGACGCCGTGTCCGACCGCGACTTCGCTCTGGAGTACCTGTCATCCGCCACGATCTGCGCCATGCACCTTTCCCGCATGGCGGAAGAGCTGGTGATCTGGTCCTCCGCGCAATTCCGCTTCGTGACGCTAAGCGACCGGTTTTCCACCGGCTCCTCGATCATGCCGCAGAAGAAGAACCCTGACGCGGCGGAACTGATCCGCGCAAAGATCGGGCGCATCCTCGGGGCCAACGTGGCGCTGCTGACTGTCATGAAGGGCCTGCCGCTGGCCTACTCGAAGGACATGCAGGAGGACAAGGAACAGGTCTTTGACGCCGCCGACAACCTCGCCCTCGCGCTTGCCGCGATGGAGGGCATGGTGCGCGACATGACCGCGAACGTGGCTAACTTGGAAGCGGCGGCAGGCTCCGGCTTCTCCACCGCGACTGACCTTGCCGACTGGCTTGTCCGCGTGCTCGACATGCCGTTCCGCGATGCCCATCACGTGACCGGCGCGCTCGTGAAGCTGGCCGAGGACAAGGGTTGCGACCTGCCGGACCTGAGCCTTGCCGACATGCAGTCCGTCAATGGGCAGATCACCGCCGATGTGTTCGACGTATTGGGCGTGCACAATTCCGTTGCGTCAAGAATGTCCTATGGTGGCACGGCACCCGCTCAGGTGCGCGCGCAAATCACCCGCTGGAAGGAAGCCCTCGCATGACCCGCCTGATCCCCGCCCTGATGATCACGGCCCTTCTGACCGCCTGCGGCGTCGATGGCAGCCCCACCCACCCGGAACCGCGCCCGGAGCCCGGCATTTCGATCAGTGGGACCGTCGAGATCGGGGTTGCGGGGGGCAACTGACGCCGCCCGAGTTTTCGCAGCCATTATTATCACCTTTGCCGTTGAACTGCGGGCTGAGGCCCCATATCGTCCAAGCCTTGAGACGCCGCATAACACAGGGACAGTAGCGTACATCCTATGGACAAGATTCCGATGACCCCCACGGGCTATTCAGCCCTCGACGCCGAACTCAAGACGCTCAAGACCGTCGAACGCCCGGCCATCATCGCCGCCATTGCAGAGGCGCGCGAGCACGGGGATCTGTCGGAGAATGCGGAATATCACTCGGCCCGTGAAAAGCAGTCCTTCATCGAGGGCCGCATCAAGGAGCTGGAGGGGCTGATCAGCCTCGCGCAGGTCATCGACCCCAAAACCTTGTCCGGGGCGATCAAGTTCGGCGCGACCGTGGAACTGGTCGACGAGGACACCGAGCAGGAGAAAACCTTCCAGATCGTGGGCGAGGCTGAGGCGAATATCGAAAAAGGTCTGCTCAACATCAACTCCCCCCTCGCCCGCGCCTTGATCGGGAAAGAGGAAGGTGACAGTGTCGAGGTGAAGACGCCGGGCGGCAGCAAGGATTACGAGATCGTCAAGATCTCCTACATCTAGTATCATCGCGCTGCCTCTACGCGGAACTTGGTGGTTATGGCAGACGAAAAGCACCCGACCTCATTGGACCTGGGCATCTACTCTCAGGAACGCATGACCCCGCGGATCACGACGGTCGAGGTCATGGCACTGGTGCTTTCGGCGCTTTGGCTTGCTGGCGTGGCGTGGTTCTTCTACGGCACCGACCTGTCGGCCTTCGCGGGGCTTGGCGGCACGCCCCTGGAAGTCACCATGCTGATGATGGCGATCTTCATGCCCATTGCGCTGATCTGGGTCGCGGCCTCTGCCGCCAAGACCGCCAAGATCATGAGAGAGGAAGCCGCCCGCCTGCAAAGCGCCATAGATGCCATGCGTGCCGCCTATGTGGCGCAGCAGCAGCGGCATGCGGTCGAGATCAAGCCCGCCCTTGTCGCCAAGCTGACCGAGATCGTCGAGGCGCAGCGCAGTGCAGAACCGGCCCAGGCCACCTTCACCAGCCTGCGTAAACCGGTGGAACCCGCCGAAGACCGCGCTGCCGTGGCTCACCCGGCGCCGCAGCCCGAGACACCACAGCCAAGCTTCGGCTTTGGCACTCCGGCAGAGGCTCTGGACGATCCGATCTCCATCGCTGATTTCATCAAGGCGCTGAATTTCCCGGAAAACGAGCACGACAAGGAAGGCTTCCGCACCCTGCGCCGGGCGCTTCAGGATCCCTCCACCAAGAAGCTCATCCGCGCCAGCCAGGACGCGCTGACACTTCTGTCACAGGACGGCATCTACATGGATGACCTGCGCCCCGACCGCGCCAAGCCGGAAATGTGGCGGCGCTTCGCCAAGGGCGATCGCGGCAAGGCGGTGGCGGCGCTTGGCGGTATCCGCGACCGGTCTTCGCTGGCCCTGTCAGCGGGCCGGATGAAGCAAGACCCGGTCTTCCGCGACGCGGTCCACCATTTCCTGCGCCAGTTCGACCGCACATTGGTGGACTTCGAGCAGAACGCCACGGACGAAGAGATCGCCCAGATGTCCGAAACCCGCACCGCCCGCGCCTTCATGCTGCTCGGCCGGGTGACCGGGACGTTTGATTGATTTGGGGTGTTGGGTGGTTCTGATAGCCAGATCATTACTGGTAGGGGGAACGGCAAAAACGGTGGTTTCCGCCAGTGACAGCAATGGTTGAGTTCTGTCCAAATCAGCGCGCCGCGTGACAAGTGCGCGGTAATTCAGCAAACTCGTCTGAAAATCGTAGGAGAGCTGGATGCCGCTTGAATTGTCCGACCCCGTAACGAGCCAGAGAAGGCTCCGAGAGATCATCCCGGAGTGGAAGGGCAATGCAAGCAAGAAAGACCTCGACCGCGTCAACGACGTGGCGCGGGAGTTCATTGCTCGATCGCCTTACGTAATCATTTCCTCGGCTGGTGTTGAAGACCGTCACGACGTCTCCCCGAAAGGTGACGCGCCAGGTTTTGTGCATGTGTACGATGACAAGACTCTCCTCGTGCCTGACCGGCTAGGAAATCATCGCGCGGATACCTTCGAGAACCTCTTGATTGATGACCGGGTTGGGGTGTTGTTCCTCGTTCCCGGCCACAAGGAAACGCTACGGATCGCCGGGCGCGGACGCATTGCCGCTGACGAAGCACTGCGCGAACGCTTCGAAATCAACGGGCGGCTGCCCGACCTCGTTCTGGTGGTCGATGTGGAACAGGTCTTCATGCACTGCTCGAAGTCGTTGGTTCGCTCGAAGCTCTGGTCACCTGACACATGGGAACATGCACAGGATGCACCCAGCTTGGCTCAGTGGGTCAAATCAACCGTCGATACTGAAGAATCCCTCGAACAAGTGCAGGGCAACCATGATCGAGATCGGGAAACACGACTGTACTGATCTTGGTATCAAAGGTTTGCCAAAAACCCCTTGCCACGACCTGCGTGTCAAAAATGGTCGTTTTTGGCACGACCATCTGCCCGACCTGACATCAAGCTGTTGGCAGAGACATAACCCCCCGGCAGAACCGAGGTAGATTTGTCAGGGTTCTGTCACCCTTGAGCACTCACTCACCGCTCCCCCCATTCCTCCGCCCGCTCCAAATCCTCCGGCGTGTTGATGTTGAAGAACGGGTCCACGGGGCCGGATGGGAACCGTGCCAGCACCGCACCCTGCTGTTCGGCCCACAGCCCGACCTTGCGTTCGCCTCTGTCTAACGCCTCCCGCAAGGCGTCTCGCAAAGAAACCGACCACAGGCCGAAGGTGGGGTGGCGCATCTCTCGCCCCTCGACAACGCTGCTTGCGAGCACGACGGGTGCCCCTCCTTCAGCCGCCAACAGCAGGCGCGGGACGAGGTCTTCGGGCAGGAAGGGGGTGTCGGCGGCCACGCTCACCACATGATCGGCACCCTGAGCCGCCGCCCACTCCATCCCCGCCAGCACTCCAGCGAGGGGGCCGGGGTAGCCCGCGACCGGATCGGGCAACACGGGCAGGCCAAGGTCGGCGAAGCGTGTCAGATCCCCATTCGCGTTCAGCGCAAGGGCCGCAACCTGGGGCGCGGTCCGCTCGATCACGCGGGACAGGAGCGACCGTCCCCCAAGCAGCAAGCGGCCCTTGTCGCCGCCGCCCATGCGGGTCGCCTGCCCCCCGGCCAGGATCACACCGACGGGTTGTTTCATGACGGCCCCGCGGAAATCACGTGACGGAATAGGTCAGGATCACAGACCATCATTTGCTTCTTCGCCTCAGCCCCGGTAATGGCGGTATCAGGCTCTATCCTAAGGCTCTCTCATGGCAAGCTCCACCACTGCTTATTGGCGCGGCATCCGCGCGGCCCTGCCCTTCCTTCTGGTCGTGGCCCCGTTCGGGATGCTGTTCGGCGTCGTCGGGACCGAGGCCGGGCTGAACCTGGCGCAAGTCATGGGCTTTTCCGTGGTCATCATCGCGGGCGCGGCCCAGTTCACCGCCGTGCAGCTGATGCAGGAACAGGCGCCGACGCTCATTGTACTGGCCTCGGCCCTGGCCGTGAACCTGCGCATGGCCATGTATGCGGCCAGCCTTGCCCCGCATCTGGGGCCTGCGCCGGGCTGGCAGCGCATCCTCATTGCCTATTTCAACGTCGATGGCACCTATGCGCTGTCGCATATGGAATACGAGGCGAAGCCTGCCCTGACGCTGTCCGAGAAGGTCGGCTTCTACATGGGCACCGCCACCGTAATCTGCTTTCCGTGGTACCTGGCCACCTGGATCGGTGCGGTGCTTGGGGCCTCGATCCCGGCAGGACTGTCCATCGACTTTGCCGTGCCGGTGGCCTTCATGTCCTTCTTCGCCCCGGCGCTGCGCACCTTGCCGCATGTGGCCGCTGCCGTCACCGCGATTATCCTGGCGATCCTGCTGCAAGGGGTGCCCTACAGCCTGTGGATCCTGTTGGCGGGCGCGGGCGGCATGATCGTGGGGGCCGAGCTGGAACGGAGGATGGCGAAATGACGGGGTGGAGCGACGCCACCATCTGGACCATCATCGTGGCGCTCGGCGTGGGCACCTTCACGATCCGCTTTTCCTTTCTCGGCCTCCTTGGCGACCGGGACTTGCCCGACTGGCTGCTGCGCCACCTGCGCTATACCGCCGTGGCGATCCTGCCCGCGCTTGTCACACCCATGGTACTGTGGCCAAACGCAACCGGCGGCCAAACGGACCCTGCCCGCCTGACCGCCGCCATTCTTGCCCTTGCCGTGGGCTATTGGACCAAGAACGCCATCGCCACGATTGCAACCGGGCTTGCGGCGCTCTTCGCCCTGCAGGCTCTTGGGGTTTAACCTTCGCGCGCTTTCAGCGAGTCGCGGATCTCGATCAGGATATCCAGCTCGCTCGGGCCGGGATCGGCAGCGGGCTCCGGCGCGGCTTCTTCTTCCTTCTTCTCGGCGGCTTCCTTGATCTTGTTGATCGAGCGCACCAGCATGAACACCACGAAGGCGATGATCAGGAAATTGATGATCGCCATGATGAAGGCCCCATAGGCAAAGGTCGCGGCCCCGGCCTCTCGCGCGGCTTCCAGCGTGGCATAGTCGCCGCCGCCCATGGTGTAGAACAGGTTGGAAAAGTCGATCCCGCCGGTGAACAGCCCGATAAATGGCTGGATCAGGTCATCGACCAGTGACTTCACGATCGCGGTGAACGCCGCGCCGACGATGATCCCGACAGCCATGTCCATGACGTTGCCGCGCGCAATGAAATCCTTGAACTCTTTCAGCATTGTCCTGCTTCCCTTTGTACAATTGCGGGCGCTCTGCCCGATGGTGAAGAATAATTGACACAATCTTCAGTTGTTTGTCTTGAGAAATCCGACAGACTTCAAGCGACAAACAGGATACCCGATGGCCGATCTGTCCCGTTTCCCGATCACCGCCCGCTGGCCCGCCACCAACCCCGATGCGATCCAGCTTTACGCCTTTCCCACGCCCAATGGCGTCAAGATCTCCATCGCGTTGGAGGAGCTGGCCCTGCCCTACGAGGCGCACAAGGTCACGCTGAAACCAGAGGACGTGAAGAGCCCTGAATTCCTGACGCTCAACCCCAATGGCAAGATCCCCGCGATCATCGACCCCGATGGCCCCGACGGACAGCCCGTTGGCGTGTTCGAAAGCGGGGCGATCCTGATCTATCTGGCGGAAAAGACGGGCAAGCTGATCGGAAGCAGCACCCCGGAGCGGCTTGATATCCTGCAATGGCTGATGTTCCAGATGGGGGGCATCGGGCCGATGTTCGGGCAGCTTGGGTATTTCTACCGCGGGGACGGTAAGGCAATCGACGACAAGCGCCCCAAGGATCGCTACATCGCCGAAACCCGGCGGCTGCTGTCCGTGGTTGAACAGCGTCTGGACGGCCGCGAGTGGCTGTGTGGGGACTATTCCATCGCCGATATCGCCACCGGCCCCTGGCTGCGTATCCTCGATATGTATGGCGCGAGAGAGGCCGTGGGATGGTGGGATTTCCCCAATTGTATCGCCTATCTGGACCGGTTCCTGGCCCGACCCGCCGTGCAGATCGGGCTGGTCACGCCGCCGCGCGACTGATCACGCCTTCCAGCGGTAATCGGTCAGGTGCGCGGGCGGCTCCACCCCCGGCAGGTTCTGCGGGTCGGGCTGAAGGGGACCGGCCCGCGTTTCCATCGGGATCACCCCGGCCCAGATCGGCAAGGCATAGTCCTCGTCATCATCGACCGGCATGCCGGTACGAATCTTGGCGCTGCCCTCGGCGATCTCCATCCCCAGAACCGTCGTTGCTTTCAGTTCCTGCGCCGTGTTCGGCCTGAGCTGCGCCGCCCGCCCCGGCCAGAGCCCGTCGATGAAGGCCGACAGCCGCGCCTCCTTGTCGTCATCCGGCACCACGAAGGCCGCGCCGAATAGCATCACCGACCGCGTATTGGCCGAGTGGTGCATACCCGACCGCGCCATCACGAACCCATCGAGAATCGAGACCGTCAGGCAAACCTCCGCCCCCTTGCTGGCCCGGATCGCCCGGCTGGCGCTGGAGCCGTGCCAATAGACGTGATTGCCCTCGCGCCACTGAAAGGTGGGCGTCACATAGGGCAGCCCGTCGATCACATAGCCGACGCTGCACATGGGCTGCGCGTCGAGGATGGCATTGATGGTGTTCCGGTCGAAATGCCCGCGTTCGTGGGACCGGCGCAGGCGGGTGCGCGGGGTGATCTCCAGTGTCATGGTGCGTCTTTCCTGAAAACTGACTTGTCAGGGGGGATGTGCCATGCAATTGGTCTGCACTGAATATCCAATTATACTGAATAGATGCAGACCAATCTGGATGCAGCCCTGCTGGCCATCAGCCTCGACCGAACCACGACAGAGCCGCTGCATATCCAGCTGACCGAGGCCCTGCGCCGCCTGATCCTGTCAGGCCAGGCCCCGCCCGGTGCGCGCCTGCCCGCAAGCCGCCAATTGGCAAAGGATCTGTCCGTGTCCCGCCAGACCACCCTCACCGCAGTGGATCAGCTGGTGGCAGAGGGCTATCTGGAAACCAAACAGGGCGCCGGATGCTTCGTGGCAAAGGACCTGCCACATCTGGCACCACCCGATCCGACCCCGCTGCCCAGACCCGACCCGCCGCAGCCCTACCGGCCCTTTCACCCCGGCATCCCCGACATGACGCTGCTGCCCCACGCAACCTGGGCGCGCCATCTCGACCGGGCGTGGCGGCACCCGCATCCCGATCTGCTCTCTGCCCCGAACCCGCTTGGCTGGCCCGCCCTGCGCGCAGCTATCGCCGCCCACCTCAAGGCATGGCGCGGGATCGACTGTGATCCGGGGCAGGTGGTGATCACCTCGGGCGCGACCGAAACCTTCGAACTCCTCGCCCGCAGCCTGATGACGCGCGGTGACCGGGTCCTGGTCGAGCAACCCGGCTTCGCCCCGATGCGGGCCGCCCTGTCAGGGGCTGGCCTTTCCCTGGTGCCCATGGCGGTCGATGAGGGCGGCGCCCTACTGCCAGAGACGACAGCGGCCCGTGCCGCCATCATCACCCCCTCGCGTCACTACCCATTGGGCCACACGATGCCCCTGCCCCGCCGTCTGGCCTTTCTATCTTGGGCCACCCGCAACACCGCCTGGATCATCGAAGACGATTACGACAGCGAGTTTCGCTACACCGGCACCCCCCTGCCCGCGCTCATGTCGCTCGGGGCAGGGCAGACGATCTATGTGGGCAGTTTCTCCAAGCTGATCTCTCCGGCCCTGCGATTGGCCTACATGGTGCTGCCGCCGCCGCTGGTCGACCCCGTTCGAAGGGCGCTCGCGCAAACCGGCCCGCGCGCCTCGCTGGTACCGCAACCGGCACTGGCGGAGTTCATGGAGAGCGGCGCCTTCGCCACCCATCTGCGCCGGATGCGCCGGGTCTATGCGGACCGGCAGCAGGTGCTGCTTTCGGCCCTGTCCCAGCACCTGCCCGACCACCTGCGCGCGGATCCGGACCCGTCCGGCATGCACCTCGTCTGCCGCCTCGGGCCCGCGCTTTCAGGCATCAGCGACGCCGAGATTGCACGGCGCGCTACGAATGCCGGCCTGACCCTCCGCGCCCTTTCCGCCTATTGGCCGGGGGACGACGGCCCGCAGGGGCTGGTATTGGGATATGCAGGCTTTTCAACAGACCAGCTGGAAGACGCCGTTCAGCGCCTCGCCTGCGTGCTTCAGGATGGCAAAGCGCCCGTCAGAACGTAGCGCAAGATCTCGACCACCTGCCGTGGCTCGGACGTCACCGCCAGCGCTGCCGCATGCACCTCTTTCAGCGCATGCTGATGCTCGGGCATCGACAGCACGATCACCGATTTGCCAAGCGCCGCCGCATAGCCCGCGTCGAAGGCTGCGTTCCACTGCTTGTATTTCTCACCGAAGCGCACAACGACCACATCCGCCTGCTCGATCCCTCGCCGGGTGCGGATGGCATTCAGCTTGGCGCCCTTGTTGTCATGCCAGAACTTGTCCGCTTCCGCGCCCAGGATCGCCACACCGCAATCGTCACTGGCCTCATGGTCCGTAACAGGCGCAGAGAACACCACGTCCAACCCCTCGGCCCCCGCAACAATCTGCTCGCGCCAATCGGTGTGGATCTCTCCGGACAGGTAGACTTTCAGCATTGCGATCTCCCTTTCATCTTGGCCCAAATACCTCGGGGGGTCCGGGGGGCAGCGCCCCCCGCGGATCGACGCGCGACGCGCGGCGAAACCTGTCAGCCCCGCAGCACCCCGCCCGTGGCTTTCGCGACCTTCTCGACGATCTTCGCACCCACGGCCTCGATTTCTTCTTCGGTCAGCGTCTTGTCACGCGGCTGCATCCGGACGCTCAGCGCGACGGATTTCTTGCCCGCCCCCATCTGCGCCTCGGCCCTCTCGCCGGTGAACTCGTCGAAGATGCGCACATCCTCGATCAGCTTTTTGTCAGCCCCTGCAGCCGCATTGGCAAGGTTCACCGCCTCAACGCCCGCATCGACCACGAACGCGAAATCGCGTTCAACCGCCTGCAGATCAGCCATGTCCAGCGCGCCCCGGCTCGCGCCAGCGCTGCGCGGCATGGGGATTTCCTCAGGGAACAGGGTGAAGGCCATCGCCGGCCCCTTCACATCCATCTCCGCCAGCACCTTGGGGTGCAGTTCGCCGAACACACCAAGGGTCTTCTTCGGGCCAAGGCAAATGCGCCCGTGACGGCCCGGATGCCACCAGCCATCGCCATCGCGCAGGATCTGCACCTTGGCAGGCGCGCCCATGGCGGCCAGCACTGCCTCTACATCTGCCTTCACGTCGAAGAGATCGACAGCGCGGCGGGACCCGTGCGGATCGCGCGGGCCGCTCTGGCCGATCAGCAGGCCCGCGACCTGCAGATGCTGTTCCGTGGGTTCGCCACCATGGAAGGCCGCGCCGACCTCGAACAGCGCCAGGTCCATGAACCCGCGCGCCTGGTTGCGGGCGGCGGCTTGCAACAGGCCCGGCAGCAACGCAGGGCGCATATGGCTCATCTCGCTGGAAATCGGGTTCTCCAGCATCACGTCATCCGTGCCGCCGCCAAACAGTGCCGCCGAGGCCTTGTCGATGAAACTGTAGGTCACGCATTCGTTGTAGCCAAGCGCCGCCACGGTTCGCCGCGCCGCACGTTCCCGCTGCTGCATCGGCGTCAGCACGGCCTTCGGTACGCCGGGCTTGGGGCGGCGCAGCGGCTGCGGTTCCAGCTTGGTCAGCGAGGCTATCCGCGCGACCTCTTCCACAAGGTCCGCCTCGCCCTGCACATCCCGCCGCCAGGACGGCACCCAGACCTCCAGCACATCGCCCGCGCCGGTGGCCGAAAAGCCGAGCGCAGTCAGGATGCGCGCCTGTTCCTCTTTCGGGATCTCCATGCCCACAAGGCTGATCACCCGCGCGGTGTCCAGGGAATAGGCTCTTGCGGTCCGGAGGGCCGCCCCCGCCTCCACGACCTCGGAGGCTTCGCCGCCGCACAGATCGAGGATCATCTTGGTCGCCGCTTCCAGCCCCGGCAGGGTGTAGTCCGGGTCCACGCCGCGTTCGAAACGGTAGCGCGCGTCGGAATGGATCTTCAGGTCGCGGCCCGTATAGGCGGTGCGGATCGGGTCCCAATATGCGCTTTCGAGGAAGACATTGACCGTTTCTTCGGTACAGCCGGTCGGATCGCCGCCCATGATGCCCGCGATACTTTCCACAGCTTCATCATCGGAAATGGCAATCTGGCCAGCGGCGAAGGTGTATTCCTTGTCGTCCAGAGCGACCAGCGTCTCACCGCCCGCAGCCTTGTGCACCCGCAGGTTGCCCTTGACCTTGTCTGCATCGAAGACATGCAGCGGGCGGTTCTGATCGTAGGTGAAGAAGTTCGTCACATCGACCAGGGCCGAGATCGGGCGCAGCCCGATGGCGCGCAACCGGTCCTGCAACCATTGGGGCGAGGGGCCGTTCTTGACGCCCTTGATCAGGCGGCCGGTGAAATGCGGGCAGTCGTCCAGCGTATCGGTGTCGATGCTGACCCCAATCGGGCAAGGAAACTGGCCCGGTACGGTCACGTCATCAAGCGGCTTCAGCGTGCCAAGGCCGCGCGCGGCCAGGTCGCGGGCCACGCCGCGCACGCCAAGCGCGTCCTGCCGGTTGGGGGTGATGGCGATCTCGATCACCGGGTCGACCTTGGCCGGGTCATTGGCGGCCAGCCAGTCGACGAAACGGTCACCCACCTCGCCCGAGGGCAGCTCGATGATGCCGTCATGCTCGTCCGACAGTTCCAGCTCGCGCTCTGACGCCATCATGCCGTAGCTCTCGATCCCACGGATCTTGCCAACGCCGATGGTGATGTCGAGACCGGGGATATAGCTGCCCGGCTTGGCCAGAACCACGGTGATCCCGGCGCGCGCATTGGGGGCGCCGCAGATGATCTGCATCTCGCCTTCGTCGGTCTCCACCTTGCACACGCGCAGCCGGTCGGCCTCCGGGTGTTTTTCCGCATGGGTGACCTTGGCGAGGGTAAATTCCTTGAGACGCGAGGCGCGATCCTCGACCCCTTCGACCTCCAGCCCGATATCGTTCAGCACCTCGCAGATCTCATCGAGCGAGGCGGTGGTGTCCAGGTGGTCCTTCAACCAGGAGAGGGTGAATTTCATCGTTTTCGTCCCTTGCGTCTGTCCCGCCCGCGCTTAGCGCAGTTGCGGGCGGAATGGAAGCGGCGGGCGCAGATTGAACCCTGAGCCATTCGGAACCGACCCACAAGCGATGATGCGGGGGTTGCACCCCAACTGAAAGGAGAATTCATGCGCCCCCTTACGTTCCGTGCCGCCGCTTTGGCGGCCCTTCTCGCCGCGCCCGCTGCCCATGCGGACATGGTGATCATCCAGCAGGGTCATTTCCCCGGCCCCTCCGCCTTTGCGCATCCCATGCCGCAAGGGTCCGCCTTCGGCATGGCCGAGGCCTTCATCCGTGAGATGGCGGCAGAGCGGTTTCCGCAGGCTGCCCTGCTTGACCGCCCCGCCCCCGATCTGCCGCTGGAACCGCCGGTTCTGGTGGAAGAGGCCGAGCCCATCCCCTTTGCAGGCGACTGGACCCTGGCCGAGATCATGGATGACGAAGCCAACCCGCTGGTGTTTGACCCGGAACTTCTGGCCGTGACCGAGTTCAACGTCGATATCGACGGCTCGTTCAGCGCCTATGCCGGCTGCAACCGCATCTTTGGCGAGCTGACCATGCATGACGGCACGATCTCCTCGGCGGAATACGGCATGACCCAGATGGGCTGCCTTGGTCCCCTGGGCGATCTGGAAAACGCCTTCATGCGGGTTCTGGACAGCGCCTCGCTCGTGGCCATGGGGCCCGAGATGCTGGTGCTGCTGGATGGAGAAGGCGACAAGCTGGCCGAGTTCGCTCTGCGCGTTGACGCGCCCTAAGCAGACAGGCTGGCCAGCCAGTTCCGGATCTCGGTAACCCGTTGATTCGGCTGCAAATCACCGGGCGCGGCCCCCAGTTGGCGGGCCGCGCCCGCATCTGTTTCGGCCCGTCGGAACGCCTCGCACATCGCCTCCGGGTAGTCCCCTACATGCGGCAGGATCGTGGCCATCAAGCGCGGCGATATCTCGGGGTGATACTGCACCCCCCAGAACCGCTGCCCGTCCTGTTCATAGGCAAAGGCCTGCACCGGAGAATGGGCATTGCCCGCCAGCAAAACCGCGCCCTGTGGCAGGCGCGTGACCTCGTCGCGATGCACGCACGGCACCGCATAGCCATCCTGACGCCCCGCCAGAAAGGGATGGTCGCGGCCCGCGTCGGTCAGCCGGATATCCCGCGCAAGCCCGTCTTCGCGGCCATTGGGCGAGGTGCCGACCGCACCGCCGAACATATACGCGCCCAGTTGCATGCCATTGCAGGAACCGTAGGCGGGGCGTTTGGCATCAAACACCGCGCGGGCCACGGCGCGCAGCGGCTCGGCGCGGGGGTCATCCACGCCCCAATCCACGCCCGATCCGGTGAAGATCACACCGTCCACGCCCTCAAGATCCGGGCGCACTGCGGGATCGGCATAGGGGTTGATCACCGTGATTTCCATCGCAGGATCAACGGCTTGCAAAACCTCCTGAAAGGTTTGCACATCATCTATGGGCAGATCGGGCGGATTGGAATCGACGATCAGGATCTTCATTGGCCACCGACAATGGGCTCGGCCCGGAGCGACCGCGTCAGGTCTTCGTCGCAATCGCCCAGAAGCACCGTGAAGGCGGACGGAAAGCCCATTTCATCAAAGGCAATGACGGCGCGGCCCCAGGTCAGGCTGGTCATGCCACCGGGGCGGCCAAGGGCTGCGGCGCATTGCATGTCGCTTTGGCCGACCCAGTAGCCGTGATGCACGCCGCGATCGGTGAAATTGCCTGCAAGACCGGGGAAAACCAGCTCTCCCGGCAGGCCGCCATAGTCGGAAAAGCTGAGGATCGCGGCCCCGTATTCATCGGCGAGATAGACGATTTCCCCGGTCTCGGAGGACCAGACCTCATCGGCCAGCGCAGGGGTGGCGAGGGTCAGGGAGAGGGCGGCGGCGGTGAGGGATTTCAGCATGGTCAGGCTCCGGGTTGGGGACGGGGAAGCCTAGCGCGGGATGCGGGTTTGGCAAAGCGCGGAATGCCCGAAAAGAGGGGGGTGCCATGCGTACACCCCCCGTGCACCCCCCGTACACCCCCTGTGCAGACGAAACGGCGATTTGGGGACGGGTTCGGATTTGGGGCGCGCCCTGTCCGCTGGCGCGGGGAAGAGGTTTCGAAACCTCTTTGAAAGGGCCTTCGAAGGCCCTTCCTCCGCGCGGGGTGAGAGGTGGGTGCGATGGATCGGAGGGAGTGCGGGTGTCAGGGGTCGAAACCGCGCATTGGCGGGCCGCGGTGCGGCGATCCCCGCGGTGGTGCGGGGCGGTTTATGTTGGCCAGTTCCGCGTGAGATCGGAGCGTCGCGGAGGTGGCAGTCAAATCGCCGTGCCGGGGGGCGGCCCGGCGATGCGCGGCGGCCTGACGGCCTTGATTCCGCGCGGTTGAGTTATTCACGGCAGTATCGGGTGAACACCCATCCAACCGAACCACTTGACGGAATGGACCTCACACCCCCGAATGCACCGCCGGCACGTCGAGCGCGGCAAAGCCGTAATGCCTCAGCCACCGCAGATCTGAATCGAAGAACGCGCGCAGATCCGGGATGCCGTATTTCAGCATGGCAATCCGGTCGATGCCCATGCCGAAGGCAAAGCCCTGCCACTGGTCCGGATCAACCCCGGCGGAGCGCAGCACATGGGGGTGGACCATGCCCGACCCCAGCACCTCCAGCCAGTCGTCGCCCTCGCCCACCTTCACGGTGCCGCCTTCCCAGGAACACTGGATATCGACCTCTGCCGAGGGTTCGGTGAAGGGGAAGTGGGACGCGCGGAAGCGGGTTTTGACCTTGGCACCGAAATAGGCCGAGAAGAATTCCTCCAGCACCCATTTCAGGTTCGCCATGGAGATGTCCTTGTCGATGGCCAGCCCCTCGACCTGATGGAACATCGGCGTGTGGGTCTGGTCATAATCGGCGCGGTAGACGCGGCCCGGCGCGATCACGCGGCAGGGGGTGCCGTGCTGTTCCATGTAGCGGATCTGCACCGGGGAAGTGTGGGTGCGCAGCACGTGGGGCGGGCGATTGTCGCCCTCTTTGCGGTGCGTATAGAACGTGTCCATCTCGGCCCGCGCGGGGTGGTGGCCGGGGATGTTCAGCGCGTCGAAATTATACCAGTCGGTTTCGATCTGCGGGCCTTCGGCGACGGCGAAGCCCATATCGGCGAAGATCGCGGTGACCTCTTCGGTGACCTGGCTGACCGGGTGGATGGTGCCCTGACGGCGGTGGCGGGCGGGCAGCGTCACGTCGAGCCATTCGCCGCGCAGCCGTTCGTTCAGGGCAGCATCGCCAAGGGCGGCCTTGCGTGCGGCGATGGCGGAATTGACCTCGTTCTTCAGCGCATTCAGCGCCGGACCCGCGACCTGGCGTTCCTCGGGCGTCATCTTGCCCAACTCGCGCATCTGCAGGCTGATCTCACCCTTCTTGCCAAGGGCCTGCACGCGCAGATCCTCCAGCCCCGCCTCATCGGCCACATCGGCAATGGCTTTGAGGTACTTTTCGCGCAAATCGTCCATGGTCTCGCCCTTCGTCGCTTCGGCAAGACTGCTAGCCAGAGGGGGCGCGGAATGCAAGCGGGGAACGCCTGTCAGGGGGTTTCGGGGGGGTCTTCGGAGGGCAGCGGCTCGGCCTCATCCTCACCATCCTGCAGCACGGCGGTTTCGGGTGTGGTGATGCGGGCCGGGACCGAGGGCTGGAAATCGCCCTTGTCTTCCTCGGCCACGGCGGCGCGGCGGCTGATCCGCCAGAGCGTGAAGGCAATCATCACCACATGCGCGGCAATGGTAGTCATGAACAGCCCGCGCGGCCCGAGCGGCCCCATGACCCAGCCCGCCAGTAGCGGTCCGGCGATGGCCCCGAGACCATAGACCATCAACAGACCGCCCGAGACCTGGATCGAGGTGCCCGGCGGCGCGTGGTCATTCGCATGGGCCACGATGATCGGGTACATGGCGAAGATCGCCGCGCCGAAGACACTGGCGAGGATCAGGTTCAGCATCTGGTCGGTCGGCTGCAACAGGGCGAAGGTGCCGTCGGCGGCAAGCGCCAGAAGGCCCGTCAGCACCAGAACTTTACGCCGGTCCATCCGGTCCGAGAGGATGCCGAACGGGATCTGCGCCACCGCGCCCGCCAACACCGGCAGGCTGGCAAAGAGCGCGATTGAGGACAGGTCGAGCCCGACCCGGTCGGCATAAACCGCCGAGAGCGTGCCAAACGCCCCGTTCGAGATGCCCACAAGAAAGACCGCCATCACAGCGACGGGCGAGTTGCGCCACAGCGCGCGCAGGTCAAGCCGCACGGTTGTCAGCGGCGCAGGCGTCTGCGAGGTGGAAATGGCCGTGGGGATCAGCGCGAGACTGTAGAAGATCGCGCCAAGCGCGAAGAACAGAAAGCCCGACGCGTCGCCAAGCGCGATCACCATCTGGCCCGCCGTGCTGGCCGCGAGGTTGACCATGGAATAGATCGCGAAGATGCGGCCCCGCGTGGTCGGCTCGGCCCGGTCATTGAGCCAGCTTTCCACGATCATCGCCGCGCCCGCGAAGCTGAAGCCCGAAACCGCGCGCACCGGGATCCAGGCCCAGGCCTCGACCACAAGAGCCTGGCTGAGAATGGCGATGGAGGCGACGGCGCACATCACCCCGAAGGTGCGGATATGGCCGACCGAGGCCACGAGGCGCGGGATGTAGAGGCAACCCAGGACATAACCGATGGCCCATCCGGTGCCCAGAAAGCCGAGCGCGGCGGTGGAAAACCCCTCGGCCGATCCGCGCACGGGCAGGATCAGGCTGTTGATGCCACCCGCGAACAGCAGAAGGGCCGAACCGAGGAGGAGGGCACTGATGGGAACGAGCTGGCGATACATGGGGTCAGACTAGGGCCATTCACGGTTTGGGGAAAGAAGAGCCGTCACGGTTTTGTGTCGGTCAGCCTTCCAAGTTGAAGAGCGGATCTCTGAACACCACTGCATGAGAAAGCCCGACTTGCAGCACGAGGGTCTTGACCCTTTTCAGGATCTTCATGTGCGTGGTGCCCCCCCTGTGTTGCTCTTGCCACGTGTCACCCGGAGTGTTCGGGCAGCGCGTGAACGGCACGCACTGCCGTGTTGAGAATGCGCATCACGCGGTCGTTGACTGCGATTGGGTCATCCAGAGAAGCCCCAGAAGAAGCAGCGCGGCGGACACAACGCAGGCAACCGTCCGAACGGAGTTCCAGAAGGTCCAGCACGGCACGTAGGTCTGCATCCAGTACTCGCGTGCGGTGCCCGAGGTCGTCTCCATCCCGGCAAGGGCTTCGTTCATGGGAACGTTGAAGAAAACCGTGACGCCGAAACATCCGATCAGGTAGACCAGCCCGGCCGCCATGATCAGCGCCCCCGCCGGGCCCGTGAGCCCAAAGCCACCATAAGCCGCGACGGCGACCGAAACGGCAGCCATGCCAAGAAACAGCGTCATGAAGACCCAGCGAAACACTTCGCGATTGATGACTTGCATGGCCTCGACGCCGCCATGGCCGCCGGTCTGCGCGAGCGACCGCATGATGAAATCGGAAAAGGCCAGGAACACGCCGCCCACGAGGGCATAGGCGAGGATTGAGAATTGCATGAGAAAGTAGAAAGCAGTCGACATTGTCGGAACTCCTGATTGGGGTGGCGCGGCAGGACAGCGATGCCTCCAGCCGCGAATTGTGAGGGTCAGGCGGCGGCAGACCAGGCGCCTGCGGTCATTGCGGTCTGCGCAAATTCGGTGAAGTCGCGAGGCTTGCGTCCCAGGGCGCGCTCGACACCATCTGCCGTGTGGGCGTTACGTCCATCCAGCGTTTCGCGGGCGATCTGCGTAAAGACCTCGGCCACGAAGTCGCCACCGGCGGCCGCGACATTGGCGTGAAAGTCTTCAAACGTAATCGGGATATGCTGGATGTGACGATCCAGCGTCGTGGACAGCACCTCGGCCATCTCTGCAAATGTCATCAGGCGCGGGCCGGTGACTTCGTAGCGCGCGCCGATATGCCCGTCTTCCGTCAGGGCCGCGACCACCACGTCGGCGATGTCGTCAATGTCGATGATTGGCTCTTTGATGTCACCGCCGGGCATTGGCAGAACGCCGCCCAGGATCGGGTCACGCAGATATCCTTCGCTGAAATTCTGCGCGAACCAGGCCGCCCGCACGATGGTATAGGGCAGGCCCGAATTGCGGACGATCTCTTCGCCCAGGGTGGCGAAATGCTCGCCGCGGCCGGACAGCAGGACGATGTGTTGAAGCCCGCTTTCGCGTGCAACTTTGGTAAAGGCCTCCAGCTTCTCGACAGCACCCGGGAAGGCCAGGTCGGGGAAATAGGTGACATAGGCTTTGGAAACGCCAGCCAGAACGGGTGCCCATGTGGCTGGGTCTTCCCAATCGAAGGGGGTCTCGGACCGCCGGGCACCGCGCCGCACGGCGACGCCTTTTGCTTCGAGCTTGCTGGCAACGCGGGAGCCGGTTTTTCCGGTGGCACCGATAACGAGAATGGGTTGGTCAGTCATGTTCTGTCTCCTTGGGTCTGGTTGATGACCAAGGTTTAGAAAGACCGGGGGCTGCGGGTATTGACTGCGCCTGCCATGGTTTTGACATCCGCTGCCAATCGGATCGCGGGCAGGATGTTGCCACAAAAGAAAAACGGCGCTGGAATGCCCAACGCCGTCCTTCTCGGTCACTCTGACCTGATGTGTTCATTCGGTTTCATACAGCGTGAATTGCATGTCCGCGGCTTCTTCACGCAGAGGCTTGCAGGCGGTGTATTCAGGCGAGGCAAACCATGTCTTGGCCGCGGCGGCGTCGGGAAAGCTGACAATGGCGATGGAGTGCTTTTTTTCGTCCCCGACCAGCGCGCTGACCTTGTCACCAATGGCAACAAACTCACCCCCATGGGCAAGCACGGTCGGACCCGCCGCAGTGGCATAGGCATCCATCTTGTCGGCATTCTTTACGTCGAAACGTGCAACGATAAGTGCGGTCATGTTCTGTCTCCTTGGATCAAGCTGATGATGACCAGGAATTAGACCGCCCGAGGGGCACCGGTATTCACCGCGGCTGCCAAGGTTTTGACATCCGCCGCCAATGGGGCGTGTCGCAAGGCCCTTATCCAAGAGATTTCCGATAGGCCGCCGGTGTCACGCCCATCCATCGCTTGAAGGCGCGGTTGAAGGCGCTTTGCTCGGAATACCCGGTGAGGAACGCGATCTCGGACAGCGAATAGCGTTCTTCCTGCAGCATGGCCGTGGCGATCTCGCGCCGGGTTTCTTCGGTCAGGGTCTGAAAGCTGAGACCATGTTCGGCAAGGCGTCGGTGAAAGGATCGGGCGCTCAGGCCCAGCCTGCGCGCGATGTCTCCCATCTTGGGCAGGCCTTCACTCAGCGCGCGGGCGATTTCGCCCTTGGTCTGTGTATGCAAGGCGGGCGTATCGTCGATCTGCGCCAGTTCCTGATCAAGGTGAGAAACGAGAAACGCCGTGATGCCTTCATCCCCAAGGATATTCGGCTCGGAAAGGGACTGATGGGACAGAAGCATCGCATCCCTGTCCGCACCGAAATGCACGGGACAACCAAAATAGGCTTCGTGATGTTCGATTGTCCTTGGCGCCGGATGCCGGAAATAGACTTCGATCGGTGAAAACGGGCGCGGTGATACTTGCCGGCCGAGCGAGACGGCGCTCGCCATTGTCGCCTCAACCGAAATGCGCAGGCCGAGTCGGCGGACGCCTTCCCGACGCTGCACAAACAGCATTCCCCGAGGGGTCTGCATCAACTCGTATTGCGTGACGCTGGTCCAAAGGCGCCAATACCGTGCCACACGAGAGAAAGAGCCAAGCAAATTGGGCGCAGCCTTCCACGCAAGGCCAAGCGCGCCGTACTCGTCGGTTCGCATCGCCTCGCCAACAATCAATGGCAAAGGCGTTATATCCATTTGCTCAGCCATCAGCTCGATCATGCCGTAATAATCATCGTCATCGAGCATCCGTTTAGGGTCTAGCGGGCCATCGACATCCAGACCGACGGAGTCTAGCACCGTCCGGGCATCGACGGCATTACCCGCGACGCCCACAACCTTTCTGGCAAAAAGAGACGTTACCTGACCCATGGTGCAAGACTAATCCGGTCTGAAGCGCGATCCAAGCCTAGCGAAAGCGCGGCACGCTTCACCCGGGTTCCAAGTGCCGGCGGCGGCAAACGGAAGTGCTTGCGCATCCGGCGGGTAGGATTCTAGCGCACGACGTGCGTGAGAAGGCGGATGCAAGCGAGGGACAGATAAGCCACACCTAACACCACGCATCTAATGCAATAATTTGTCGGGGGACTTTGGTGCCCAGGAGAGGACTCGAACCTCCACGACCTTGCGGTCACTGGCACCTGAAGCCAGCGCGTCTACCAATTCCGCCACCTGGGCAGGTGTCGTGACGGGGCAGATATCGCCACTGCCGGGGACTGTCAACGGGCCTCGATGCAAAAAAATGATTTCTTGCCGGGCGGGCGGTTCTGCCGCCCCCTGCCGGGACGATTTGCGCCTTGTCCTGCAAGGTTTGGCCGCGTATCACGGGCGCGAACTCGAGACCGGAGGGACTAGGCATGTCGAAACTCGTGACCATCTTTGGCGGGTCTGGATTCGCGGGCCGCTACATCGCGCGCCGCATGGCCAAGGAAGGCTGGCGCGTGCGCGTCGCCGTGCGCCGCCCGAACGAAGCGATTTTCGTGCGCCCCTATGGTGCCGTCGGGCAGGTCGAACCGATTCTGGCCAATATCCGCGATGATGCCTCTGTCGCCGCCGCGATTGCCGGGGCCGATGCGGTGGTGAACTGCGTGGGCGTCCTGACCGAGCGGGGCAAGAACAGCTTCGAGGCCGTTCAGACCGAGGGCGCGGCGCGTATTGCGCGTTTGGCGGCTGAGGCCGGTGTTTGCCAGCTTGTTCATTTGTCCGCCATCGGGGCCGATGCCGAGTCCGACAGCGACTATGCCCGCAGCAAGGCCGAGGGTGAGGCCGCCGTGCAGACGCATTTCCCCGGTGCCGTGATCCTGCGCCCCTCCGTGATCTTCGGGACCGAGGACGAGTTCTTCAACCGCTTCGCCAAGATGACGAAATTTGGTCCTGTCCTGCCGCTGGTCGGTGGCAATTCGCGGTTCCAGCCTGTCTATGTCGATGACGTGGCCAAGGCCGCTGTTGCGGGTGTGCTGGGTCAGGCCGAGGCCGGTGTCTACGAACTGGGTGGCCCCGATGTGGAAACCCTGCATGACCTGATGGTCAAAATGCTGGGTGTGATCCGCCGCCGCCGGTTGATCGTGAACCTGCCGTTCTGGGTCGGCTCGGTCATGGCCTTCGGCTTTGGCGCGGTGCAGGCGCTGACCGTGGGGCTGATCCATAATGGTATTCTGACCCGCGACCAGCTGCGCCAGCTGCGCCGGGACAACGTGGTGTCGGACGGGGCCAGGGGCTTTGCCGATCTGGGGATCGATCCCACCGATATGGACGCGGTTCTGGCAGAATACCTCTGGGTCTATCGCCCCGGTGGCCAGTATTCCGCCCTTCAGGACAGCGCCCGTAACCTGCGCAACACCTAAGTGTAGGCGATCACCAGCAGGATCACGCCAAGGATCACCCTGTAGATCACATATGGGGTGAAGCTGACGCTGCGCAGCAGCCGCATCATGAAGGTCAGCGCCGCCAGTGCCGCAACGAAGGCCATGGCGGCGGCAATCGCGCCGTTTCTTGCGGCCTCTGCGTCTGCCGTGGCAATGACTTCCGCCCCGAGCAGCACGCCAGAGGCAAGGATCGTCGGGATCGACATCAGCATCGACAGGCGCGCGGCGTCGTGGCGTTCATATCCCAGATACCGGGCCGCGGTGATGGTGATGCCAGACCGGGAGGTGCCGGGGATCAGGGCAATCGCCTGCCACAGACCCATGATCAGGGCATGACGCGGGGTCCAGTTTTGGGCCTCCAGCCCTTCAGCCCCCTTTTGGTCGGCCCAATACAGGACCAGCCCGAAGACCAGCATGGTCCAGCCGATTACGGTCATCGACCGCAGCGAGTCGTCCAGACCGGTGAGTTTCAGGGCCAGCCCGAAGAGGATGACGGGGATTGTCGCGAGGATCAGGCCCATTGCCAACCGGGCCTCGCCAGTGTTGCGCCGCACGGTAGCAAGGTGACCCAACCCGATTACCGCAGCCCTTACATCGCGCCAGAAATAGAGCACCACGGCCCCGAGCGTTCCGACGTGAACGGCGACGTCGATCACCTGACCCTGGTCCGCCATGCCCGTCAGTTCGGGCAGGAGAATCAGGTGCCCGGAGGAAGAAACCGGCAAGAATTCTGTCAGGCCCTGGATCACGGCAACGATAAATAAATGAAACAGTGTCATAGTCGCGATCCGTGCGTTGGATGAGAGATGAGCATGTAGCTACTTGAAAAAACGCTGTTTTTTAGCTTATATGTCAGTATTTGTGACATATATTCACAGGCTAGGTGCCCATTGGGCATGTGAGCAGCACTGTTTTCTGAATAATAGGTCAGCATTGCTGTCTTTTCATGTCCTGAGAGCTTGGTTATAGGGGCCTTCCTAGCTGATCCCAAAGGAACCGGAAAGGCACGCCATGGCTGCTGAGAAGATGCTGAAATTCGTGACCGTGGGCAAGTCCATGCCCGAGAAGCGCTCTGCCGCGGAGCGCGCGCATGATTTCAACGAGATCTACGGCGAATACGCTGCCGCCAAGGCCGAGGAACAGGCCAGCCGCTGCAGCCAGTGCGGCGTGCCCTATTGCCAGTCCCATTGCCCCCTGCACAACAACATCCCCGACTGGTTGCGCCTGACCGCGACGGGACGGTTGCAGGAAGCCTATGAGATCAGCCAGGCGACCAACACTTTCCCGGAAATCTGCGGCCGCATCTGCCCGCAGGATCGCCTGTGCGAAGGCAATTGCGTGATCGAGCAATCGGGCCACGGCACCGTGACCATCGGCTCGGTCGAGAAATACATCACCGACACCGCGTGGGAACAGGGCTGGGTCAAGCCGATCAGCCCCGCGCAGGAACGCGCCGAGAGCGTGGGCATCATCGGCGCGGGCCCCGGCGGGCTGGCGGCGGTCGACATGCTGCGCCGCGCCGGGCTGCAGGTCACGGTCTATGACCGCTACGACCGCGCGGGCGGGCTGCTGACCTATGGCATCCCCGGTTTCAAGCTGGAAAAGGACGTGGTCATGCGCCGCAATCAGCAGCTGGAAGCGGGCGGCATCACCTTCGTGATGAACTGCACCGTGGGGCAGGACATCAGCTTTACCGAGATCCGCGAGAAGCATGATTTTGTGGTCATCGCCACCGGCGTCTACAAGACCCGCGATCTGGCTGGCCCCGGTTCGGGTGCCACGGGCATTGTACGGGCAATCGACTACCTGACCGCATCGAACCGCCTGTCCTTCGGTGACAGCGTGCCGGAATTCGAGTCGGGCGAGCTGAACGCAGAGGGCAAGAAGGTCGTCGTGATCGGCGGTGGCGATACCGCGATGGACTGTGTGCGCACCGCGATCCGGCAGGGCGCGGAAAGCGTGAAGTGCCTCTATCGCCGCGACCGCGCCAATATGCCCGGCTCTCAGCGAGAAGTGCAGAACGCGGAGGAAGAGGGCGTCGAGTTTGTCTGGCTGACCGCACCCAAGGGCTTTGCCGGCGACCCGGTGTCGGGCGTCATGGTGCAGCAGATGCGCCTTGGACAGCCCGATGCCTCGGGCCGCCGCAGCCCCGAAGTGGTGGACGGCGCCGACTATGTGGAAGAGGCTGATCTGGTGATCAAGGCGCTCGGGTTCGAGCCCGAAGACCTGCCTGCCCTGTGGAACACGCCCGAGCTGGAGGTGACCCGTTGGGGCACCGTCAAGGCCGACTTCCGCACCCATGAAACCAACCTGCCGGGCGTCTATGCCGTGGGTGATATCCAGCGCGGGGCAAGCCTTGTGGTCTGGGCCATTCGGGACGGGCGCGAGGCGGCAGAGGACATCCTGTCGAAACTCGCCGTAAGCGCGGGTGTGGCGGCGGAATAGGCCAAAAACTGGGGGTGCCACCCGTACACCCCCTGTACACCCCCCGTACACGCCCTGTGCAGACAGGATAAGGAATTTGAAGACATACGGCTCGGGGCCGAACGGAATTAGGGAAGGACTGCTGACATGGTATGCTTGATCAATCGTTACCTCCTCACCACCGCGTTTACCGTTTCGGTCGCGGCGGGCTCTGTCGTTCCGGTTCAGGCTCAGGCTCAGCAAGGCCCGACGGTGACCCCGCCGCCCGGATGCACCGCCTTTCTGACGACGCAATCTCGCGGCTGCGTGGTGTCCCATAACTGGACCTGCGAGGGTGACCCCGAAGGCACGCATTGGCGGTTGTCGATGGATGAGGACGGGCCCTTCTACCTGTCCTTCACCGATGCCGAATTCCGCTGGCTGCTGTCCTATGAATTGCGCAGCGGTGCGCAGAACACGCTGATCCAGCCAGAGGATGATCCCGCTTCGATCACCGATCTTTTTGCGACCGGCACCGATTCCATGTCTTTCTCGACCATCCATGAAAATGGTGCGGGTCAGCGCATTCAGCGCGACTATACCGGATTCGACCGGCTGACCGGCGAGACGGTGGAAATCGACGGGCGCATTCTGAACCGCACCCAGTTTTCCTATGAATACGACCTGGGCGAAGGCCCGCGCCGCGTCGAGGGCGGCCAGTTCGTCAGCGAAGACTGGCGGATGTTCTTCGGCGGAGTCGAAGTGACGACCCTGCCCAATGGCGAAACGCGCGAAAGTGACAACTCCCCCATGGAGTTCGCCGAACCGGGCGAGCCCGGATTCCTGAGCGCGACGCCGCTTTATGACTGCGGGGACATGATGTCATGAGGTTCCCCGCCAACCTGAATTCCGGACGGGCCGCGGCCCGATCCCCCGTAGAAGGAAAGCCCAAATGACCAAATTCGATCAAGACTGGGTCGCCGCCGAAGAGGCCAAGCGCAAGTGGATGGCCGAGAACGGCATGTATATCGAGGAGGAAGAGCATTCCTCCTGCGGGGTCGGCCTTGTCGTGTCGCTGGATGGGAAACCGACCCGTCAGGTTGTTGAAGCGGGGATCACCGCGCTGAAGGCGATCTGGCACCGGGGCGCGGTCGATGCCGATGGCAAGACCGGTGACGGCGCGGGCATCCATGTGCAGATCCCGGCCTCGTTCTTCTATGACCAGATCCGTCGTACGGGCCATGAGCCGGATATGGATGCGCTGATGGCGGTCGGTCAGGTCTTCCTGCCGCGCAGCGATTTCGGGGCGCAGGAGACCTGCCGGACCATCGTGGAAAGCGAAGTTCTGCGGATGGGCTACTACATCTATGGCTGGCGTCATGTGCCGGTGGATGTGACCTGTCTGGGCGAGAAAGCCAACGCGACGCGGCCCGAGATCGAGCAGATCCTGATTTCGAACTCCAAGGGCGTGGATGAGGAAACGTTTGAGCGCGAGCTTTACGTCATCCGCCGCCGGATCGAAAAGGCGGCTGCCGCCGCCGGGATCAGCGGGTTGTACCTCTGTTCGCTGTCCTGCCGGTCGATCATCTACAAGGGCATGATGCTGGCCGAGCAGGTCAGCGAGTTCTACCCCGATCTTCAGGACGAGCGGTTCGAAAGCGCCTTTGCGATCTATCACCAGCGCTATTCCACCAACACCTTCCCGCAGTGGTGGCTGGCGCAGCCCTTCCGCATGCTGGCCCATAACGGCGAGATCAACACGCTGAAGGGCAACCTGAACTGGATGAAGAGCCATGAAATCCGCATGGCGTCGTCCTATTTCGGGGAGCTTGCCGAGGATATCAAACCCATCGTTGCGGGCGGGTCGTCGGACTCGGCGGCGCTCGATTCCGTGTTCGAAGTGCTGGTCCGCGCGGGCCGCAATGCGCCCATGGCCAAGACGATGCTGGTGCCAGAGGCCTGGTCCAAGACCTCGACCGAACTGCCCGAGGCGTGGCGCGATATGTATGCCTATTGCAACAGCGTGATGGAGCCGTGGGACGGCCCCGCCGCGCTGGCCATGACCGATGGCCGTTGGGTCTGTGCCGGGCTGGACCGGAACGGGCTGCGCCCGATGCGTTACGTGGTAACCGGTGAAGGGCTGCTGATTGCGGGGTCCGAGGCCGGGATGGTGCCGGTGAACGAGGCCGGTCTGGTCGAGAAAGGCGCGCTTGGGCCGGGGCAGATGATTGCCGTCGATATGGCCGAGGCGAAGCTTTACCACGACACCGAGATGAAAGATGCGCTCGCCGCAAGCCGCCCCTTCGGCGATTGGGTGGAAAAGGTCGTGGACCTTGGCGAGCAGACCGAAGGCCTGACGGAATCGGCGGCGTTCAGCGGGCACGAGCTGCGCCAGCGCCAGATCGCGGCGGGCTACAGCATCGAAGAGCTTGAACAGATCCTTGCGCCGATGGCCGAGGATGGGAAGGAAACGCTGGCCTCGATGGGGGATGACACGCCCTCCGCCGTGCTGTCGAAACAATACCGGCCGCTCAGCCACTTCTTCCGCCAGAACTTCAGCCAGGTGACCAACCCGCCGATTGACAGCTTGCGCGAATACCGGGTGATGAGCCTGAAGACCCGCTTCGGCAACCTCAAGAACGTGCTGGACGAAGACAGCAGCCAGACCGAAATCCTCGTGCTGGAAAGCCCCTTCGTGACCAACGCCCAGTTCGAGGAACTGCTGACCCAGTTCGGCGACAGCGTGGTGAATATCGACTGCACCTTCCCCGCCGGTGGCGGGCAGGGCCTGCTGCGCGAAGAACTGGCGCGTATCCGGCTTGAGGCGGAAGATGCCGTGCGCTCTGGCGCGGGCCATCTGGTGCTGACCGACCGGGGCCAGAACGAAGACCGCATCGCGATGCCGATGATTCTGGCAACCTCCGCCGTGCATAGCTGGCTGACCAAACAGGGGCTGCGGACCTTCTGTTCGATCAACGTGCGGTCTGCCGAGTGTATCGACCCGCATTACTTCGCCGTTCTGATCGGTGCGGGCGCGACCACGGTGAACGCCTATCTGGCGCAGGACAGCCTTGCCGACCGGATCGACCGGGGGTTGCTGGACTGCAACCTGACCGAAGCCATGGCGCGCTATCGCAATGCGATTGATCAGGGGCTGCTGAAGATCATGGCGAAGATGGGGATCTCGGTGATCTCCTCCTATCGCGGTGGTCTGAACTTCGAGGCCGTGGGCCTTTCCCGTGCGATGGTGGCGGAATACTTCCCCGGCATGATTTCCCGCATCTCGGGGATCGGGGTCAGCGGCTTGCAGAAGAAGGCCGAGGAAGTGCACGCCAAGGGCTGGCTGTCCCAGACTGACATTCTGCCCATCGGTGGCTTCTACAAGGCGCGCCGGTCGGGCGAGAAACACGCCTGGGAAGCGCAGACGATGCACATGATGCAGATGGCCTGCAACACCGCGTCCTACGAGATGTGGAAGCAGTATTCGGCCAAGATGAAGGCGAACCCGCCGATTCATCTGCGCGACCTTCTGGACATCAAGCCGCTTGGCAAGGCGATCCCGATCGAAGAGGTGGAAAGCATCACCTCGATCCGCAAGCGCTTCGTGACGCCGGGCATGTCCCTGGGCGCGCTGTCGCCCGAGGCGCACAAGACGCTGAACGTCGCCATGAACCGCATCGGTGCCAAGTCCGACAGCGGTGAAGGCGGGGAAGACCCGGCGCATTTCGTGCCGGAGCCCAATGGCGATAACCCATCGGCCAAGATCAAGCAGGTGGCGTCGGGCCGGTTCGGCGTGACCGCAGAGTACCTCAACCACTGCGAAGAGCTGGAAATCAAGGTCGCGCAGGGTGCCAAGCCCGGCGAGGGCGGCCAGCTGCCCGGCATGAAGGTCACCGACCTGATTGCCCGGCTGCGTCATTCCACCAAGGGCGTGACCCTGATTTCGCCGCCGCCGCACCACGACATCTATTCCATCGAGGACCTGGCGCAGCTGATCTATGATCTCAAGCAGATCAACCCGCGCTGCAAGGTAACGGTGAAGCTGGTGGCGTCCTCGGGCGTTGGCACCATTGCCGCCGGCGTGGCCAAGGCCAAGGCCGATGTGATCCTGATCTCGGGCCACAATGGCGGCACCGGGGCCAGCCCTGCAACCTCGATCAAGTTCGCCGGTCTGCCCTGGGAAATGGGCCTGACCGAGGCGCATCAGGTGCTGGCGATGAACAACCTTCGGGGCCGCGTGACGCTGCGCACCGATGGGGGGCTTCGCACGGGGCGCGATATCGTCATGGCCGCGATGATGGGGGCCGAGGAATACGGCATCGGCACCGCCGCGCTGATCGCCATGGGCTGCATCATGGTGCGCCAGTGCCAGTCGAACACCTGCCCGGTGGGCGTCTGCACCCAGGATGAAAGCCTGCGCGCCAAATTCACCGGCAATGCCGACAAGGTGGTGAACCTGATCACCTTCTACGCGCAGGAAGTGCGGGAACTGCTGGCCAGCATCGGCGCGCGGTCGCTGGATGAGGTTATTGGCCGGGCCGATCTGCTGAGCCAGGTCAGCCGTGGCTCTGCCCATCTGGACGATCTCGACCTCAACCCGCTGCTGATCACCGTCGATGGGTCGCAGAACATCGTCTACGACCGCTACCGTGAACGGAATGCAGTGCCGGACACGCTGGACGCGCAGATCGTCAAGGATGCGCACCGCTTCCTTGAGGATGGCGAGAAAATGCAGCTGTCTTACGCCGTGCAGAACACCCTGCGCACCATCGGCACGCGGACCAGTAGCCACATCGTCAAGAATTTCGGGATGCGCAACGCGTTGCAGCCCGACCACCTGACGGTGAAGCTGGAAGGCTCTGCCGGGCAGTCGCTCGGGGCCTTTGCGGCGCCAGGGCTGAAGCTGGAAGTGTCGGGCGATGCCAATGACTATGTGGGCAAGGGCCTGTCGGGGGGCACCATTGTTGTGCGGCCCGCTCAGGTCAGCCCGCTGAAGGCAGAGGATAACGTGATCATCGGCAATACCGTTCTGTACGGCGCAACCGATGGCTACCTCTTCGCCGCTGGCCGCGCCGGGGAGCGGTTCGGGGTGCGGAACTCTGGCGCCAAGGTGGTGATAGAGGGCTGCGGGTCCAACGGTTGTGAATACATGACCGGTGGGGTTGCGGTGATCCTTGGATCCATCGGGGCCAATTTCGGGGCCGGTATGACAGGCGGCATGGCCTATCTCTATGACCCCGAGGGCACGGCGCTGGAGAACATGAACCTTGAGACACTGGTGACCTGCCCGGTCACGGTCGATCACTGGGAAGACCAGCTGCACGGCCTCGTGGCGCGCCACGCCGCCGAGACCGGATCGCGCAAGGCGTCGGATATCCTGCAGCACTGGGAGGAGGAGAAGGCGAACTTCCTTCAGGTCTGCCCGAAAGAGATGCTGAACAAGATTTCCCATCCCCTCGGGATCGAGGAAAAGGCCGTTCCGGCGGAGTGACCAGACGTCCGGCAATGGCCGGGCAGTCCCCAATCTTGACCGGCGTTTTCCGCCCGGCCCCCACTCGGGGGCCGGGCGGCATTTATCGCGTGCTGCATGCGCAGGCGCGATTTGTCCAATCTGGAATTTCCACCTCGTGACCGGCGTTGATCCGACCTGTACTGTACCATGATCGCACAGGGTCCGGCACGGGAGGGCCGACAAAGTGACGAAAATGGAACTCACGGAACGGCACGGGGTCCGCGCGGGCGGGTTCTTCAGCGACATGTCGGGCCACGAGCTGGACCGCTTTCTCGATTTCGTCAGCCGTTTTCTGGATGAAACGCAAGATTGCCTCGGGCTCGACATGCCCGCCCGCGAGGTGCCGATCATGGTGCAGCTTGTCCGGTCGCATCTGCGGGGGCGCATGGAAACGCCCTCGTCGCTGATCGACAGTTCCGGGCTGGCGCGCGGAACCGCGCATCGCCTGATCGAGGACATGGTTGACCGTGGCCTGATCGCGAAACGTCCGCGCACGAAAAGCGGCAAGACCTTTTCGCTGCATCCCACGCCCATGCTTATCGACGCTTGGCTGAACTATGTGCGCCGGATGAAGGCCCTGCTTGGCACCGTGTTTGGGCTGGAAGAGGATACCGACTACTTCTTCGGTGCCTCCTACCTGTCCTCTGCCGCTGTTGCCCCGTTGCCGGTTCTGTCGGAAAAGCTGGACCTGCCCGGCGGGTTGCGGGTGCTGCTGCATGCGGACGCCACCTTCATGGCGATGCAAAAGCTCAAACGTCAGTTCGAGCTGCATTTCGGGGTAGAGCTTTCGGTGCGGGCCTTGTCCATCGACCGGCTGCACGAGGAAATCCTCGAAGACATGACCCGGCCGGTGTCGCGCTATGACATCATCACCTGCGACCTGTGCTGGATGGAAGAGCTGATCCGCGCCGGGGCAATCCGGCCGATAGACCAGATGGGGCCGGGAAGTTCCCTTGAGTACATGGATTTCCACCCCGAGGCGCTGTCTACCGCGCTGCGCGGGGAAACGCTCTACGGTCTTCCGGTGCAGACCACGCCAGAGCTGTTCATCTATCGCAGCGACCTGTTCGCAGAGGCCGGCCTGGCCCCACCCGCGACGCTGGCTGAAATGCTCGATTGTGCCCGCGCCCTTCACCGCCCCGAGATTGACCGCAGCGGCATTTGCTGGAACGGCGCGCGCGGCACGCCAGTGGGGACGACCTTCATGATGCTGATGGCCGATTTCGGCCAGCCGGTGCTGAACCTGCCGCCAATGGGGGACGGGTTTCGCGGGCAGGATCTGGGGCCTGAACACCTCGTCCCAATGCTGACCGCGCCCAAGGCGCTGGAGGCCGCGGAGTTTCTGGTGGAACTTTTGACCTATTCGCCTCCGAATGTGTTGCAGATGTCATGGTATGAACGTGCCAAATGCTATGCGCAGGGACAGGCGGCCATGGGCTATTGCTACACCCAGATCCTGCCGATCATCGAGAACGACCCGACCTCGCCCGCCTGTGGGCGGACCGGGTATCTGCCGCATCCCTCTGGACCCGGCCAGCGCCCGATCGCGCCGCTTGGGGGGTGGAATATCTGCCTGCCCGCGAACCTCAAGGACAGCCGGTTCGCGGCGGTCAAGCAGGCGGCGCAGACCCTGACATCCGCCGCTGCGACCAAGCTGTATATCGAGAATGGCAGCCTTGTCAGTTCCCGCTTCAGCGTCTGCAACGATCCCGCCGTCGCCCATGATCGCCCGGTCATTGCCACGGTGGACAAGCTGGCCCGTGCGGGCCAGTTGCAGACATGGCCGCGGCCTGCGGTGCCCCAACTGAACACGTTGGTGCGAATTCTAGGCGAAGAGATTCACACGATGCTGCTGCGCAACAAGAAGCCGGGTGCCGCGTTGCGCGATGCGCAGGCCAGATGTGAAAGGACGATGGTGCGGGATCAGGCTGTCAGAGACTGACCCAACCCCGCGTCCGATCGCTTTCCTGCATCGCTTCGATGGTGCGCTGCACCTCGTACGCCTCGCGGAAATCGGGGCCGCAGCTGCCTTGCCCGGCATGGGCGGCAATCAGCTCCGCCACTTCGATCACCTTGAGATCGTTGAAGCCGAGGTGATGGCCCGGTGCGGGACAGAACGCGCCATAGGGCGGGTGCGCGGGACCGGATTCGATGCGGGTGTAACCGCTGCGCCCCGCCGCACCGGACCACAGCAGCAGTTCGTTCATGTTCTCCTGGCTGAAGGCCAGCGCGCCCTTGGTTCCAGTGATTTCCCAAGACAGATCCATGGTGCGGGCGGTCGCGGCCCAGTTCGCCTCGATGCTGCCCGCCGCGCCGTTTTCAAAGCGGAGAAGGGCGTGGGTCATGTCGTCGACCTCCACGGGCGCACGCTCGGCGCTACCCGGGGAGACGGGCCGCGTGGGGAAGATCGTGCGGCAATCGGCCTGCACCTCGCTGATCGGGCCAATGAGGAACCGCGCCATGGAGGTGATATGGCTGCCGATATCGGCCAGCGCCCCGCCCCCTGCCGGATCCGTGCGGAAGGAATGGGGCGCGTCGGGGCTCGCCATGTAGTTCTCCGCGTGCCGCCCGCGAAAACCCGTGACCTCGCCGATCTCTCCGCCCGCGATGATGTCGCGTGCCAGCCGGATCATCGGGTTGCGCAGGAAGTTGAAGCCAACCAGCGTCGTGACACCTGCGGCCTCGGCGGCCTCGGTCATCTCCAGTGCCGAGGCAGCGGTGGTCGACAGCGGCTTTTCGCAATAGACGGTCTTGCCCGCTGCGATGGCCGCCAGCGCAATCGGCGCGTGCAGGACATTGGGGGCGGTGATCGCCACGATGCCAACCTCGGGGTCATCGACAAGGGCCTGCCAGTCGGCGGTAGAGCGCGCAAAGCCAAGCGCCGCCGCGCCCCTCTGCGCGAGGTCTTCGGTCGCGTCCGCCAGAATGCTCAGCTTCGGCTCCAGCGGCAGGTCGAACAGCCCGCCCACGGCCCGAAAGGCATTGGCGTGGCACCGACCCATGAAGCCGGACCCGACCAAACCGACCCCAATCTCCTGCTTGCCCATATTGCTCTCCTACTCCGCCGCTGGCCGTGCCAGGTGATGTGACACCGCGTCGATCAGGTTTTCCTCTGTCATCGCCTCGCCCTCGAATTCGCCCACGAGCCGCCCCTCGGCCATTGCCAGCACCCGGTGGCTGACGCCCAGAACCTCGGGCATTTCCGAGGAGATCACGATCACGGCAAGCCCCCGTTCCGCGAGGTTCGCGATCAGCGTGTGGATGGCCGATTTCGACCCCACGTCGATCCCCCGCGTGGGTTCATCGAGGATGATCAGCTTCGGCCCGGCACATAGCCATTTGGCCAGCACGAATTTCTGCTGGTTTCCGCCAGAAAGCGTGGCGACCGCCTGTTCCGGCCCCGTTGTCTTGATCGACAGCGCATCCTTGTATTCATCGAACGTCGCGCGTTCCTTGCCCCGGTCCATGACGGTGTTCCTGGCATAGCTCGCCAGATGCGGCAGGGTGGTGTTTTCCATCCCCCCCATCATCAGCACCAGCCCCTGTTCCTTGCGGCTTTCAGGCACAAGCGCCATGCCAAGGTCGATGGCCTGCCGGGGTGACGGCAGCGGGATTTCCTCGCCGTGCCATTGCAGCGTGCCCCGGTCGGCCTTGCGGATGCCGAAGAGCGTTTCGACCACCTCGGAGCGTCCCGCGCCGACGAGCCCGTAAAAGCCAAGCACTTCGCCCTGCCGGACCGAGAAACTTACATCCTCGAACTGGCCCTTCAGGCTCAACCCGTCAACGCGAAGAACCTCGTCCCCGAAACTGCTGTCGGCCTTGTGGAAATAGGCTTCCAGCGTGCGGCCGATCATCATTCGTGTGACGGCGGTGGCGTCGGTCTCCCGCGTGGTCACCGTGCCCTGCACCTGGCCGTCGCGCAGTACGGTGATGCGGTCGGTCAGCTCGAAGATTTCATCCATCTTATGAGAGATATAGACGATCCCCACCCCCTGTGCCTGAAGCCCCCGGATGGTGGTGAAAAGCTGGTCCTTCTCGGTATCGGTCAGCGAGGCCGTGGGTTCATCGAAGATCACCACGTTGGCACTGAACGCCTGCGACCGGGCGATTTCCACCATCTGCTGCATGGCAACCGACAGCGTGCCGACCCGGTCATCGGGGCCGAAGCTGCATCCCATTGCGTCCAGCGCCGCCTGTGCATCGCGGCGCAGCTTGCGTTTGTTCAGCACGCCAAGCGCATTGGTGGGCCACGCGCCCAGATAGATGTTCTCGGCCACCGACAGTTCCGGCGAGAGCGACAGTTCCTGGTGAATCAGCAGGATGCCCTTTTCGCGCGCGGCCAAAGGATTGTCGATCTGGACGGGCTGGCCCTGGTAGATGATTTCACCCGCATCGGGATGATAGAGCCCTGCCAGCACCTTCATAAGCGTTGACTTGCCCGCGCCGTTTTCCCCCACAAGCGCATGGACTTCACCGGGGCGCACATCGAAGCTGACCTTGTCCAGCGCGACGACGCCGGGGAAGGTCTTGGTGATACCGGATAGCGTCAGGATCGGGTTTGCCATGGTCATGCCTCCTGCCGGCTGAGAAGCTTGTCGATCAGCAGCGCGAGGACAAGGACCGTACCCATTACCATAAGCTCCACATAGTTCGGGGTGTTGAGCAGCCGCAGCCCGTTGCGCAGAACGGCCAGCGTCAACACGCCGCCGATGGTCATCCACATGCTGCCGTATCCGCCCTGCAACCGGGTGCCACCAAGCACCACGGCGATGATCGTCCAAAGCTCCCACACCTTGCCGGCATTGGGTTCAGCGGTGCCAAGGCGCATCGACAGAAGAATACCCGCAACCGCAGCCAGCGCGCCGCAGAGGGTGAAGTTGATGATCTTGTGACGCTTGATATTGATGCCTGCGTCATGGGCCGCGTCGATATTGTCGCCGATGGCGTAGGTTTCACGCCCGTGGCGGGTACTGGACAGAACCCACTGGAAGAACAGGGCCAGTGCGATGAAGATCATCGCAGTCAGAGACACCGGGCCAAGGTAGATCTCGGGGTAGTCCGTATAGCTGAAATCGCTGACCATCAGGGCGTCTTCGCCGGTATAGATGAAGACCAGCCCCCGAATCCCGATCAGCCCGCCAAGCGTGACGATGAAGGAATGCATCCCCGACAGCGCCACCAGAGTCCCGTTGAGAAAGCCAAGCGCGGCCCCCGACAGCAAGCCCACGAAGACCGCGGGCCAGATGCCGATATGATCCTGCAACCCGATGGCCAGCGCCGAAGCGAGCGCAAGGATCGCGCCGACCGACAGGTCGATTTCCCCGTCGATCATCACCATGGTCATGCCGATGGCAAGGATGCCAATGAAGGCCGCCTGCGTCAGCACGTTGCCAAGGTTGTTGACCGTCAGGAAATAGGGGCTGGAGGCGGAAAACACCACGACGGTCAGCGCCAGGAACACCCAGATGTGGTTGCGCATCAACAGGCGTGTGACGCTGCTGTGACCGCCTGCCTTGGTGATGGATGTGGTCGCGCTCATGCCAAGATCCTCCCGCGTTTGGCACCCAGGTCGATCCAGACAGCCAGGATGATGACCGCCCAGGTGACGAGCCACTGAATGTAATAGGGAAAGCCAAGCAGAAGCAGTCCGTTCTGGATAAATCCGAGCATGGTGATGCCCAGAACCGTGCGCCAGATACTGCCTGACCCGCCAAGCAGGGATGTGCCGCCAAGGATCACGCCCGCCAGAACGGTCAGTTCGTAGCCCTGACCGATGGTGTTCTGCGCGCCCATCACGCGGCTGCCCATGATGACTGCGGCAATGGCCGTGGTCAGCCCGGAAAGCGCGTAGGCCCAGAACACCGTCCAGCGCGATGCGATGCCGGAAAAGCGACTGGCGGTTTCATTGCCGCCCACCGCAAAGACCTGGCGGCCGAAAACCGTGCGGTTCAGGACGAAGGCCGCGATCACTGCCGTGACAAGGAAGATCAGCGCAGGCACCGGGACGCCAAGCAGGTCGTGCCGCCCGAATACCGCGAACCACGTGGTCTGTGCATTCTGGACATTCACGTTCGAGCCGCCGGAATAGAACAGCACCAGCCCCTGCAGGAAGGACAGCATCGCCAGCGTCACGATCAGGGCGTTCAGCCCGACAAGGCCGACAAGAACGCCGTTGAACATGCCAACCCCGATCCCCGCCGCAAGCGTGATCAGGATGGCCATGGCCGGGCCGGACGTGTTGTGTTGGTCGACCACGATCACCGTCAGCAGGGTCAGAAGCGATCCGACCGACAGATCCAGCCGCCCGGTGATCACCACGAAGGTGACGCCGACCGCCATGACGCCCGTGATCGACACCTGTCTCAGGACGTCGAAAATATTGCCCGGCGTCAGGAACGCATCGGCGCTGAGGGCGACCGAGATCAGGAACAGCCCGAACCCCGCCAAAAGCCCATGCCGACGCAGGAACGCCTTCACCTCTGTCTGCATTGTCACGATTCCTCCCTGTTTCGAACGGTAGGCGAAGGGCTCGGCCCGCAGACAGCGCCAATAAATCCAATCTGGTTATTCGGCCCCGATCTGCCGCGCGACGAAGTCCCCGTGAAGTCCCCGTAGGGGCGGTCAAGAAAATCAGATTTGGACATGTCGCGCGTTGAACGCTTGTGCCCTCGGCTCATGATCAGGGGTGTTGAAAGGGCGCAGGCCGCGACGCCCCGTTGCCAAAGGGCAAACCGAGATGCGGCGCGAAAAGGGAGGAAAGAAATGACGAAACTGATGACAAGGGGCTTTGGCCTTGCGGTGGCAGCGGCGATGACCGCGGGCATGGCAATGGCTCAGGATGCACCGGACTGGCTGGGAGGAGACCTTCAGCAGCCGCTTTCGGAAACGCGGATCGGCATCACCGTTCTGTATCCGGGGTCCAACGCCTATCAGGCGATGTATGCACAGGCAGCCGAGGAATACGCGGCAGAGCTTGGCATTCAGGCCACCGTGATGGACCCGCAGGGCGATCCGGCCGTGCAGTTCGACCAGATCCAGGACATGATTTCCCAGAACCCCGACGCGATCGTGGTCTGGCCCACCTCGCAGAACGCGTTGATTCCGGCGATCCGCTCGGCCTATCGCGCGGGTATTCCGGTGGTCACCTCGAACTCGCCCATTGGCGAGGCGGGGCGGCGCTACATCGTCGGTCACACCGGCCCCGATGACTGCCTGCAAGCCGAACAGTCCGCAGACATGCTGGCCGAAGCGCTTGGCGGCGAAGGCAATATCGTGGTCGTCGAAGGCACTCCGGGTTACACGGTGTCGATCCTGCGCGGCAACTGCTTCCTCGACCGGATCGCCGATGAATACCCGGGAATCACCATTCTGGACAGCCAGACAGCGGAATGGAACCGTGAACGCGCCCAGACCGTGATGGAAACCTTCCTGACCCAGTATGGCGACCAGATCGACGGCGTGTATGCCTTCGATGACGGCATGGGCCTTGGCGTGATCAGCGCGCTGCAAGGCGCGGGCCTGGAGCCGGGCGAAGTCGCGGTCGTGACCTGTAATCAGTTCGGCGAAGGCTGGGACGCGATGCAGGAAGGCTGGCATCAGGGATCGAACAAGCAGTCGCCGATTGACGATGCAATCCTTGCCATTCAGACGGCGATCCGCGTGGCCAATGGCATCGAGGTTCCGGCGCTGCAGGGGATCGAGACCCCGATGGTGACGCCCGAAAACGTGACCGAGTTCGAACGCCCGACCTGGTAATCGAACCTGACACATAAAAAAGGGGCGCGCGGCGGAAACGCTGCGCGCCCTTTTCTTGTGCTCTCAATAGCGCCCGTTTTCCCGCATGATCGCGTCCACCCGGTTCTGCGCGCGGGTCAGCGTTTCCTCTACGCTGCTGTCTCCGTGCAGCATCCGATAGATCTCGTCCCCCAGAACGCTCAGCATGTCACTGAATTCCGGGATCGGCGGGCGCGGCCATGTCTGCAACTCACCGCGCCGCTCCATCGCGTCCACCCGGCCCAGAAGGCTGCTTTTCGCCTGCACCTCGGGGTCGGCGCTGGTGGAAAACCGCGGGCTGCTGAGGTTGCCGTGCTGGACATACCATTTCAACACCTCGGGCCGGGTCAGGTATTCCATGACCCGCCATGCTGCCCGTTCCCGTGCGGGCGAAAGCCCCTGCGGCAACGCCAGCGAAAAGCCCCCGATCGGTGACACGGTGCGCGCGCCCGGCCCATGCGGATGCGGTGCGAAGGCCACGTTCTGATGCGCGGGCGAGGTTTCGTCCAGTTCAAAGGCGCGGGCCCGGACGCTCCAGCCATAGCACATGGCGGCGTGGCCTTCGGTAAAGATTCGAATCCGTCGGTCCCAATCGCATTTCAGGCTGTCGGGATGGGCATAACTGCGCAGTTCCAGCAGGAACTCGGCTGTTGCACGCGCCGCATCGCTGTTCAGAAGCGGGCGATAGTTTTCGCCCGACAGCGCGCCGAAATCGAAATCCTCCCCCACCCGTGGCAAGTCAATCACGGGCTGGCCGTAGCTGGCCAGGGTCTGAATGAAGGTATGCGCGACCGGCGTGCCGCGTTTGAAATTCATCACGATGCCCGACAGGTTCATCCGCGACCGGTGCAGAAGTTTCGCGGCGAACAGAACCTCTTCCGTCGTCTCGGGGATCGACAGGCCGGCATCGGCAAACAGATCGGACCGGCAGAACAATAGCTCTGCCGTGGGCTGGATCGGCAAGGCATATTGGCTGCCCGCCCAGGACGATCCCTTGTAAGCCGCAGGATGGAAATCGGACGGGTTGAACCGGTTGCGGGCGATGATCTCGTCCAGCGGCTGAATCACGCGTTCTTCCGCGAGTTGCCCGATCCACGGAAGATCCACGGCCACCACGTCATAATCCGAGGTCTCGCGACCCGCATTTGCCATGATCTCGGTGTGGAGATCGTCCAGCGTGAGATTCACCACCTCCAGCTTGGTGCCCAGAAAGCCGCCAAGTTCCTGTGCGCGTTGGCGGATGGTCTCGAATGTGGGATCGACGGGCACCGCCAGCCGGATCGTGCGGTCATAGCCCACCCCTTCGCGCATCGCGTTCGGATAGGGCAGGATGCGAGAGGCCATGTAGTAGCCGCCGAAATAGAAATCCTCCATCGCGCCATCGCCATTGGCAAAGCCGAAGGTGTTGCCCACCATTGCCTTGAGCTGCATGGCGAAGCTTTCGAACTCCTCGATCAGCTTGCGGGTGGGGTGAAGCGAGAAGGATTTGCCGGTCTTCGACCGTGGCCGCTTGAGCAGAAAGCCGGTCTCCAGCAACTCGTTCACCCGACGCATCGCCGTACCATAGGGCACATCGGCAGCCATCGCGGCCGAGGTGATGGTCAGCAGCTTGCCCTCCAGATGCCGCCGCATGGCATAGGCGATGATGTTCCAGCGCGCGTCCGTCGCCGAAAGCTCTGTCCGTTTTTCCGTGATCGCGCGGGTTTCGTCCATGAAGGACAGAATGCGCAGCATCTCCTGCCGGGTCACGCCAGGCCCCTCCTTGCGAAATATCCAATTCTGACAAAACACACTCCGCCCTCTCGCGGCACAGGAGTTTTGTCCAATCCTGACATTTGTGACGTTCCGGCCAGACCGGCCCCTGTGACACAGTTGGGCCAAGGGCCGTCAAATGCGCGGTCGGGGAGGACCGAATGACCGCTGAGAGCTATGATTTCATCGTTGTGGGCGCTGGCTCTGCCGGGTGTGCCGTGGCCGGGCGACTGGCAGAGGCGGGGCATAGCGTGTTGCTGCTGGAAGCGGGCGGCAAGGATCGCAATCCCTTCATTCACATCCCGCTTGGCTATTCTTTGCTTTATGCGAACCCGTCCGTGAACTGGTGCTACACAAGCGCGCCGGAGCCGCATTTGAACGGGCGGCAACTCTTCCAGCCGCGCGGCAAAGTTCTGGGCGGCACGGGCGCGATCAACGGCATGATCTACATGCGCGGCCAGCCTCAGGATTTCGACGGATGGGAAGCGGCGGGCTGCACCGGTTGGGGCTGGGACGGGGTGCTGCCCTATTTCAAATCCTGCGAGGATCAGGAACGGGGCGCCGACGATTTCCACGGCGCTGGCGGGCCGGTCTCCGTTTCGGACATCCGTACCGAACATGCGCTTGGCGAGGCGTTCCACGCGGCGTCAGAGGCTTTGGGCGTGCCCCGCAACGATGATTTCAACGGCGCGCAACAGGAAGGCACCGGCTACGTCCAAACCACGACACGGAACGGCAGACGCTGGAGCACGGCAGCGGGCTACCTGCGCGGCCCCGCCAAACGCAATATCGACCTGCGCCTGCATGCGATGGTTGAGCGGGTGGATCTGGACGGCAAGCGCGCGACCGGCGTGACGTGGACGGACAGGTCCGGCACCCATTCGGCCAAAGCGCGGCATGAGATCATCCTGTCGGGCGGCACCTTCAACTCCCCGCAACTCCTGCAACTCTCGGGCATCGGACCCGGTGCTCTGTTGCAGGCGCATGGCGTTGAGACGCAGCACGACCTGCAAGGCGTGGGCGAGAACCTGCAGGACCATTTCGGCATCGGGGCGGAGTATCGGTCTACCGTGCGGATGACGGTTAACGACCTTTACAACAACAAGCTGAAGGGCGGGCTGCAACTGCTGCGCTGGCTGTTGTTCCGCACCGGACCGTTCGCCGATAATGGCAATTATTCCAATACCTTCATCTGTTCAGGGTCGGAGATTGACCGCCCCGACATGATGGTGACTTTCATGGCCTGGTGCACGGATGAGCAGTTGAAGCCGCACCCGTTCCCCGGCTTCACGATCCTGGCCGAACATATGCGCCCCAATTCGCGCGGGCATGTGCGGCTGACCGCGCCGGACCCCGCGAAAGCACCGGAAATCCAGTTCAATTTCTTCGCGGACGAGGCCGACCACCGCGCGGCGCTGGCGGGGCTGAAGTTCGGGCGCAGGATTGCGCAGACCGCGCCGATGTCGGATTGCGTGGAAAATGAGCTGTCCCCCGGCAAGGATGTGCAGTCGGACGAAGACCTGCTTGCCTATTGCCGTCAGAACGGCCTGTCCCTGCTGCACCCCGTGGGCACCTGCAAGATGGGGGTGGATGATAGCGCCGTGGTCGATCCGCGCCTCAAGGTGCATGGTATCGAAGGGCTGCGCGTGGCCGATGCCTCGATCATGCCGCGCATCGTGACCGGCAACACCAACGCGGCCTCGATCATGATCGGGGAGAAGGCGGCGGCGATTATTCTGGAAGACCTCAGGGGGCGCGCATGACACGGGAACTTGGCATCGCCCTGATGGGCACGGGTCGCATGGCCCATGTCTACGGTCCCAAGATCAATGCCCATCCCGGCCTGCGGCTGGAGGTGATCTATAACCCGCGCATGTCATCCGCCCAAAAGACCGCTGCGCTTTATGGCGGGCGACCGATGGACGATCTCGACGCGGTGCTGGCCGATCCGGACGTCGATGCGGTGGTGATCGCGACCCCGACCGATACCCATGTGGACTATATCGAGCGTGTCGCGGCGGCGGGCAAACCGATCTATTGCGAGAAACCGCTCGACCAATCGCTGGAACGGGTGGACCGCGCCATGCAAGCGCTGAGATCGCACCCTGTGCCCTTCATGCTCGGCTTCAACCGCCGGTTCGACCCCGACAACGCGATGCTGCAACAGGCGGTGCGCGCGGGCGAAGTCGGCCCGCTCAACATGCTGATGAGCTGGAGCCGCGAGCCAAGCCCCCCGCCGATCGACTACGTGCGTGCCTCGGGCGGCTATTTCGTCGATGCCACGATCCACGATATCGACCTTCTGTGCTGGATCGCGGGCGAGAGGCCCGTTCAGGTCTATGCCGCCGGCAGCTGCAAATTCGACCCCCGGATCGGGGCGGAGGGTGATTTCGACCTGACCATGACGACCATGACCATGCCCTCTGGTGCATTGGTCCATATCAACAACTCGCGCGCCTGTTCCTACGGGTTCGATCAGCGGCTGGAGGCGTTTGGCGAAAAGGGCATGGTGCAGACCCGCAATCACCGCGACGACACGCTTGTCCGGTGGAACGGCACCGCGACCGAAGCGAGGAAGCCGCTGAAACACTTCTTCCTCGAACGCTATGACCAGTCCTTCTACAACGCGCTGGACGAGTTCCATGCGGCAGTAACCGAGGGGCGCGAACCCTCCAGCACTGCCGAGGACGGGCGCGCCGCGCTTGCCATCGCGCTGGCCTGTGCGCAGTCGGCGCGGGACGGTGTTGCGGTTCAGCCAATTTACGGCGGCTAACATCTGGCTGGCCCGGTGCAGTGATTGCCCGTCAAATGCCGCAGAGCGCGACGCCATTTTCCGGAAGTGCAGGATCATCCCGCAAGGCGGCCCTCAATCGGCGCCTACTTGGGCAGCCGCCTTGCACCGGCGTTCATGCGGGCGGAGAAGACCTCCGCTTCCCCTGACGAGATCAGGCGGATGGCTGCACCGTCGTCAATGGCATATCCCTCGGGCAGATCGCCCCGCGCGATGGCCTCGGGAAACGCGGTTTGTCGAAGGGGTTCCGTGGAATAGTGCGGACAGCAGGAACCCGGCACGATCCCCAAACCGTCCATCGGACGCAATCCGTTTCCGAGCGAGTCCGTCAGCACCTTGTCGAACCAGCAGGCCGCCCCTGCGCTGACCCCGGCCAGCACAGTGCCTTTCGCAGTAGCCTCCGCCAGCACGTCAGCAATGCCCGTTTCCCGAAAATGGCTGACAAGTCGGGCGGTATTGCCGCCGCCGACATAGATCAGATCCAGAGAAGCGACCCATACCGAAGCCTCGGCAGAACTGGCGCCTAAGGGCAGATGCGACAATGACCCCGCCAGATCCGCAAACCGCATGTGGAACCGGGCAATCTTGACCGGGTCATCCTGTGATGCGGCCCCGATGAAGCCGAGGCGTGGCCGGTCCGGCAGGCCCTTCAGGCAGAACAGATCAAGCTCTGGATCCTCGCCATGGGTGAAGCCTCCACCGCCTATTGCTATGACATGATAGCTGCCGTGCATGTTGCCTCTTTTCGTTTGCCAGCGTCGGTTTAGCACGGCTTGGTCTACGTATGTATTCGTTTGACACATACGTTCCCGAGAAAAACGAATTTGTCTGATCCCGCCCGGCCTTTGACACTTTCGGTCGGGACCACCGGCGATGATTTCGACTATAGATGAAGTTTTCTGTATCCATGACCGCCTTTCTTTCGGTTTGACGGAAAACGGCACTGACAAGAACAATCGCTTATTCGGCCTGGCGGCGCCGGACCCGATCAAATGCCGCACAAGGGAGGAAGACATGAAACGAATAATTGCACTAGCGACGGCGGCCGTGCTGCTGGCCAGCCCCATGGCCATGGCGCAAAGCGGAACCTTCCGTCAGGCGCATGAATATGGCTTTGGCGCACAATCCAGCCTCGACCCGATCTCGAACGGGCGGATTTTCCAGATCACCGAAAAGATCATGAGCCGTCTGGTGCGCCCCGGCCTTGATGGCCGCCCAAGCCCCGATCTGGCAACTGAATGGTCGGCGAACGAGGACGCCACGGTCTGGACGCTCAGCCTGCGCGACGGCGTGACGTTCCATGACGGCTCCACCTTTGAAGCTGCCGATGTTCTCTATTCGCTGAACCGCGTGCTCGACCCCGAGATGGACAGCCCTGCCCGGTCCGCCATCGCCATGATCGAAGCGGTCGAGGCGCTGGACGACATGACCGTTCAGATCACGCTGGACACGCCCTTCGCGGACCTGCCCTTGCAGCTGATGGATTACCGGCTGCGGATGATCCCCGAAGGTTCAGGCGATACGATCGCCACCACCGGCATCGGCACCGGCCCCTTCATGGTTGAAACCTTCGACGCGGAAGGCACAACCGTTCTGGTCGCCAACCCCGACTATTGGGAAGGTGCGCCCGGCGTCGCCCGGATGGAGATCATCGGCATTCCCGATGGTCAGGCCCGCCTGCAGGCGCTGCTTGGCGGTCAGATCGACATGGAACGCGGGATCACCGCACAGCAAAGCGTGATGTTCCAGAACTCTGACCGGTTCACCATTCAGGAAATCCCGACCGGCAACTGGCGCGGTCTGGTGTTCCGCACCGATGTGGAACCCTTCAACGACCTGCGCGTGCGTCAGGCGGTGCGGATGGTTGCGGATCGTCAGGAACTGGTGGATCTGGTGCTTGGCGGCGGCGGCATCGTCGCCTGTGACACGCCGGTAGAGCCCAACGACCAGTATCGTGCCGACCTGTCGTGCCCGCAGGACATCGAGGGCGCCCGTGCGTTGCTGGCCGAGGCGGGCTACCCCGACGGCATCGACATCGACGTGCATGTCGCCACGCTGGAGCCGACATGGCCGACATTGGCCGTCGCCTATCAGCAGCAGGCCGCCGCTGCCGGTATTCGCGTGAACGTGGTTCAGGCCCCGACCGATGGCTACTGGTCCGAGGTCTGGATGCATGAAGATGTGTCGGCCACCCGCTGGAACGAACGGCCCGCGGATCAGGCCCTGCATGAAATCTACCTGTCCACGGCGCGCTGGAACGAATCCTTCTATCAGGACGAAGCTTTCGACGCCCTGCTGGCCGCCGCCCGCCGCGAGCTGGATTTCGAAGCCCGTCGCGCGCTCTATGTTCAGGCGCAGGAACATCTTCAGGAAACCGCCGGCACGCTGATCCCCTATCACGTGACCCGTCTGGTCGGCGTGTCCTCGCGCGTGCACAATCTTGACGAGGTCAAGAACGACGCCGTGCGGTGGCATCTGATCACCGTCGACGAGTGATCGGCTGAAACCATGCCCTCCGCCCCGCTAGACCGGGGCGGAGGAGCTTCTTTCTTTAAAGGGCGGGTGGCACAACGATGCTGCAGATGTTTCTTCGGCGCCTGTTTCTGGGTGCGATCACGGTGGCCATCGTCTCCATGATCATCTTTGCGGGCGTAGAGATCCTGCCCGGCGACGCCTGCACCGCCTTCCTCGAACGCGAAGCGCAGGGGCGCGTGCTTGAAAACTGCCGCGAGGAACTGGACCTCAACCGGCCCGCCGTCGTGCGATACCTCGATTGGGCGTCAGATGCGCTGCGTGGCGATCTGGGCGTGTCCGCCAATGGCCAGCGGTCCATCGCCGAAATGGTTGGCGCGCGGCTACAGAATTCGCTGCTGCTGGCCGCCTGCGCGCTGATCGTGGGCGTGCCGACCGCCATCTTCCTTGGTGTCGTGTCGGGCCTCTGGCGCGACCGGCCCGTCGACCTTGTGCTGTCGACTGGCGCGATCTTTGCCATGACCATCCCCGAATTCGTCTCTGCCACGGTGCTGATCCTCGTCTTTTCGGTCTGGCTTGGATGGCTGCCGGGCATCGTGCTGACCTCGGCCAATGCGCCCGCATCCGAGTTTTTCCCCGAGATCATCCTGCCCGTGGTGGTGCTGGCCATGGTGATGACAGCTCATATCCTGCGCACCGTCCGCTCCTCGGTCATCGAGGTGATGAACAGCGATTACGTGCAGATGGCGACGCTGAAGGGCGTGCCCTACTGGCGCATGGTCTTCCGCCACGCGCTGCCCAATGCGCTGCTGCCCGCGATCAACGTGGTGGCGCTGACCATTGCCTGGCTACTGGGCGGCGTCGTCGTGATCGAGGTGGTGTTCAACTATCCGGGCCTTGGCCGGATGATGATCGATGCGATCTCCGACCGTGACCTACCGGTGGTGCAGGCCATCGCGCTGATTGTGGCCACGGTCTACGTCGGCGTGAACCTGACCGCCGACTTGCTGACCATGGTCGCCAATCCGCGCCTGCGCACCCTTTACACGAGGAAATGACGGACATGAGCCTTGCCTCGATCCCGCAGAATTCGCGCCTTGGCCGCACCCTGTCGGTGCTGCGCGATGTCATGTCCCGCCCCTCTGGCGCGGTCGGTCTTTGCCTGGTGGTGTTTCACCTGATCCTGGCCGTAATCAGCCCCTATATCGCGCCCTTCGACTATCGCACGATGAATGCCGCGATGATGCTGACCGGGCCGGACGGCGTGCATTTTCTGGGCACCGACCACCTGGGCCGCGATGTGTTCAGCCGCACCATCCAGGGCGGGCGCGAGGCCATTCTGGTCACCGGTATCGCCACGCCCATTGCCGTGGCCTGGGGGGGGATGGTGGGCATCTTCTTTGGCCTCATCGGCGGGCGAGTGGACGAGGTTATGATGCGCTTCGTCGACGCTTTCCTGTCGCTGCCGTGGATCCTGAAGATGCTGGTCCTGATCGTGACCTTCGGCACCGGGATCGAGGTGCTGATCCCCACGCTTGCTTTCTTCTACGGCATCCCCGTGATCCGCATCGCCCGCGCTGCGACCCATGATGTGGTGGCGCGCGATTTCGTTGCCGCCGCCCGCGCGCGCGGGCAGAGCCGCATGACGATCATGCGCAAGGAACTACTGCCCAACGTGCTCGATGCGCTGATGGTGGAAGGCGCAATGCGCTGGTCGTGGATGCTGCTGGCATTTTCGTCGCTGTCGTTTCTCGGCTTCGGAGTGTCACCGCCGACGCCAGACTGGGGGCTGATGATCGCCGACGCGCGCGGCTTCATGTCCTTCGCGCCCTGGGGCGTGCTGGGGCCAGTCATCGCGCTGTCGACGCTGATCATCGGCATCAACCTCACGGCGGACGCGCTGGCCAAGGCGCTTGGCATCGACCGCGCACAGAAGGCCCCGGTGTGACATGACCGATACTCCCGTGATTCAATTGTCTGACCTGTCCATCGGCTTCACCGGCCGGGCCGGGCACACCCTGCCGGTCCTGCGCAACATCGAGCTGACCGTGCGACCCGGCGAAAGCATCGGCCTTGTCGGCGAAAGCGGATCGGGCAAGAGCACCGTGGCGCTGGCAGCCATGGGCTATCTCAAACGCGGGCTTCGGGTGTTGGGCGGTAGCGCCACGTTCGAAGGTCACGACATGTTTGCCCTGAGTCGCAAAGAGCTGGAAAGCCTGCGTGGCGGACATCTGGCGCTGATCCCGCAGAATTCGGGCCAGTCGCTGACGCCCACCCTGCGCATCGGCGCGCAACTGACCGAGGCGCTGCGCCTGCACAGCCGGCTTGACCCGGCGCAATTTCCCGCCCGTGTGCTGGAGCTTCTGGGGCAGGTGCGCCTGCCCGATCCGCAGGCGATCACCCGCCGCTATCCGCATGAATTGTCAGGCGGGCAGCAGCAGCGTGTTGCCATCGCCATGGCGCTGGCGGGCGAGCCGCGCGCCCTTCTGCTCGATGAGCCGACAACGGGATTGGACGTCACCACGCAGGCCCATATCCTCGAACTTCTGCGCGATCTGGCGCGCGAAACCGGCATGGCGATGGTCTATGTCAGCCACGACCTTGGCGCGATTGCGCGGGTCTGTGATCGGGTGGTGGTCATGTATGCGGGCGAGGTGGTGATGGAGGGCAGCGCCCGGCAGGTGCTGACCGCGCCGACGCACCCCTATGCACGCGGCCTTCTGGCCTCGATCCCCAAACTCAGCGATCCGCATCTGCCTATGGCCCTTGGCGGCCGTCCCCCGGCACCGGGCGGCGCGGGCGATGGCTGCGCTTTCGTGGACCGTTGCGCGCTGGCCAGCGACCTGTGCCGAACCAGTCGGCCGATGCTTGCCCCCGGACCGGGGGGCGCGCCGGTGCGCTGCCACCATGCCGACCGGGCCGACACTCTGCCGATGAGCTCTCAGGGCGATCACGCCGCGCGGGCCGAGGCGGGAACCGCCCCCGTCCTGTCCCTTCAGGATCTGGAAATTCGCTATTCCAAGCCGGGTATTCTGGACCGCTTGCGCGGGCGCGAGGATACGCGGCCTGCCACTGTCGATGACATCACGATCAGTATCGCGAAGGGCGAGACACTGGGGCTGGTGGGCGAGTCCGGCAGTGGCAAGTCGACGATCCTGAAAACCATCGCCGGGCTGCTACCGCCCGCAGATGGCGAGATCCGCTTCGACGGCGACGCGCCGCTGCCGCGATCCGTCGAACAGCGCGGCCCCGATCACCTGCGCCGCATCCAGCTGATCTTCCAGAACCCTGACGACAGTCTCAACCCGCGCCACACCATCGCGGAAATCCTCGAACAGCCGCTGAAGCTCTATTTCGGCCTGTCCGGCACCGCCTTGCAGGATCGTTGCGTCGAGATCCTTGAACGGGTCCGCCTTGGCGGCCACTATCTCGACCGATTGCCGAGCCAGCTGTCGGGGGGCGAGAAGCAGCGCGTCGCCGTTGCCCGCGCCTTTGCGGCAAACCCGGACCTTGTGCTCTGCGACGAGGTGACATCGGCGCTCGACGTGTCGGTTCAGGCGGCGGTGCTGGAACTTCTGAACGACCTCAAGGCGGCGCAGGGCACGACCTATGTGTTCGTGTCGCATGACCTTGCCGTGGTGCGGGCGCTGTCGGACCGGGTTGCCGTGCTTTATCAGGGGCGGCTGTGCGAGATCGGGCCGTCGGCTGAAGTCTACGCGCTGCCCTCGCATCCCTATACCGAGGTGCTGCTTGGTGCCGTGCTGGAGCCCGACCCCGACACCGTGCCCAAGCTGACCGCCGATGACGTGATCGAGCTGTCGCCACCCGCGAAGGGCTGCCCGTTCCAGCGCCGTTGCCCGCGCAAGATCGGCGCAAAATGCGACACCGACACCCCCCCGTGGCAGACCCGCGACGATGGCCACGCAATCCGATGCCACATCCCGCTGGACGACTTGCACCGGCAGCAACATGCCGATTCATAGCCTGCCTGCATAGGTGCCGGATCAATTTCGATTGGCCCGGATTTTTGCAGCCGGTCTAAGGTGTTGGCATGAAACCGCAGAGCTGACAGGGGGCCGCCATCGCCCGTCCGACCGACACCGACCGATCTCGCATCTTCTGCACCGAGGATGCCCGCAGGATCGCGCAGAAACGCCTGCCGCGCGTCATCTTCGATTTCATCGAAGGCGCGGCGGGGCGCGAGGTGGCGACCGCCCGCAACCAGACCCGGTTTGACGAGATCACCCTGCAACCGCGTGTGCTTGAAAATGTCGGCGCGCGTCGTCTGGAAACCCGGTTTCTGGGGCGGAGGCATGGCCTGCCCTTCGGGATCGCGCCCATGGGCATGTGCAACCTGACCCATCCCGACGCCGACCGGGCGCTGGCCCGCGCGGCAAGCCGCTTCGACATTCCGCTCTGCCTGTCTTCTGCGGCATCAAGCTCTATCGAGGAGATGCGGGACTGGGCCGGGGATCATGCGTGGTTTCAGTTGTATGTCGGCGCGTCGATGGAGCAATCGCTGGATATGGTCCATCGTGCGAAGGCGGCGGGCTATGACACGTTGATCCTGACCGTGGATGTCCCGCAGGTGGCGCGCCGCACCCGCGACCTACGCAACGGCTTCCAGATGCCGTTTCGCATGACGCCCCGGCTTTTGTGGGATTTTGCCAGCCATCCGAGTTGGTCCCTCTCGATGCTGTGGAATGGCGCGCCGGAGCCGCGCAATTTCTCGACCAGCGCGACGGCCACCAGGTTTGACCGCAGCGCCAGCCGCGCCGGGGCGGATTGGGCGTTTCTGGATCGTCTGCGCGACCTGTGGCCGGGACGGCTGATCGTCAAGGGCGTCGGTTCCAACCAGGATGCGCGGCGCATCCAGGCGGCGGGGGTTGACGCGATCCAGGTTTCGAACCATGGCGGGCGGCAATTGGACAGCGTGCCTGCCGCCATCGACCTGCTGCCGCGCATTCGTGCGGCGGTTGGCCCCGATTATCCGCTGATCTTCGACAGCGGCCTGCGCAATGGCGAAGACATCGTCAAAGCCTTGGCGCTTGGGGCGGATTTCGTGATGCTGGGGCGCCCGCTGCTCTACGCGCTCGGGGCCGAGGGCGCGCACGGCCTCGACACCCTGATCCGCATATTGGCCGAGGAAACCAGCCTGACGCTGGCGCAAGTGGGCCTGACCGGTATCAGTTCGGTCAATGCCGGGATCCTTGCCGACGCTTCAGACATGCCCAAGCCAAAACCGGCGGCGCGGACCGCCCTGACAGCCTATTGAAAGACATGGAACAGAACATGACAGCCAAGCATCAGATCAGGGGCGGCGCCTTGCTGGCCCGGGCGTTCAAGGAAAAGGGGGTGGAGCATGCCTTTACCCTTGCGGGTGGGTTCTGCAACCCGGCGCTGGAAGGCTTCATGGAATGCCAGATGCCTGTGATCAACTGCCCGCATGAACAGATCGCCGGTCATCTTGCGGACGGGCACGCGCGGATCACCCGCAAGCCGACGCTCTGCCTTGTGGGGCCGGAAGGCTTTGCCAACGCGGTTCCGGCGATGTTGGAAGCCTGGGGCGAGCGGTCTCCGGTCATCTTCGTCACCGGGTCCTCGACCCTGAAACGACAAGGCGCTGGCGGGTTCAAGGAGATCGACGATGTGGCGATTGCTGCGCCGCTGACCAAGTATTCCGAACAGATCGTCGACGGCAACCGCATCAGTGAATTCGTCGACCGCGCCTGGAAGGCCGCAACCACAGGCTATCCCGGCCCGGTGCATCTGAGCCTGCCGGTCGATATCATGTTCTCGTCCTTCGACGAGGATGCGGGCCGGGATGAACGCCCTTTCAATCGCACCGCGCAACCGGTGCCCCGCGCCTGGCCGGACCCTGCGGCGCTTGCGCCGGTGCTGGACAGGATCAGGCGCGCCGAACGCCCGGTGATTATCGCAGGGCACGGCGTCTGGTGGTCAAAATCCGAAAGGAACCTGGCCGCGGCGGGCAACAAGCTGCGCATTCCGGTCTACAACGTGCCCTATCACACCAAGAACCTGGGTGAGGAAACCGAGTGCTATATCGGGCTGGCCGATTTCCACCAGTTCCACCCGTCAAAGCCCGCAATCCACGAGGCGGACGTGGTGGTGATGGTCGGCTGCCGGTTGGACAACCAGATGAATTTCGGAAACCCGCCTTTCATTCCGGCGGGGACCACGCTGATCTGCGTGAATGGCAGCCATGAGGAGCTGGACTACAACCACGGCGCCGACATGCCGCTGCTCTCCGATCCCGGCGCGTTTCTCGACGCCCTGGCGGGGATTGATCAAAGCTGGGACAGCTGGTTTGCCCTGCAACAGCAGCGTCGCGCCGAATGGGTGCAGGAATGGACCGACCATCTGGACCAGGAGCACGCCCGCGACATTACTGAGGGCCGCAAGATGCACCCTCTGCAACTGGCCGTCGATGTTCAGGCCGAAATGCAGGATGGCGATTGGCTGGTCTTCGATGGCGGCAACACGCATTTCTGGAACGAGATCGCCACCAACATCGCCGCCAAGCGTGGCCGGAAACTGGGTGGCATCCTGCATCCGGGCAATTACAGCCTGCTCGGGGTCGGCGTGTCCTTCGCGATGTCGGCCAAGAGCGTGCATCCCGACAAAACGGTGGTTCTGGTCTCGGGCGACGGTGCGTTCCTGTCGGGCGGCCTGTCCATCGAGGCCTGTTTTCAGGAAAACCGCCCCATCGTGGTGGTGATCGACAACAATGGCGGGCTGGACTGCATTTCGCAGCAGCAAGAGCGTCTCTTTGCGAATGGCCGCCATTTCGCCACCGATTTCCGCGATATTCCGTTCCACGCGATGTTCGAGGGGTTGGGCGGGCATGGCGAACTGGTCACGCGGCGCGAAGAGCTTGCCCCGGCCCTGAGGCGCGCCATAGCCAGCGGCAAGACGGCCTGCATAAACGTGAAATGCCGGGGCGTGATAAGCCCGATCGTGGCCGCCACATCCGACAAACGCGACAAGGCGTCAATCGAATGAGCGCGACTGTGTCCACCCATACACTCAGCGGTCTCGACGGCACCCATGCCGGTGGCGTGCGGGTGACGCTGACCCGGATCACCGGCACGCCAGAGCAGCTGTTCAGCGTCGATACCGACGAGGGCGGGCGGCTGAGCCAGCAGGTTGATCTGACCAGTGCCGATCCCGGCGATCTCTACGAGCTCAGCTTCGCAACCGGCCCCTATTGGGCCGATAGGGGCGCATCGCCGCTTGTACAACAGATTGCCCTGCGCCTTCATATGCCCGACCCGGACGGGCGCTATCACCTTCCGGTCATCCTGTCCCCCAACAGCAGCGCCCATTGGTGGTCGCGCTGATCAATAAGGCCAATTCCATGTCCGACGGTCTGAACATGTCGCGCCGCATCCGGCGCACCCCCTATACGGATCGCGTCGAAGCCGTCGGGGTTCGCGGCTTTTCCGTGGTCAACCACATGCTGTTGCCCAAGGCGTTCCAACCGAGCGTCGAGGAAGATTACTGGCACCTGCGAGAGCACGTGCAGATCTGGGACGTTTCCTGCCAGCGACAGGTGCAGATCAGCGGCCCGGATGCCGCACGGCTTGTGCAATGGATGACCCCCCGCGATATCTCGAACGCGAAGGTTGGCGATTGCCTCTATGTGCCGCTGGTCGATCACAAGGGCGGGCTGGTCAATGACCCGGTGCTGCTGAAACTGGCCGAGGACCGGTTCTGGCTGTCCATCGCCGACAGCGATGTGCTGCTTTACGCGCTCGGGCTGGCGATTGGTGCGGGGATGCAGGTGGAGATCGAGGAACCCGACGTGTCGCCGCTGGCCGTGCAGGGACCGAAGGCCGAAGACCTGATGGCCCGTATCTTCGGGGACGGCATCCGCGAGGTCGGGTTCTTCAAATTCGCCCGGTTCGACGTCGAAGGCACGTCTCAGATCATTGCCCGGTCCGGCTATTCCCGACAGGGCGGCTTCGAGATCTACCTTGAAGGCGGGCATCTCGGCCCGGCCCTGTGGGATCGGATCTGGCAGGCGGGTCAGGCGTTCAACATCACCCCTGGCTGCCCCAACCTGATCGAGCGGATCGAGGGTGGAATGTTTTCCTACGGCAACGAGATGACACGCCAGAATTCTCCGCTGGAACTGGGGTTGGCCAAGTTCTGCAAGCTGGACGGGTCCGTGAGTTGCCTTGGGTTGGCGGCATTGCAAGACCTTGCGCACAAGGGCGTTTCACGGGAAATCCGCGGGCTGCGCTTTGACGGCGGGCCGGTTCCCACCTGTTCCATCCCGTGGCCGGTGATGGTGGGCGACAGGCAGGTCGGTCAGATCACGTCGGGCATCTGGTCGCCGCGCTTTTGCCAGAACGTGGGCCTGTCCCTGATTGACAGAGGCTACTGGGACATCGGCCAGGTGGTGCGCGTGCTCACCCCTGACGGAATGGACCGCGAGGGCGAGATCGTTCCGCTGCCGATGGTCTAGGATCAGCTTGCAAAGCTGTTGGCCAGCTTGACCCGCTGATCAAGCTGTTCGGCCAGAATATCGGAGAACTCGGCGGCCTGGCGGGACAGCCGCGCGCGGCCCCCGCAGACAATCGAGACATAGTAGGTCAGGTTCTGCAGGATCGGGCGGAAGGCCACCCCCCCCATGCGCACCGCCTGTTCCGCCGAAAAGGGATCGGCAATCGCCAGCACCCCGGTTTCGCGCACCAGCGCTGCCGCCACGGGCATGTTGGTCGAAGACAGTCGGGACCGGGATTGCAGCTTTTGCGACAGGCTGCTGTCCATCGACATCATGGCATCGGGGAAGGCACCGCCGAAGGTCACGAAATCCTCCTGCTCGGCCAAGATTTCCAGGTCGACGGGACCGGCCAGACCCACCAAAGGATGATCCTCGGGCATGAGGCAAACATAGGGTGCGGCCGTCTGGAAAAGGGTTTCCACACCGTCATAGGGCGGTTGCCGCCCGACCACGCCCAGATCGAACTGATGCAGCTGCACCGCGTCCAGAATGGCCGGGGTATTGCGGGCGTGGATCATCACACGGATATCTGGATATCTCTGGATCAGACTGTTGACGGCGCGCGGCAGTTCAATCGTGGAAATCGATTGAATCGTGCCAACCGAAACGACGCCCCCGCTTGTCGTGCGGATGCTGTCGGCCAGATCCTGAAGCCGGTCGACCCCCACGAACATGCCTTCTACAGCCTGATAGAACGTCCGCGCCTCTACCGTCGGGATCAGCCCTCGTCCGTTTCTCTGGAAGAGGGCAAAGCCGACGGACCGTTCCAGATCCGCGATCAGCCGGCTGACGCTTGGTTGCGAGACATGCATCATCTCGGCAGCTCCGGTGATGGACCCGCAACGGATGGTGGCCCGAAATGCCTCCAGTTGGCGCAGATTCATGTCTTGGGTCCTGTATCTTGCGACAGCGATTGCAAGGGACGCGGTCATGATCAAGTCATTTTTCGTATGCTTGCTGGATTTTCATAGAAATACCAAATGCAACTTGTCAACAAAACAGAACAACCTTCCGGGATAAACGCCGCTACCGGGGGAGATGATGACCGTGCTCCGCGCTCTGGCTGCAAGCCATGCTGGTGTGCCCGACTGTGCCCTTTGCGCAAATCCCAGGCGTCGTGACAGGTTTGGCGATTGCAGGGGCGCACGGAATTTCGCACCATCGGCCCCGACAGGCAGAAGGGCATGGTATGGACCCCAAGATCATCATCTGTGGCACTGGCCGCGCGGGCACGACCCTGCTGGTGCGCATTCTGACTGTGGCGGGGATGGACACCGGCTTTAAACCGCGCCGCTTCAAAGGCGTGGAAGAGAACCTCGGCCGCGCCGGGCTGGAAAAGCCTGTCAGGCGGCACAACGTGGACAAGCTGCCGTTGGTAGTGAAATCGCCGCAGATCGTGGATGTGCTGCCGCAGCTTCTGGCCGAAAGCTGGTTTCCGGTCGGACTGGCCATCATCCCGATGCGAGAGCTTGGCTCTGCCGCCAACAGCCGCCGACAGGTGCGCGAGCGGGCAATCGCGGCGGGCGAAGACCCGGACATGGCACCGGGCGGGCTTTGGAAGACCGATCAGGCCGAGAACCAGCATTGGGTTCTGGCCGAGCAGTTTTACCGCACGCTGGAACCTCTGGTTGCAGCTGAAGTGCCGGTCGTGACGCTGTCCTTCCCGCGCTTTGCCAGGGACGTGGACTATTTCGATCGGGTGCTCGGCACAGAGCTTGAAAGGCGCTACGGCGTGGATCGTGACAGGCTGCGCGCCGCCCATGCGCAGGAATGCAACCCGACACTGATCACCGCGGAAGCGACGGCCCTGAAAGACAGCCCGTCATGAGATGGGACAAGCTGGCCGAGCATCAGATCCGCAAGGCCGAGGCCGAAGGGCAGCTCGATGACCTGAAAGGGGCGGGCAAGCCCCTGAAGCCGGAGACCGGCGAGAGCGCCGATGCGGCAGGGTTTCGGATCATGCATGAGGCGGGCGTTGTCCCGCGCGAGATCGAGCTGCGCAAACAGGTGGAGACCCTGACAGCGAAGCTGAGGGAAACCCCGGAGGGCGCGGAGCGTGAAGCGATCGTCCGGGAATTGGCCGACGTTCGACTGAGGCTCGACATTGAACAGGAAGCACGGCGCAAATACATGCGCCATGACTAGCATCAGGAGAGAGGGCTGACATGGACCTGTCGGACGGACGCGCGTTCAGCGCGGACACCATTGTAGCGCTGTTCACAGACACTTTTGCCGCCTCTGAAGGGGCGGAGGAAGGCGCGCTGATCGGGGGGCTGGTGCAACAATTGCTGAAGACACCGGCGCAGGAATTGCGCGTCTTCACGGCCTCTGACGCGGGTCAGCTGCTCAGCTGCATCTGCTTTACCCGGCTGACCTACCCCGAAGACCCGCGCCGTGTGATGCTGTTGTCCCCGGTCGCGGTGGCGACAGCGGCGCAGGGCAAGGGCGTGGGGCAGGCATTGATCACGCATGGGCTGAACGCGCTTCGGGCCGAGGGGATTGACGTGGCCATCACCTATGGCGATCCGGCGTTTTACGGACGAGTTGGGTTTCAAGCCCTTACAGAAGAGATGGCCCCGCCGCCCCTGCCACTGAGCCACCCTGAAGGCTGGATCGGTCAGTCGCTGTCTGGGGCGGATCTCTCACCGCTGAAGGGGCCATCTTCCTGCGTGGCGGCCCTGAACAAGCCCGATTATTGGTGACAGATCTCAGAGCCGCCCGATGCGCCGGAGTTCCTCTATCGTATCGCGGATGCTGGTGTCGGTGCTGACGCTCGGCTGCCAGCCGAGCACATCCTTCGCCCGCTGGTTGGACGAGGCAAAATAGCGGCCCCGGTTCAGCGCCACGAACTCTGGCGTAATCAATGGCGGCGCCCCGATCAGGCGGCTGGTCATGCGGTTCATCAGCGGGGCGATCGGGTACATGAACAGGGGCACCGTCATCAGCGGACGGCCAACGCGCATTCCCTGGGCGCGCAGGATGTCGATGATCTCATCAAAGCTCGGGAACCGGTCATTGCAGAGGATGAACCGGCCCGACACATCCTGTTCCGCCGCCCGGATATGCCCGTCCACCACGTCACGCACATCGACAAAGGGCATGACGCCCTTGAACGAGCCCATACGCAGCGCCCCCTTTGCAATGGCCTCGATGAAATCGGTGGATTGCGTCGGTTTGTGGAAGGTGCCGCCGAAGATGCCCGCAGGCAGGACGGCGACCATGTTCACGCCAAGCTCCGCCGCCAGGTCCCAGGCCCGTTTCTCGGCCAGGGTCTTGGCGCGGATGTAAGGGACGCTCAGATCTTCGGTCCAGTCGGCTTCGGTCTTCTTGTCGTCGGGCGAGGTGCCGAGCGGCAGGGTGACGGTGGATGAGGTCAGCACAACCTTGCGCACGCCGCTGGCAGCCGCCGCCCGGATCGCGGCTGTTGCCCCTTCGACCGCGTCGCGGACCATTTGCGCATCCGCGTCCGCGCCGGAGGTGACATAGCGATAGGTCGCGGCGACATGGTAGAGCAGGTCGATCCCTTCGGTGGCAGCGCGGAACCCGTCGGCATCCTGCACGTCGAGCGACACGACATCCTGTACCCCGAGCGCCCGGAGCGGGTCTGACTTCGCGGGATCATCCGCATCGCGGACCGAGACCCGCAAATCCGCCCCGCGCCGCACAAGCTCTGCCGTCAGATTGTAGCCGACATGACCATTCGCCCCCGTCACCAGAACCTTGCCCATGACGCCCCCCTTTCCGTGCAACCCTAAGTGGCAAGTCTAGGCGCGGGATAGCGTATCTGGCAAAGAAAAACCCCGGCGGGATCGAACCTGCCGGGGCTTTCTGTTTCTCAGCTGCGGGCCAGCTTAGGCCAGCGCGCCTTTCGCCTGATCGACGATGGCACCGAAGGCTTCGGGCTCGTGCACGGCGAGATCGGCCAGAACCTTGCGGTCCACCTCGATACCGGCCAGCGCCAGACCGTTGATGAAGCGCGAATAGGTCAGCGATTCGTCATGGGCGCGGACGGCGGCGTTGATCCGCTGGATCCACAGGGCGCGGAACTGACGCTTGCGGGCCTTGCGGTCGCGGGTCGCGTACTGGTTGGCCTTGTCGACGGCCTGGGTCGCGGTGCGGAAGTTGCGGCTGCGGGCACCGTAATAGCCCTTGGCGGCCTTGACGATCTTGCGGTGACGGGCGTGGGTGGTGGTGCCGCCTTTAACTCGGGACATTGTCAGGCCTCCTTAGCGTGCGTAGGGCATGTAACCCTTGACGATCTTCTCGTCAGGGGCGGACAGGATCGTGGTTCCCCGCGCGGTGCGGATGAACTTGGTGGTCCGTTTGATCATGCCGTGGCGCTTACCTGCCTGGCCTGCTTTGACACGGCCGGAAGCCGTGACCTTGAAGCGCTTCTTGGCGCTCGACTTGGTCTTCATCTTGGGCATTTTCGTCTCCAGTTCATTGGCTACGTTCTGGCGCGACTCGGCATGCCTCTCGGCCGGCCGCACCGGTTGGAGCGCGTCTGTTACCGGCAATCCGGGGACAAGGCAAGGGGGTCAGTTCATCACACGTGACAGGACCGAGATGAAGGCATCGGGCACTTCGCGCCAGCCCTGCGGGTCGTCGAGCGACCAGTAGGCATAGACGAACACGCCAACACCCGCCGCCAACGCGCCAAGGGCTACGGTCGGAAACTCCCCATCCGACCAGACCGACAGGGCCGAGGCGATCGAAAAGAGGATCACCAAGGTCGAGAGGGTCAGCAGGATGTCGGGGCTCAGGATCATTCCATATCGGTCGACATGATCAACCGCTCGTCACAGGGGGCGACGCGGATGATATTCGTTGTGCCCTGCACGTTAAAGGGCACACCGGCTGTAACGACGATAAAATCTGTCTCGTTGGCAAAACCGGCATCGCGCGCGGCCCGCGCCGCAGAAGTCACGGCCATCTTGAAGCGCGTGAGTTCGCCCGTCAGATAGCAGTTCATACCCCAAGTGAGGCACATGCGGCGGGCCACATCTACAATCGGGGTCATGGCGATGATCGGAACGCGCGGGCGTTCGCGGGCCACCAGCGCGGCGGTGCCGCCGGACTGGGTGAAGCAGCAGATTGCCTTGATATCGGTTGTTTCCGCAATTTCACGGGCCGAGGAAACGATGCCATCGGCCACGGTGGACCGCGCCACCTTGCGGCTGGATTCGATAATGTCGCGATAGGTCGGGTCGGCCTCGACCTCGATGGCGACATTGGTCATGGTGGTGACCGCCTCGATCGGGAAGCCCCCGGCGGCGCTTTCTGCGGACAGCATCACCGCATCGGCGCCTTCATAGATGGCGTTGGCCACGTCGGTGACTTCGGCGCGGGTGGGGACCGGGCTTTCGATCATCGATTCGAGCATCTGGGTCGCCACGATCACCGGTTTGGCGGCGGCACGACAGGCCCGGACCAGACGTTTCTGGATCGGCGGCACCGCCTGCACGGGCAGTTCCACCCCCAGGTCGCCCCGCGCGACCATGATCCCGTCAGAAGCGGCGAGGATCTCGTCAAAGGCCTTCACCGCCGCTGGTTTCTCGATCTTGGACAGGATCGCGGCGCGGCCTTTGGCCAACCCGCGGGCCTCCTCGACATCGGCTGCGCGCTGTACGAAGCTGAGCGCCAGCCAGTCGACGCCAAGCTGGCAGACAAACTCCAGATCCTTGCGATCCTTTTCGGACAGGGCCGCCAGCGGTAGCACCACATCCGGCACGTTCACGCCCTTGCGGTTGGAGATGGACCCGCCCGCGATGACCTTGCAATTGGCGAAATCCGCGCCGCAATCTTCCACCTGCAGCTTGATCTTGCCGTCATTGACCAGAAGGGTCGAGCCCGGTTCCAACGCCGCGAAGATCTCGGGGTGGGGCAGTTGTACGCGGGTATGGTCGCCCTCGGCCTCGTTCAGATCGAAGCGGAACGGGGCACCGTCTTCCAGTTCGTAGGGGCCATTTGCGAAGACGCCGCAGCGCAGTTTCGGGCCCTGAAGGTCGGCCAGGATGGCAATCGGGCGACCGGTGTCTTTCTCCACCTGACGGATGATCGTGTGGCGCGCTCGGATCTCCTCGTGGTCGCCATGGCTCATGTTCAGGCGAAACACATTGGCCCCGGCCTCGAACAGGGCGCGGATCATCTCATAATCGTTCGATGCGGGCCCGAGGGTCGCCACGATCTTGACGTTACGCTGGCTTTTCATGGTCTGACCCTCGTTTCTCTACGGCTTATGTTAGCGCTAGCATTCGTGTTGCGGCCCTTATGTCCCAATTCGTGGAACATGACAACTGGCACTCGCGTCTAACCTGTCATATGTCCCTTTTGTCTATGAAGGATAACACGGAAATGACAGCCCCTTTCCACATCGAAGGGCATGACCGCGCCTCTCGTTGGCTGATCACCTGCGACCATGCCTCGAACCGGGTGCCCGACTGTGTGAACGGCGGCGTTCTGGGTCTGCCGGATGAGGATATGAACCGTCATATCGCCTATGATATCGGCGCGGCGGGGCTGTCCCGGGCCTTGGCGCGGGAAATGGGCGCGCCGGTGATCCTGTCGGATTTCTCGCGTCTGGTGATCGACCCCAACCGCGGGGAACATGACCCGACGGTGCTGATGAAGCTCTATGACGGGTCGATCATCCCCGCGAACCGGGGGGCCGATGCGGCAGAGCAGGAACGGCGGCTAGCGGCCTTTCACCGGCCCTATCACGATGCGCTGGCCGGACTGGCGGCGCGGCGCGGTGATACGGTTGTCTGCGCCGTCCACAGCTTCACCCCCCAGTTCAAGGGGCGCGAGATGCGGCCATGGCATGTGGGTGTGCTCTATGCCGAGGATGACCGGTTGGCGGCACCGCTGCTGGACCGCCTGCGGGCTGAGGCCGACATCTATGTGGGCGACAACGAGCCCTATTCCGGCCACCTGCCCGGCGACAGCATGGACCGCCACGGGACCGTGCCCGGCCGCCCCCATGTGCTGATCGAGCTGCGGAATGATCTGATTGCCACGCCGGAACAGCAGGAACACTGGGGCCAGCGTCTGGCCCCGATTCTGGACGGCGCGTTAACCGATGCCGGTTGCTGAGAGGACCCCGAGTTGCCCCATCTGACCCTTCAACATTCTGCCAATGTCGCGGTGGATCAGGCGCTGTGTGAGGCCCTGTTTCAGGCATTGGCCGCCCATGAGGCCATTCCGCATCCTGAAAGCCTGAAAATCCGCACCCTGCCCTGCCCCCATTGGCGCATCGGGACCGAGCCGCAGAGCTTCGCCCATGCGGACCTGTCGCTGCTGCCGGGCCGGGATGAGCCGACCAAGGCCGCCCTTGCACGATGCGTGCTGACCGTGCTGGAATCGCACCTGCCCGAGGTCGGTTCTCTGTCGGTCGACGTGAAGGACCTGAGCGCCGCCTATACCAAGCGCGTCTTGTGAGAAGGAGACCAGAGATGGACGACCAGACCCGTATCGAGATCGAGGCCGCCGCCTTCCGCCGCCTGCGCCAGCACCTGATGGACGACCGCCCGGACGTGCAGAATATCGACCTGATGAACCTGGCCGGGTTCTGCCGCAACTGCCTGGCGCGCTGGTATCAGGAAGCCGCCAATGAGCGTGGCATCGAGATGACCAAGGACGAGGGGCGCGAGGCCTATTACGGGATACCCTATGACGACTGGAAGGCGCAGAACCAGTCTGAGGCCAGCCCCGAAAAGCAGGCAGCATTCGAGAAGGCCTTTGCCGAGAATGTGCTGAAGAAGGGCTGAGGCCCTCTAGCCAAGCCAGGAAAAGGCGCGGGACAGGAACGTATCGGCCTTGTCCGTGACGGGCGTGCCATGGGCCATGACGACCTGTTTCGGCTGCCACGTGCTGATCTGATCGAGAGCGACGCGGGCGGCCGCCTTGTCCCGCGTGGCCATCCGGAACTTGCGGGGCACCTGTGGCTCGACCCCGGTCATCAGGTCCAGCCACGCCACCAGCCGCCGCCAGCCACGATACCAGCCCTTCGGCATCTGTTGCAGCAGGTCGGTGAAGAGAACCGTGCCGCTGTCACGGTGGAAGAACACGACCTCATCGGCGATGGCATTTGGAAAGATCACCTGATCAATTTGCCCGGCCCAGTCGGGATTCGGGGTGTCGCCCAGATCGCTGGAGAAGTGCAGATCCCCCCGCTTGGCCCGCAACCCCGGTGCCGCATGCAGCCGGACCCCGGGACAGAAATGCACCCAATCCGAAAGCGCCATGTGATGCAGCCGGTTGGGCGCGACGATGTGCCGGACAGGGCCGAGCTGTTCCAGCGCCTCCAGCAGAGCGGGGGTCAGACGCACAGGCGACCAGAGCCAGAGACCGCCATCCGAAAGCCGCGCGACGGCCATGCGCGTGGGATAGTGAAATCCCGCCGCCGCCCGGATATCCGCTCCGTCGACCAGCCAGAGGCCAGGGCCAAATGGGATCAATGTCATCGCGTTCCTCTCGCTGGTCTCATGGGTGCAGAGCAGATCACAGGCGCTGCGACAATGCCACCTGATCCGTGCGGTTGAAGGCGCCGCCCCGCAGGACTAAATGCGCCGCATTGATAGTCCTCATTGCATGAGATCAGACATGGACAGACGCCTTTTCCTCGCTTTCGGGTCCGCCGCCGCTTTGGCCATAGCCGCCGCGGGCTTTCTCTTCGGACGAGGGCGAGAGCCGGAGAACCTGACCCTTGCGGCCCTGTCGGGCGATGCGCTGGCCCAGGACGACTCGGTTCTGCTGGTCGATATCCGCCGCCCCGAGGAATGGCAGCAGACCGGCGTGATCGACGGCGCGCTTCTGATCACCTATGCCGATCGCGACAGCTTTCTTGCCGCCCTGCGTCCGCATTTGCAGGACGGTCAGAGCCTGGCGCTCATCTGCCGGACGGGGAACCGCACGTCGCGCGCCACGCGGCAGATTGCGGAGGCGGTTGACGCGCCGGTCATCGACGTGGCGGGCGGCATGGTACGAGTGCTGCGCGAGGGCTACAGCCCCGTGGCACCAACGCGGGACATGGGCTGTACGGTCTGTTAAGCGCGCCAACGCGCTTGAAGCGCGTTAAAGGGCCTTGCAAGGCCCTTGCAAGCGGTTTGCAAACCGCTTTCTCGCCCTACACTTCCGCCATCGCGGGCCGGTAGAAGGCAGGCTTGTCCGACGTGCTCAGATCCGGTGCGTACCGATAGCCACCGTTGTCGAAATCAAGAATGCCTTCGGGATCGCGCAGCCGGTTCTGGATGATGAACCGGGCCATCGCGCCGCGCGCTTTCTTGGCAAAGAAACTGACCACCTTGGGGCCGCCGGGCTTTTCCTCCAGGAACTGGGGCGTGATCACGCGGGGGCGCAAAACATCCGGCTTCACGGCGGTGAAATACTCGACCGAGGCGCAGTTGATCAACGTGTCAGTCCCCAGCCGGTCCGCCTCGGCATTCAGCGCCTCGGCGATCTGGACACCCCAATAGTCATAGAGTGATCGACCCCGGTCTGTCTTCAACCGGCTACCCATTTCCAGCCGGTATTCCTGCATCGCATCGAGAGGGCGCAACAGCCCATAAAGGCCCGAAAGAATCCGCAGATGATCCTGAGCAAACGCCAGTTCCTCGGCGTCGAGGCTGCCCGCCTCCAGCCCCGTATAGGTGTCGCCTGCAAAGGCCAGAACGGCGGGCCGCTTTTCGGCATGATCATGGAACCGGGCAAAGCGGTCGCGGTTCAGTTTGCCAAGGCTTTCGCTGATATGCATCAGCTTTTGCAACTCGGCCACGGACAGGCCCTGTGCGACCTCGGCCAACCGGTCGGCATCCTGCTGGAACATCGGCGCGGTCATGTCCACATCGCGCTCGGACCAGTCGAGTTTCTTGGCCGGTGAAAGAACGATCAGCATTCCTGCCCCCTTATCACATCGAGGAACGCCGTCCCGAAGCGTTCCACCTTTAGGTCTCCCATGCCCGGAATGCGCGCCAGATCTTCCAGCGTATCCGGGCGGCGTTCGGCGATCTGGCGGATCGTGGAATGGGTGCAGGAGAGGTACTTCTCGGTCCCCATTTCACCGCGCGCCAGGCCCACCTGCGCCTGCATCAGTTGGTCAAATATAGGGCCCGCGTCGCGCCCGGCCAGCTTGCGGCGCTGCGGATGGGCCTCCTGCGGCGTTTCGCCGGTGATGACCTCCAGAAATATCGCGCCGTAGCGGTCGAGCTTGGTCGCGCCGACCCCGCCCACTTTGGCCATCTGGTCGAGCGTGGCAGGCCGGGTTTCGGCCATCTCGATCAGGGTCTTGTCGGTGAAGATCACATAGGCGGGCACCCCGGCCTCCTCCGCCAGCGCCCGACGCTTGGCCTTGAGGGCCGACAGCAGGGGTGCGTCCTCCTCGCTGACCAGCATCTTGACGGCAGGGCGGCGGGCTGCCTTGCGGATCGTGTCACGGCGCAGGGTGATCCCTTCCTCACCCCGCAGGATGGGACGTGCCCGGTCGGTCATGAACAGCGCGCCGTGCCGGTCGGGATCGGGGCGCACGAGGTCATGGGCCGCCATCTGCCGAAACACCGCCTGCCAGCCACGCCGGTCAAACTCCGTGCCGACACCATAGGTGGGCAGGGCGTCATGCCCGCGCTGGCGGACCTTGTCGGTATCCGCCCCGATCAGGATGTCGATCAGGTGCCCCGCGCCGAAGCTCTCCCCGGTGCGCAACATGGCCGATAGCGCCTTTTGCACGGCGACCCCACCCTCGAACAGCTCCGGCGGGTCGTTGCAGAGATCGCAGTTGCCGCAGGGCTCCGGGTCTTCTCCGAAATAGCCAAGCAGAACCTGACGGCGGCAGCCGGTGGCCTCGGCCAGCCCCAGCAACGCGTTCAGACGCCCATGATCGGCGGATTTGCGGTCCGGCGGGGCCAGCCCTTCGTCGATCTGCTGGCGGCGGAAGCGGATGTCGTCGGGACCGAAGAGGGTCAGTGTGTCGGCAGGCGCCCCGTCGCGGCCCGCGCGGCCGATTTCCTGGTAGTACGCCTCGATGGATTTGGGCAGGTCCGCATGGGCCACCCACCGGATATCGGGCTTGTCCACGCCCATGCCGAAGGCAATCGTCGCCACCACGATCAGCCCGTCCTCCTGCGCGAAGCGGGTTTCCACGTGGCGTCGGTCCCCGGCCTCCATCCCGCCATGGTATTGGCAGGCATTGTGCCCCGCCTCGCGCAGCGCCTGCGCCAGCGTTTCGGTCTTGGCCCGCGTACCGCAATAGACAATGCCGGATTGCCCCTTGCGGGCGGCGGCAAAGGCAAGGATCTGCTGGCGCGGCTGGTTCTTGACGTCGAAGGCGAGGCTCAGGTTGGGCCGATCAAAACCGCGCAGGAAGGTTTCGGGCGGGTTTGCCTCACTGAAAAGCCGCGTGACGATCTCGGCCCGCGTTTCGGCGTCTGCTGTCGCCGTGAAGGCCGCCAGCGGCACGTCCAGCGCCCGGCGCAGGTCGCCGATGCGCAGGTAATCGGGGCGGAAATCGTGGCCCCACTGGCTGACGCAATGCGCCTCATCCACGGCAATGAGGCTGACGCCTGCGCGTGACAGCATCCGTTCGGTGCCACCTGAAGCCAGCCGTTCGGGCGCGAGGTAGAGCAGTTTCAGCGTGCCCTCCTCCAGCCTGCGCCAGACCGCATCGGTTTCGTCCTCGGTATTGCCAGAGGTCAGCGCCCCGGCCTCAACCCCCGCCTCGCGCAACCCGCGCACCTGATCGCGCATCAGCGCTATGAGGGGAGAGATGACAACGGTCAGCCCCTCGCGGCAGAGCGCAGGCAGCTGGAAACACAGCGACTTGCCGCCGCCCGTCGGCATGATCGCCAGCACGTCGCGGCCAGCGGTCACGGCATCCACGATCTCCTCCTGCCCGGGGCGGAAGGCGGAAAAACCGAAGACGGAAGATAGCAAATCGGAAGGGGCCGGCATGGGGTCGGTCGGGCTGCTCTGCTGTGTTCTGATTGCGCCGGACGGTCGCATATTGTGGCCCGGGGGACAAGGACCGCTAGGGGTTGTTCCTATGCTTTGCGCAGGTCAACCAACCCGTGCAGATGGGGCAGCGGCAATTCCGGCACGGGTTCGGCCACTACGCCGCCAAACCGTGCCTCGTGCACCAGAACCGGGCGGTCATGGATCAGGCAGAGAACGCGGGTTGCATCGTGCCACGCCTCCTGCCCCTTGATGCGCCAGACCAGCCCCCCGCTGAGGGACGCATTGGCAAATTCGAGCGGCCGTCCGTGGCCATCGCGGGCAAGCCCGAGACAGTCGGCGCAGAAATGCCATGGGTATCGGGGAAAGGCCTTTTGGGCTGCGCCGCAGCCGGGGCAGTGATGCTCGGGCAGGATCATTCTGCGGCCTCTTGCAAGCCAATCAGCGCCGGCACGGAGTACATGCTGTCGATGATCTCCGCCCCCTTGGCCTTCAGCGCAGCCCCGTCGCCATGGGGCGCATAGCCGAGGCAGCGCATACCGGCGCGGGCGGCGGCGGTCGCCCCGGTGGCGCTGTCTTCCAACACCACCGCGCGGTCGGGGGCCACGCTGAAATGGGCGGCGGCGGCGAGGTAGAGGTCGGGGTCAGGCTTGGCGGTTTTCAGCGTGTGCGCAGAGAAGATCGCCCCGTTGAACCGGTCCAGAAGGCCGTTCTGGCCAAGCGTGATCTGCATCTTCGCCTCGCTGCCGTTCGATCCGACGGCATAGGGGATTCGCGCGGCGTCGAGATGGTCCAGCAATTCCGGGATGCCCGCGATCACGTCGACCCCTGCACGCAAGGCCGCATAGGTCTCGGCATAGATTTCATCGACCCAATCGGCGGGCAGATCCGCCCCCATCCCGCGCGCCTGTTCCCCCACCCCGCGCATGGTGCCGCCGACGAAGAGCTCCATGCAGCGTTCCAGCGTCATCGGCAGGCCGTGGCGGGTCAGGTTCTCGGCCAAGACCCGGTTCGACACGGTCTCGCTGTCCACAAGCACCCCGTCGCAGTCGAAGATCACCAATTCGGGGCGGGTCATTCGGGGGCTCCTTCATGGCGCAGGATGGTGATCAGCGTGTCGCCATAGCGGCGCTGGTCCAGCTGCTCACACCCTTCGGGTGGGATGGGGGCGGTGTTCTCCTCCCACACGATCAGGGCTTCAGGGGCCAGCCAGCCGCCCGCGATCGCTGCCGCCAGCGCCTTTTCCCCGAGACCTTTGCCATAGGGGGGGTCTAGGAAAATCAAATCGAAGGGCGGTTGCTGCGCATCCCCCAGTTTCGTTGCATTCCGGCGAAAGACTTTCGACGTGCCCTGCGCGGAACACAGTCTGATGTTTTCCCGCAGAAGCGCCCGTGCCGTGGCGCCGTCATCGACGAAACAGGCGAACGACGCCCCGCGAGACAGCGCCTCCAGCCCGAGCGCGCCGGTCCCTGCGAAAAGATCCAGCACGCGGGCGCCGGTCAGCGGGTCGCCGTAGCCGCCATTCACCAGCAGGTTGAACAGGCTCTCCCGCACCCGGTCGGATGTGGGCCGCAGATGCGCGCCCGCATCACCCTTGCCGACCGAGGCAAGCCGCTTACCCCGATGGTTCCCCGCGATGATCCTCACGCTTTCAGCAATGCCTTCAACTCGGTCGCAGGGTCGGCCACTGCAGCCTTGTCGGGCGACTTGTCCATGGACAGCAGCCGCTTGCCCACCATGTAGCCGCGCGGATCGTTGATGGCATCGACGGCAAGGAACTGGCCGCCCTTGTAGTACCAGAAGGACAGGGTGTCGTCGGTTTGCCGCGTCACGATTTCATCGTAGCCGGTGTTCAGCCCCGCGATCTGCAGCTTGGTGTCGTACTGGTCGGACCAGAACCAAGGCTCCGGCACGTAGTCCTTATCCGCGCCCATGATATTCGCCGCCACGCATTCGGCCTGATCAATGGCGTTCTGCACGCTTTCCAGCCGGATGCGCGCGCCCTTGTAGGGGAAGGACGCACAGTCGCCCGCCGCCCAGATCGACGGGTCGGAGGTGCGGCCATGGGAATCGGTCCTGATGCCGTTTTCCAGCTCCACCCCGGCCATTTCGGCGGGGCCGGTGGCGGGGACGATGCCCACGCCCACTATCACCATGTCCAGCGCAAGGTCGGAGCCATCGGACAGCACTGCCCCCGACACGCGCCCCTCGCCGGTCAGGTGCGAAAGCCCCACGCCCTCGCGGATATCGACGCCGTGCGATTTGTGCAGGTCGCGGAAGTAATCCGAGGTCTGGGGCGAGGCCACACGTTGCAGGATGCGGTCAGCCATTTCGACAAGCGTCACCTGCATGCCCTTCTTGGAACAGACGGCAGCGGCCTCCAGCCCGATATAGCCGCCGCCCACAATCAGGACCCGGCGGCCCTCGGTCACTTCGGGGGCCATGGCGTCCACATCCTTCAGGTCGCGGACGGTAAAGACGCCCTCCAGATCGCCGCCGATATTGGCGGGCAGGCGGCGCGGGATGGAGCCGGTGGTCAGGGCCAGCTGATCATAGGACAGCGTTTCGCCCCCCACGGCCACGGTCTTGGCTGCCGCATCGATTGCCGTCACCGGCTGACCGAGTTTCAGGGTAATGCCATTGTCGGCATAATAGGCCTCTGGCCGCAGGAACAGACGCTCCTTCTCCATTTCGCCCAGAAGGTAGGCCTTGGACAGCGGCGGGCGCTGATAGGGGGGGGCGTTTTCCGCGCCGATCAGGGTGATTTGACCCTCGAACCCCGAGGACCGCAGCTTCGCCACCAGCGACGATCCGGCCTGACCGGCCCCGATCACGACGACATGTGACATGAAATTCCTCCCGCGCTCTGGCACCTGCCAGCCATTGATCTATATCGCTTGCGTAAACCAATCAGTCCACGAGGAAAACCATGGCGATTAGTGTCGGTGACAAACTGCCGGAAACCACCTTTCTGATCTTTGATGAGAACGGCCCGCAAGAGGTGCCCCTAGGCCCCAAGCTGAAGGGCCGCAAGGTGGTGATCTTCGGTCTGCCGGGCGCGTTTACTCGTGGCTGTTCCGCCACCCACCTGCCCAGCTTCATGCGCACCCGCGAAGCGTTCGCGGAGAAAGGCGTGGACGAGGTCATCTGCATCGCCGTCAACGACCCCTTCGCCATGACCGCCTGGGGCCAGCACACCGGCGCGACTGAAGCCGGGATCACTATGCTGGCCGATTCTGCCGGTGATTTCACCAAGGCCATCGGGCTGGAGTTCTCCGCCCCCGTGGTGGGGCTCTACAACCGCTGCCAACGCTTCGCCTTGTTGGCCGAGGATGGGGTGGTCAAGGTGTTGAACCTCGAAGAGGAAGCGGGCGCCTGCAAGCTGACCGTGGGCGAGGAATTGCTGGAAAAGATCTGATTGCATTGGGGTTGCCTTATGGCGCCCCGGTGTTCCAGACCCGGGTCCGGCCGTCCTGACACAGGCCGGACTCACCCTGCTCTGCATGGCGCCTCTTCCACCTGTTAGCGTTGACATTGCTGCATAGCGGCAATTCAAGCTTGTCGATTGTGCATGTGCAGCATTGGCCTATCTTTCCCTGTGTCGACGCAATCCGGTGTCGGCATTTGAAAGGAGGCTTTACATGGCCTATGCACTCAGCAACTCCACGCTTCTTGACCGTATCGGCCTGACAGCGCGCATTCAGGACCTTCGTGACACGCTGGCGAAACGCGCCGCGCGCCGCGCCGTCTACAACAGAACGATGGCCGAACTTCAGGTCCTCAACGACCGCGATCTGGCGGATCTCGGCTTTCACCGCAGCGAGATCCCGCATATTGCACAACAGGCCGCCGACATGGCCTGATGACCAGACATGAGGGGCGGAGATCATGCCCCGATGTCCTGAAACCTGCGGCGCGCCGAAGTCTTGATCGGTGCCGCCGCAGTTTGCCTACCCCGCCAAAGCATCCATCTTCTCGGCCAGTTTCACATCGCGCTCGCTCAGCCCCTCCACGTCATGGCTGGTGAGCGTGACCTCCACCGTCTTGTAGACATTGGACCATTCCGGGTGGTGGTTCCATTTCTCGGCCCAAAGCGCGGCGCGTGTCATGAAGCCGAAGGCCTCTATGAAATTGCGGAAGGTGTAGGTCTTGGCGATGGCATCGCGGCCCTCGACCATGTGCCAGCCGCTGTCCAGCAGCGGCGCAAGGGCAGCGTCCCGGTGCTCTTCGCTCAGTTTGTCGGTCATTCCTGTTCCTCCACCCGCGCTTTGCGGAACGGGCCATAGGCGGTGAGGATCTCTATATCCTCCTCCACCGCGGCGCGTTCCGCCTCCAGATAGTTCTCGACCGCCTCGGAAAAGCCGGGATCGGCGATCCAGTGCAGGGAATGGGTGGGCACCGGCAGATAGCCGCGCGCCAGCTTGTGTTCGCCCTGCGCGCCTGCCTCGACACGGGCAAGACCCCGCGCGATGGCAGCATCTATGGCCTGATAATAGCACAGTTCGAAATGCAGGCAGGGGTGGTGTTCGGTGCAACCCCAGTAGCGGCCAAAAAGCACGTCCCGCCCGATGAAATTCAGCGCGCCTGCTACCGGTACGCCCTCCCGAACCGCCAGAACCAACAGAACATCATCGCGCATGGTTTCCTGCACGAGGTCGAAGAAGCTGCGCGTCAGATAGGGGCTGCCCCATTTGCGCGCGCCGGTATCCTGATAGAAGCGCCAGAACGCATCCCAATGTTCGGGCCGCAGATCATCCCCGGTCAGAGAGACAATATCCCCCCCGAACCCCTGCGCCTGCGCGCGTTCCTTGCGGATCGTCTTGCGCTTGCGTGACGAAAGCGAGCCAAGGAAATCATCGAAGCTGCCATAGCCCGCGTTTTCCCAGTGGAACTGCTGCGTAGTCCGCCGAAGCAGACCGATCCGCGCACCCGCCGCTGCCTCCTCCTCCGTGCAAAAGGTGATGTGCAACGAGGACAACCCGCTATCCTCGGCCACCTGCACTGCCCCCTGCACCAGCGCGGTACGGCCCACATCCTCCCACCCCGGTCGGGTCAGGAAGCGCCGCCCGGTGGCGGGGGTAAACGGCACCGCCATTTGCAGCTTGGGGTAATAGCGCCCGCCCGCCCGTTCATAGGCATGGGCCCAGTTGTGATCGAAGATGTATTCGCCCTGGCTGTGCCCCTTGGCGTAAAGCGGCGCGGCGGCAATCACCTGCCCCGCTGCCCGCGCCATCAGATATCGCGGCTGCCACCCCGTGCCGGGTCCGACAGACCCGCTGTCCTCCAGTGCCTTCAGGAACCGGTGCGTCGTGAACGGGTCCACTGGCGGGCCACCATCGGCAGCTTCAGGGCAGGCGCAGGAATCCCACTCCCCTGCCGGAATATCCGACAGGCTGGCAAAGGCCGTGATCTCGATTGCGGTATCGCCGTCCATGATTGCCCCGCCTGCGTCCCTTCAGAAGATGGGCCTGGGCGCGCGAAGATCAATCATCAAGGTCGGGCGACAGCCGGATCAGGCCAAGGCACAGCCCTGCCATGATCACCAGACCAACGGCCCCGGCCAGTGGCAGGGCATCCATACCATCCTCCGCCATGTAAAGGCCAAGCAGAATCAACGCCGCCATATCCAGCGTCAGGGCGGTCGCCGCAGAAGTCAGCGCCGTGACAAGCGCCGCGAAGGCCAGAACCGGGACCACCAGCGCGAGGGACGGCCCGTCCACGGCATTCAGGGCAACCCGCAACTCCCCCCGGAACGCCGATAGCAGCAGCACAAAGGTCAGCACCGCAACAAGGCTGTGGGTCGTGCGCAGGATGGTCATGGAAGATACCCCTCAAATGTCACATTATCTGCGATCCGCCGCGCCTCGGCCTCCGCCTCTGGCGAGCGGATGGTCCAGCACAGAACCGGAATGCCACGCGCTTTCAGCGCTGTCACCGCCGGGTCGGACAAGTCCTTGTGATAATGGCTTATGAAAGAACAGCCTGTCGCGTCAAATCCGTCCAGGGCGCGAAACCGGTCCAGAATCGCAGGCCCCAGGGGGGCCCATTCCGGGTCGCCATAGCTGCCGCTGGTCAAGCCACGCGGGACATCGGGGGCGGCTTTCGCCAAGACCGCGACGGAGGCGGGGTTGAAGCTCATGACCGCAACCGGGCCAACATAGCCTGCCAGATCGGCAGCCACGGCCCGCTCCAGCGCACCATCCACCGGCCCCATGATCCGCGATTGCTCCTTGATCTCCAGCAGGATCGGCACGCGGCCTGAAACCAATGCCAGCACCTCGGACAGGCGCGGGATGCAGTCCCTACTGCCAGTCAGAGCAATCCGCCCCAGCTCCTCCGCGCTGCGCCGCTTCACCTGTCCGGTCTCGCCAGTGACGCGGTCCAGTTCATAGTCGTGAAAGACCATGGCCACGCCGTCCGACGAAATCTGCAGGTCAAGCTCCAGCCCATAGCCCGCATCGAGCGCCGCCCGCACCGCGGATAGCCCGTTTTCAGGGCGCCCCTTGGTCACGTCATGCAGCCCCCGATGCGCGATCGGCGCAGCCAGGAAGGCAGGGTGCAAGCTCATGCGATCTGGAAGATCCCCTCGATCTCCACCGCCACGCCAAGCGGCAGGGACGCGGCGGAAACGGCGGATCGACTATGACGACCGGCATCCCCCAAGGCCTCCACGAGGAAGTCAGAGGCCCCGTTCACCACCTTGGGCTGGTCGGTGTAATCGGCGGTGGAATTGACGAAGCCGGTCAGCTTGATCACGCGCACCAACCGGTCCAGATCGCCGCCACAGGCCGCCTTGACCTGCGCAAGAAGGCTGATCGCGCAACGCCGCGCGGCGGCAGCCCCTTCTTCGGTTGCCATGTCATCACCGACTTTGCCAGTGATCAAACCGTTCTCGTCGGTGGAAATCTGCCCCGAAACATAGACGATGTCGCCCACCACCACGAAGGGCACGTAATTGGCCGCCGGGGCCGGGGCATCGGGCAGGGTGATCCCCATCTCGGCCAGTCTGGCCTCAAAATTGCTCATCTCGCACCTCTTCGCGCTGAGTTTCCGTCGCGCCGCACCCTAGGGGTCTCCCGCAGCCCCGGCAAGCATCCGAACACGCCGCAAAGGGCCTGAATGCGACCTTCTCTTTCATCTTGGACCAAATACCTCCGCCGGAGGCGTCCAGCCTCAACCACGCCGAACAGCCCCCCGCACCGGTGGACCGCCCGGTCCACGCCTCCGCGGCAGCACGCGCCGAGGAGGTCCCCGCGCAAGCGGGGGGTGACGAGGCGCGTTCGCGGGTCGACGCGCGATGCGCGGCGAAACCCCTTACCCCTCGCGGAAGGCCCGATTGAAGTAATCCGAGAGCGGTCGCAGGAGGTAGGCCATTGGCGTGCGGTCCTCGGTGCGAATGAAGGCCTCGACCGGCATCCCCGGCAGCAGCGTCTCGTCCTCAAGCCGCGTGGCCTCACCCTCGTTCAGAACGATCTCGGCCGCGTAGTAGCTGACGCCCGTATTCTCATCCACGAAGGCATCCGCAGACACCTGCCGCACCTGACCGAACAGTTCGGGCGTGGTGCGCGCATTGAAGGCGGGGAACCGCAGGACAACCTCCTGCCCGACAAAGACCTCGTCGACATTCGTCGGCGCGATCCGGGTCGAAATGATCAGTGGCCGGTCCTGCGGCACGAGGAAGAGCACCGGCTGTGCCGCCTGCACCACTGACCGGGCACCGAACACGGCCAGCCCGTAGACCACCCCGTCAACCGGAGCGCGGATCTCCGTCTGTGCCAGTTGCCGGCTCAGGGCGCGTGCCCGCTCGGCCAGTTCCGCCTGTTCCACCCGCACTTCGCGCAGTTGCGCGATGGCTTCCTCCCGGCGTTCGGTTTCGAGTTGCAGGATCTGCAGGTCGATCTCTGTGATCCGGCCCGCCGCTTCCGCCGCGCTGGCCTCCAGCTCCCCGATCGTGCCAAGCAGGCGCGCGCTTTCCCGGCGCAGGGCCAACCCGCGAGAGGCCTCGGCCAGCCCCCGGTCGATCAGGTCCTGCACGCTGACCAGTTCCAGCTCGACCAGCTCGCGCTGATCGGTCAGGGCGGCCCTCTGGGCCGCGATGCCGTCCAGCTGCGCACCGATCTGCTCGGCGCGCCGGTTCAGCTGGTCGGTGGACTGGGTCAGGGTTTCAACGCGCGCGGCAAAGAGGTTGCGCTGGCCTTCCAGAAGCTCCGCCAGATCCGCGTTCTCGGCAGCGGCCTCCAGCAGGTCGGGCGGAAAGGTGATCTCGGTCGCGAGATCGCGCTCCGCTTCCAGCCGGGCCTGCCTGGCACGCCATTCGTTCAGTTGCGCATTGGCCACGGACAGGCCCGATTGCAGATCGGACGGATCGAGACGCAACAACACATCGCCTTCCGCCACGCGTTGCCCCTCGATCACGTCGAGTGTCAGAACCACGCCGCCGTCGGGATGCTGCACCGCCTGCCGGTTTCGATCGACCTCGATCTGGCCCGAGGCAACGACAGCCCCCGCGATGTTCGACAGGGCCGCCCAGGCCCCGAAGCCACCGACCAGGGCGACAAGCGCCAGCATACCCAAGGCGATCGGCCCCCTGACGGACCAAGCCTTGCTTGCCGTATCGTCGGACATCAGCTGATCCCCCCCTGCACAACCGGCATTTTCGCGGCCCCAAGCACCTGATCGGCGTTGCGCAGCACCTTCTGAAGGATCTCGTCGCGCGGACCGAAGGCCCGTGCGCCGCCATTGTCCAGAACCAGCAACATGTCGCATTCGCGGATGGCGGCCGGGCGGTGCGCCATGATCAGAACGCCGTTTCCTGCCGCCTTCATCGCCTTGATCGCCCGGTTCAGCGCCTCTGCCCCGTCATTGTCGAGGTTGGAATTGGGTTCATCCAGCACCATCAGCACCGGGTCGCCATAGAGCGCCCGCGCCAGCCCGATCCGCTGGATCTGTCCGCCCGACAACCGGTTGGCACCGCTGATCATCCGCGTGTCGTAGCCTTCGCTCTGGCGTCGGATCAGCGCATCGGCATCCGCGCGCCTGGCCGCCTCCACCACCTTGGCGGGGTCCGGCTCCGCCTCCAGCCTTGCGATGTTTTCCGCCAGCGTGCCGTCAAACAGTGTCACCGTTTGCGGCAGGTAGCCGATCAGCTGGCCGAGCGTGTCAGGGTCGTACTGGTCTAGCGTCGCGCCATCCAGGCGGATCTGTCCGCCCGCCGGTTTCCAGACACCGGTCAGGGCCTTTGCGAGCGTTGATTTTCCTGCCCCCGAAGGCCCGATGATCCCGACGGCCTGTCCCGGCTCCACCTTGAAGGTCACGCCGCGCAGCGTCGCCTGCGCATGCCCCGGTGGCACGACCGAAAGCTGGTTGACCTCAAGCAGGGCCTTGGGCCGTGGCAGTGGCAGGCGCACGGGGTCCGGCCGTTCCTCGGTCAGCAATTCCTGTAGGCGCTGACGCCCCTCGCGGGCTCGGGCGATGACCTGCCATTGGCCAATGACCAGTTCAATCGGGGCCAAGGCCCGGCCCATCAGGATCGAGCCCGCAATCATCGCCCCTGCGGTCAGTTCCTCCTGCAGCACCAGATAGGCCCCAAGCCCCAGCATGGCCGATTGCAGGAACAGGCGCAGGGTCTTGGTCAGGGTGGCAAACCCCCCCACCTTGTCAGAGGCAGACATCCCTTGCCCAAGCGCCTGTTCACGCACAATCTTCCAGCGCGCCAAAGCCCGCCCCTGCATGCCGAGGCTGCGCACAAGCTCTGACTCGGTCTGCAACTGCCCGGCCATCCGGTCCGCCATCAGCGATGCCCCTCCGGCCTGGCTGAGAGGCCCCGATGACCGCGCCTTGTTGAGAAGCGTGATCAGCACAAGCGTCGCCCCACCCGCCAGGGCCAACCAGCCAAGCCACGGGTGAAACACGAAAATCGCCAGCACGAAAAGCGGAGTCCACGGCATGTCGAACACCGCCAGGAACACGGGCGAGGACAAGAACCGCTGGATCGCCTCCAGATCAGTCAGGCCGGTATGCTGCTGTCCTGTGCGCCCGGCCCGCGCCAGCGTGGCCCTGAACACACGTTCATCCAGCCGATCCTGCAACCGCGCGCCAACGCGCGCCGCGACCCGGCCACGGGCGTAGTCGAGAATACCCATGATCAGGAACAGGAACGTCACCAGAATGGACAGCGCCAGCAGGGTTTCCTCTGACCGGCTGCCAAGGACGCGGTCATAGACCTGCAGCATGTAAAGCGGGCCGGTCAGCATCAGCACATTGGTGAACATGCTGAACAGGAAGACCGCCCCTATCAGCCGCCCATTGCCGCCACTGGCGAGCCGCAGCTCATCCGCAGAGGCGTTTCGGCTGGAATGTGCCTGTCTCGTCATCTTGGTGTCTGCCTCGCTGGTGAATCCGCTTTTCCGGTTCCACTAATTGTTGACTGCCTTGCCACATAATCCATCAAAAACGGGAAATCTGCCATTGCCCTCTGGCCCCCACCTTTGTTTTGAGGTGAGAGACCTTATTATCATGTATAGCCTATGAAAGCCTTGACGAGAATCCCATTGACTGCTGCCGCATCCACATCCCGACTTCGCGCCGCCCTGTGCGCAGTTCCACTGCTTGCCATGATGGCCTGCGGGCCAGCGGTGCTGCCCGGCGCGTCCGAAATCAACGACCCGACCGAGGCATCGAATCGGGCGATGCACGACCTGAACGTTGCGGTCGACCGGGCCGTGCTGCGCCCCGTGGCGCTTGGCTATGGCACCGCCGTCCCGGAACCGGTGCGCAACGGGCTTGGCAATTTCTCGTCCAATCTCAATCAGCCGCTCTATGTCGTGAACGACATCCTGCAACTGCGTCTGGACGATGCCCTTCGCAACACGTTCCGCTTCCTGATGAACAGCACGATCGGCCTGGGCGGCCTGCTGGACCCGGCGTCTGAAGGCGGGCTTTACGCGGATGAAACCGATTTCGGTGAAACCCTGCATGTCTGGGGCGTGTCGGAAGGGGCTTACGTGGTGCTGCCGCTGCTTGGCCCCTCGACCAGCCGCGATACCGCCGGGCTGATCGTCGACAGCGTCATGAACCCCACCCGGCTGGCCTTCGCCCGGCCCGAAAGCGACTACATCACCGGGGCCAATGTGGCGGACGCGCTGAACACCCGGTACGAACTGGGGGATGAGATCGACCGGCTCTATTACGAAAGTGCCGATGGCTATGCGCAGGCGCGGCTGATCTACCTGCAAAACCGCCGCTACGAATTGCGAGGCAATCAGCCGACGGATTACGCGGACCCGTATGCCGATCCCTATGATGATTCCTATTTTGACCCCTATGAGGATCCATATGCCCAGTAAGTTCAGCCTCACCCGGCGGGCCTTCCTTGGACTGACCGGCGCCAGCGCCGCCGCCCTTGCCCTGCCCGAACGTGCCTTGGCGCTGACCGTCGGGGCCGCTCAGACGCTGGTCGAGCGTTTGGTAAGCGACCTCTACGACGCCATCAATTCCGGCGGCAGCGAAGCGCGCATGTTCAGCGATTTCGCGGGCTTGCTGGACCGCTATGCGGATATGCCGATCATCGCGCAATCGGTTCTGGGCGTCGATTGGCGGCGCGCATCGAATGCGCAGCGCAGCGCATTCGTGGATGCCTTCAGCGGGTATATCTCGCGCAAATATGGCAGCCGCTTCCGAGAGTTGATCGGCGGACAGATCGAAGTGACAGGCGCACGTGCGATCCGCAATTTCTTCGAGGTGACATCGGTCGCGCGCCTGCGCGGCGAAGCGCCCTTCGACGTGATCTGGCTGGTCTCGGATGGCTCCGGCCAGGCGCGGGTGTTCAACCTGATCATTCAGGGCATCAACCTGCGCACCACCGAAGCGGAAGAGGTCGGCGCGATGCTGGACCGAAACCGTGGCGACCTTGACGCGATGATCGCCGATCTGCGCAACGCAAGCTGATCGAAAACCGGGGCTGCCATTTGGGCGGCAACCCCGTTCAGGTCGGTCAGTTCCGGTTCGCGCCTAGCAACCCCAGAACCTCCATCAGGATCTGTTCCGCAATATCCGGTCTGCGACCCGGTGCCTCCTCGATCGGTTCGGGACGCGCCTCTTCCGCCGGGTCGATCATCGGCAAGGGGCGGGGCGGGATGCCGTCATGAATGGCTTCCATCGTCTGCCGCCAGATCTCGGCTGGCAAGCCGCCGCCCGTCACCCCCGACATGGGTGAGTTGTCGTCATAGCCCATCCAGACCCCGGCCACGTAATCCGCCGTGAAGCCGATGAACCACGCGTCGCGTGCCGATGTGGTGGTGCCGGTCTTGCCTGCGACGGGCCGGTCGGGCAGTTGCGCCCGCTGGCCGGTGCCGTTGGCGACAACCTGCGCCATCATGTAAGTCAGCTGCCGCGCCGCGAATTCCGAGATCACCCGTTCGCGGATACCGCCGCCCTGCCCCATCATCGGTTCCGTGTCCCCCACCAACCGCAGATCGACAAGGCCATAGGGCGTCACGGCAGAGCCGCCGTTCAGAATGCCCGCATAGGCGCCAGTCATCTCTATGAGTGTGCTTTCGGACGCGCCAAGCGCCAAGGCCGGGCCAAGCGCCAGATCGCTTTCGATGCCGAACTCGGCGGCCACGGTGCGCACCAGATCGCGGCCCACCTCTTCTGACAATCGCACGGCGGGCGTGTTCAGCGAGGCCCGGAGCGCCTCGGTCAGCGTCACCGTGCCGTAGAACTCTCCGGTATAGTTGCGGGGGGAATAGGGCCCCGACCCCGGCACGTTGATCGTCAGTGGCGCATCCTCGACCAGATCGTCGAAACGCCAACCCAGATCGAGCGCGGTAGCATAGACAAAGGGCTTGAAGGCGGACCCCGTCTGCCGCATCGCCATCGTGGCACGGTTGAACAGGCCGGTGCCCTCCTGCCGGCCGCCCACCATGGCACGCACGGCCCCATCCGCCGACATGACGATGATCGCGGCCTCGGCCTCGGACCCTTCGCGCACCTGGTTTTCGAACACATCCACCAAGGCGGCCTCTGCAGCCTCCTGCATGCGCGGGTCAAACGTGGTGCGGATGATCACGTCTTCTGTCGTTTCCCGCAGCAGGAAATCCGGGCCTTGCGTCATCACCCAATCGGCGAAATAGCCACCGGCGCGCGCCTCTGCCGCCTCTGACAGGGTCGCGGGGTTGGCGCGGGCTTCGGCAGCCTCGGCGGCGGTCAGGTATCCCTGCTCTTCCATCAGCCCCAGCACCACGGCCGCCCGGTCCTGCGAGCGTTGCAGGCTGGATGTCGGCGCATAGCGCGAGGGGGCGGTCAACAGACCGGCAATAATGGCGCTTTCCTGCGGATTGAGCTCAGCCGCGGAATGCCCGAAATAGCGCTGAGAGGCCGCTTCGACCCCGAAGGCGCCAGCGCCCATATAGGCGCGGTTCAAATAGATCGTCAGGATTTCCTGCTTGGTGTAGCGCAGCTCCATCGCCAGAGAGAACGGCAGTTCCTGGATCTTGCGCCACAGGCTGCCGCGTCGGCAATCGGCCTCGTATTCCGCTTCGGTTTCCCATTCATCGGGATCGAAGGCCACCCCAAGGCATAGCAGCTTGGCCACCTGCTGCGTGATGGTGGACCCGCCATGGCCCTCCAGCGGGCCGCGCCCTTCGCGCAGGTTGATACGGATGGCCGAAGCGATACCGCGCGGGGAAATCCCCCAGTGGCGGAAAAAGCGCCGGTCTTCTGTCGCCACGATGGCGTTGACCACATGTTCCGACACCGTTTCCGTGTCGATCAGCCCGCCATATTGCTCGCCCCGCCACGCAAAGACATTGCCGTCCCGGTCAAGCATCGTCACCGATCCGCGCGCGCGTCCGTCCACAAGTTCGGTCATTGGCGGCAGGGTGGAGTAGATATAAGCGGTCGCGCCCGCAAGGATCAGCACAAGAGCCAGCGTCGCGCGCCAGACGATCCCGAAAACGATGCGCCAGATGAACCGGAAGAAGGCCCCGATGGCGCCCCGTATCCCGCCCCGTCGCCGGTGCGGCGTGCGGCGGCGCGATCTGCCTGATTTTCGACCAGATCCGCCGGAGCCAGACGACCGTGAAGATTTCGCAGGTGCAGCATTCCTGCGCTCCGCGACAAGCCTGCGGCCCGAACGGGCGTTCCGCCCGCCTCTGTTTCCTGATGCGCTCATGCCTGATCCTGCTCTTTTGATCGCAACATAGGGGATTTCGAGTCGTTTGTGGAGGGTTCTCGCCGCACTGCCGAAATTCCATTGCGCCCAATTATTAACCGTTTGCCCGATTTCATGCAAAAATTTTGCGACCCCCCTCGAATGCGGCCCTCCAACTCCCCTCCCTTCGTTGCTCTTCCCGCCTGTGGGGTCTGCATTGGCAACGTCCGGGTCGCAGAACCCAAAACGACGGAAGGGTAAAACCGTGAAACTCATCATTGCAGCAATCAAGCCGTTCAAGCTGGAGGAGGTCCGCGAAGCTCTGACCTCTATCGGCGTGCGGGGCATGATGGTGACCGAGATCAAGGGCTTCGGCTCTCAGTCCGGGCACACCGAAATCTATCGCGGCGCGGAATATGCCGTGAACTTCGTTCCCAAAGTCAAGCTGGAGATCGTGGTGGCCGATGCCATGGCCGATCAGGTTGTCGAAACCATCCAGACCACAGCCAAGACCGACAAGATCGGTGACGGCAAGATCTTCGTCCTCGACGTCTCTGCTGCCGTGCGCGTCCGCACCGGCGAGACCAATGACGACGCCCTCTAAGCAACTGTCAGAACCAGGGATAAATACCATGCAAGTCAGAAAGTTTCTTCCGGCAGTTGCCCTAGCGGCAGTCCTGCTGCCCACCATGGGCCTCGCCCAAGAGGCCGAAGCCGTGCCGACCTTTGACGAGATCGGCCCCTATATCATGACCACCCTGCTGTTCTGCATGGCGGGGTTCCTTGTCTTCTTCATGGCGGCTGGCTTTGCCATGCTGGAAGGCGGTCTGGTGCGGTCCAAGAACGTCACCATGCAGATGACCAAGAACATCGCGCTGTTTTCCATCGCCGCCATCATGTACTGGCTGATGGGCTTCAACCTGATGTACCCTGGGGCCTTTGACGAGGCCACTGGCGCATACCCCGATGGCTGGATCATCGCGGGATATGTCGGCGGCTTCTTCAACACGACGGTGCTTGATCCCGTCGGCGTCGCCGCAGCCGATGCAGCGCTCGACTACGCGTCGGTCGGGTCGGACTTCTTCTTCCAGCTGGTCTTCGTTGCCGCCACCGCCTCGATCGTTTCGGGTGCCCTGGCGGAGCGGATCAAGCTGTGGCCGTTCCTGGCCTTCGTCGTGGTCCTGACCGGTGTCATGTACCCGATCTCCGGCTCCTGGCAGTGGGGCACCGGGTGGCTGGCACAGGCTGGGTTCTCCGACTTCGCCGGGTCGACCATCGTGCACTCCGTGGGTGGCTGGGCCGCTCTGGCCGGTGCCCTGATCCTCGGGCCGCGCCTTGGCAAATACGGCAAGGATGGCCGCGTGAACCCGATCCCCGGGTCCAACCTGGCCCTTGCCACGCTCGGCACGTTCATCCTGTGGCTCGGCTGGTTCGGCTTCAATGGCGGTTCGCAGCTGGCCATGGGCACCGTCGGCGACATCTCTGACGTCAGCCGCATCTTCGCCAACACCAATATGGCCGCTGCAGCGGGTGCCGTTGCCGCAATGATCCTGACGCAGGTGATGTTCGGCAAGGTCGACCTGACCATGGTGCTGAACGGCGCCCTGGCTGGCCTCGTGTCGATCACCGCAGAGCCTCTCGCCCCCACCCTGTTCGGCGCACTCTGGATCGGTGCCGTGGGCGGTGTCATCGTGGTCTTCGCGGTACCCTTCCTCGACAAGCTCAAGATCGACGACGTGGTCGGCGCCATCCCGGTGCACCTCTTCGCCGGGATCTGGGGCACGATCGCCGTGGTCTTCTACAATGAGGGTGCAAGCCTTGCGACGCAGCTGACGGGCATTGCCGCCTATGGTGTGTTCACCTTCGTCGGCAGCGCGGTCATCTGGTACGTTCTGAAAATGACCGTTGGCATCCGTGTCAGTGAAGAGGACGAGATGATGGGCCTCGACATGTCGGAACTGGGGATGGAAGCCTACCCGGAATTCTCCAAGGGCTGAACCGGTAACATGGCTGATCCGGGCTCTCCCTATTTCCCGGATTGGCAGAGCGGAAAGCGGCGTCCCATCCGGGCGCCGCTTTTCCTGTAAGGTCCTATCAGCACACAAATAACCGCGCCGCGCCTGGGCGTGGCAGGGTTGTTTGGAAAACCGGAAAGCGCTTAGATTTCGCCTTCGATCCAGCTTTGCAGGGCGGCTTTCGGGGCTGCGCCGATCTTGTTCGACACAACTTCACCACCCTTGAAGAGAAACAGGGCGGGAATCCCTCTCACACCCAGTTGCATGGGGGAATTCGGGTTCTCGTCTACGTTGATCTTGACGATTTTCACCTTGCCGGCCATCTCTTCCGAGATCTCTTCCAGCGCGGGACCGATCTGGCGGCAAGGGCCGCACCATTCGGCCCAGAAATCCACCACGACGGGGATATCGGATTGTTTGACTTCAGCGTCAAATGTTGCGTCGGTGACGGCGGTGGTGGCCATATCTAGCCCTCCTGGAGAGAATTTTCACGAGTCAGGGGCGAAACGTATGGGCGGCGATGGACAAGGTCAAGCGACTGAAACACCCAAGCGCAATCATGTGATCGGCGCGGCACATTTCGCCCGGGATTGAGGGGGGCGCCCCCCCGTACACCCCCTGTACACCCCCCGTACACCGGGCGTGCATATGAATCGCGGTTTCGCCGCGCATCGCGCGTCGACCGGGGAGCGGCCCTCCTCAACCCCCCGCTTACGCGGGAGGCCTCGTCGGTCCGCGTTGCCACGGGATATCGGAGAGGACTGTGAGCCGGACCGAGCGGATCTCTGGTCGAGAGTGCGGGATGCCTCCGGCGGAGGTATTTTTTGCCAAGATGAAAGGGGCGTTGTGCGGGAGCGATAAGTGCGCTTGGCCTGTGTCACTTCAGATCGTCGCGGGCGCGGATCAGCGCCGGGGTGGTGAGCTCGGCGGGGAGCGGCATGAGTAGCGCGGGACGGGTCCAGAGGATGGCGGTGTCGATGCGTTTGTCGGGGTAGATGGCGGCGAGCATTTCGGCATAGGCGCCCATCTGGCGGAGGATGCCGTCAGGTGTGTCCTCGGGCCGGTCGGGCGCGGTGGCGTTGGATTTGAAATCGACGGCAAGCACGTGATCCGGGGCGAGGATCAGCCGGTCGATCTGGCCCAGGAGGGTGCGGTTCAGGGTCGGGCTGGGAGCGGTCAGGGTGACCTCGGCCAGCGCGTCGGGGGTGAAGAGCGCCGCGAGCGCCGGGGTGGTGAGACAGGTTGTGGCCTCCTCAAAGAGTTCTGCGAGGTCGGCATCGGGGAGCTCCCCCTCCACCGCCAGAATGCCGGGCGCGGCGGCGTACCAGCCCGATTGGGGAAGGTCCGGCAGATGCTCCAGCAGCAGGTGCAGGCGGCGGCCGCGCAGTTTGGCGGCGTCTTCGTCCAGCCCCGCGCCATCGCCGGGCAGCACCTTGGCCCCGCCAAGGTCAGACGGCGACAGGGGTTTCGTGTCGCGCGGGCGGGTCGCCGGGCGGGTGGCGATCCAGTCGGGCAGCGCGGAGGGCGCGCGCGCGGGCTGCGTGCTGTGGTCCATCGCCGTCCAGTCGCCGGTTTCCAGTCGCCAGCCCTGCCCGGTGGGCGTTGCGAAGGGCGCGGCGTTGCAGGCCTGCGCGGCGGTAAGGATATGGGGATACCAACCTTCGTTTTCGCCCTTGGCGATGTCGCCTGCCGCCGCCACGATCAGCCAGCTTTCGGCGCGGGTCATGGCGACGTAGAGCAGACGGTTACGCTCCTCTACCTCGCGCGCGGCGGCCTCATCGAAGAGGTCGCGCATCACCTCGGGGCTGTCATCCTTGCGACCGGCCCAACAGACCGGGCCGCTTTCGGGCGCGAAAAGCTTGGGCGCGCTGTGGTTGCTTTGCCGATAGGCGGTGTCGGGCAGGATGACGACGGGGGCCTCCAGCCCCTTTGCCCCATGGACCGACATCACGCGGATCTGGTCGCCGGCGCTGCCGGGGTCGCGCTTGATCTGCACATCATCGGCCTGAAGCCAGCCGGTGAAGCCGGTGAGGCTGGGCACCTCCATCCGTTCATAGGCCAGCGCCTGCGCCAGCATCGCGTCGATGCCGTCCTCGGCTTCGTTCCCCATCCGGGCCAGCAGGTTGCGGCGACCGTGATGGCGGATCAGGATGCGTTCGAGCAGGTCATAGGGGCGGAGGAAATCGGCGTGATTGCGCAGATCCTCCAGCATCACAACGGTGTCGGGGTCCATGTCGCGGCGCTGTTGCAGGGCGCGCCAGAGGAAGGTTTTGCCGCGCCCATGAGCCAGATCATGCAGGGCCGGTTCCGACCAGCCGCAAAGGGGCGAGCGCAGGACGGCGGCGAGCGACAGGTCATCCTCTGGCGTGGCGAGAAAGGACAGAAGCGCCGTCAGATCCTTGACCGCGAGTTCAGCGGCCAGCCGCATCCGGTCGGCACCGGCAATGGGCAGGCCCTGTTCCTTGATCGCGGCGATGAGTTCGTGAAACAGGTCAGACCGGCGCTGCACGAGGATCAGGATATCGCCCGCCGTGACGGGGCGGCGCTGGCCCTCGACGGTGACGGGCGTGCCGGTCTGTATCATGCGCTTGATCTCGCCCGCTATGGCGCGGGCTAGCACCACCGAATGATGGTGATCGGCGCGTTGATCGACGGGATCGTCCCAATCGGGTTTTTCTTCGCTATCCGCCTTTTCGACGACGGGCCAGATATCGACGCGCCCCGGCAGGTCCTGCTTGAAGGCGATATGGGTGACGTCCTGCCCGACGCCCGCACTGGCCGCCCCTTTGAAGACCTCGTCCACGAGGCGCAGGATCGGCGGGGCGGAGCGGAAGGAATGGGCCAGCACGCGGGACTGGAACAGCGCCTCGGCATCGTGCAGGCGCGCGGCGAAATGCTCTCGCATCCGGTCGAACCCGTCGGGGTCGGCGCCCTGGAAGGAATAGATCGACTGTTTCTTGTCACCAACGACGAAGATCGTCCGGTCCACATCAGCCCGCGCCCCGGACCCGGCGGCGAATTCCTCGGCCAGTTGCGCGACGATATCCCATTGGGCGGGCGAGGTATCCTGCGCTTCGTCCACGAGGATGTGGTCGATACCGCCATCGAGGCGGAAGAGCACCCATTGCGCGACACCGCTATTGGCCAGAAGGCGGCGGGTGGCGAGGATCAGGTCGTCGAAATCGAGCCAGCCGAGCGCGGATTTGGCCTTGTCATAGGCGGGAAGGAAGCCTTGGGCGAAGCGGTGCAGCGCGCGGGTTTTTTCCGCGGCGACAAGGGCGCGGCGGATCGGGCGGGCCTCTGCCAGGCGCAGCATCAGCGCCTCCAGCGGTTCATGGATCGCGGACATTTGCGCCCAGATGGGTTTCGTCGGGAAACTGCCGATCTTGGGGCTGTCGGGGGTCTTGGTTTTGGAGCCGGTGAGGAAGACCTCTTCCAGCGTTGCGATATCGTTCAGCCCCGGATCGTCCCAGTTGATCGCTGACAGCCGCCGGTGATTGGTGCCCTGATTGCGGTTGTCAGGGTCGAGATTCTGGCGGACGATCTGGCAGATGTCGCGTTCATCGCCGTGGAAGACATGGGCGATCAGGTCGGTGGCGGAATAGCCTGCGGGCAGGTCGAACCAGGCCATGATATCGGCGTCGGGCCAGTCCTGTTCGAATGCCAGCCGCTTGCCCAGAAGCGCACGGATGAGCGGCATGGGGTCGTCGCCAGAGACATGGGCGGCCAGCGCATCGACAGCACCCTGCCCCGCGCCCTCTGCCAGACCGTCCAGCACATCGGCACAAAGCATCGCCTGTGCGCGTTCGTCCATTTCGGTGAAGTTGGGGGCGACCCCGGCCTCTAGCGGGAAGCGGCGCAGGACGGCGGAGCAGAAGGAGTGGATGGTCTGGATTTTCAACCCGCCGGGTGTCTCGATCGCGCGGGCAAAGAGCGTGCGGGCATGGGACAGGAGCGCGGGGGTCAGGGTGCCTGCGTTCATGCCAAGCTTCAACAGGTCGTCGCGCAAGTCGGCATCGGGCTTCATTGCCCACTCGCCAAGCCGCTTGAACAGGCGGTTCTGCATCTCGGACGCGGCGGCCTTGGTATAGGTCAGGCAGAGAATGCGTTCGGGCGGCACATCTTGTAGAAGAAGTCGCGCAACGCGGTCGGTCAGCACCCGTGTCTTGCCGCTGCCCGCATTGGCCGACAGCCAGGTGGAGGCCGACGGATTGGCGGCGGTGATCTGGGCGGTGGTGGCCTCGTCGAACTGGATGCTCATTGCCCCACCTTCACGGTTTCGGCAGCCATGGTTTCATCCCATTCGCCGAAGCGGGCGAGGTGATCATAGTCGCCTTCGAACAACACTTTCTCCATCGCGCGACGGGAGGTGAAGCCGTTGCTTTCATTCAGATAATGGTCGAGCAGCTTGCCAAAGCCTTCGGTAATCTCGGCAACCTCTGCTTGCGTCACGGGGTGATCCCGCACATCGCCCCCGGACCCAAGCGCCACATAGGCGATGAGGGCGGTGTCCATCGGCTCTCCGAATGCGCCTTTCGCGGCCATCGCGGCCTCTAGCCAGAGCTGTTTGTTGAACGCTTTTTCCTGATCCTTCGACGGCGCACTACCGGTCTTGTAATCATATATAAGAATGCGCCCGTCCGGGGCCTTGTCGATCCGGTCGGCGGTGCCGGTCAGGGTGAAACCGGGCGCGCCAAGCTCCGCCTTGCCTTCAGCCTCCAGCCGCCACGGGGCGCCCAGGGCGCGGCGCTCCCGCTCGGTTGCAATGAACCAAGGGGCGATCTTCTCGATCCGGGCACGCCAGAGGCGGCGGGCGGCGGGCCAGGGGGCGGCGTCCTCCAGCACCTCGTCGGCAATCCTCAACAGCAGCGCCTCGGGCTGGTCGGGCAGACCGTCCCATGTGGCCTCGATGAAATCGTGCAGCACGTCATGCAGAATGGTGCCGCGCAGGGGCGCGTCCGGCGATTGGCGCAGCGGTTCGAGCGGCCGTAGGTCCAGCACCTTGCGGGCATAGACCCAGTAGGGATCGCGGATCAGCTTTTCGACCTGCGTGACCGACAGGCTGTTGGGGCGTTGTTCGGCGGGGGGCGCGGGCGCGGGGCGCTTGGCAGGGGCAACGCGGGCGGCGGGGTCGTCCAGCCGTTCAGCCAGTGCAAGCCAGTCGCGGCCGCGCGCGGTCATCGCCTCTAGCGCCGCCGCGCTTTCCGCGCTTGCGCCCTTCATCAGGTTCACGATCCGGTTGAGCCAGCGCGAGGGCACGGTTTCGGTTTCCGCATCGCGTTTGGCACGGCAGAGCCAGACCTCCGCCCCCGTCACCGATTGCTGAAAGTCATGCGCCGAGAGGCCGATCACCCGGTCGGGCAGCCGCAGCCCCGCCTTGGCGCGCATCCAGCGATTGAGCCACGGATCGGCGCCGGGCGCAGACGGCCAGGAACCTTCGTTGAGCCCTGCCAGAATGACCAGATCGGCGCCCTGAACCCGCGCCTCCAGCGTGCCCCAGATCATGATGTCGGGATGCGGGGCCAGCGGGTCGCGCGCCTCTTCCTCGCGCAGCACGGCCCCCACGAAATCACGATATTCGGCGGCGGTCATGGTGCCGCCCGCGTCGGCCTCCCGCTCCAGCGCCTGCATCTGGGCAAGGGCCTTTTCGCCCTCATCCTTCTGCCAAAGCGCCCCTGTGCCCTCCGCCCCCGGCCCTGTGGCCAGAAGCTGAGTGGCCGCCAGATGCCGCGCGACGTGATCGGCCAGCGGTTGCGGCCCCGGCGCGTGCAGGCTCAGCGCCGCATCGGCGACCCAGGCGGCCCACTCCATCGCGCCCGGATCGGTCTCGCGCTTTGCCGCCCAGTCCACCAGATCGGCACGGGTCGGGAAGGGCAGCTTGCCGCGCAGGTTTTGCAGTTCCAGATCGCGGGTGCGGCGCAGGTGATCACCCCGGTCGTCGCTGTCCGAATGGGTCAGGGGGTGCTTCAGCAGAACCAGCAGATCCTCTGCCGTCATCCGCTCGGCCAGACCGCCCGCGACGTGTAGCAGCAGCCGCCCCGGCGCGGTCTGCGACAGGGGTTCACCGGCGGAATCATCCGGCTCGATCCGCCAGCGGTCCAGCGCCGCGGTAACCTGCCGGGTCAGCACCCGGTCGGGGCTGATCAGCGCGGCGCGCTTGCCCTCGTCGATGGCACGGCGCAGGCGCAGGGCGATGACGGCGGCCTCCAGCTGCGGGCTGGCGGCCTCGATGAGGGTGAGCTGTTCGGCGGCTTGCGTGACCTCGGTCAGCCTCGGCCCCTCTTCCAGCCATTGATCGGTGACCGGCGCGGGACGCATGGCCAGTGAAATCAGCCGGTTGCGGGCGGGATTCGCGGGCGCATCGCTGCCCCAGACCTGCACATCACAGGGGTGCATCCCCACCCGCGCGGCGAAGCTGGCGAAGCGGAACTGAGGGTGATCCTCGCCACCGCTGAGGCTGTCGCCCATCTGATCGGTCAACCGGTCCCAGACCGCGCGGGGCTGGTCGAAATCGAAGCCCGGCAGGATCACCGCGCCTTGCGGCAGCCCTGCGATCAGTTCCATGAACCGCGCCGTTGGCCCGCGAGACCCGGTGGAGCCCGCGACGATGATCGGGTGATCGGGCGGGGCCACGGACCACAGCGACACCAACCGGGCGACCACGGCGGCCTGCCGCGCCTCGACCGACATGTGATCCTCGCTGCCCGCGAAATAGGGCGCGACGATGCCGAGAAACTTTTGCGAGCGCTGCCAATGGGCGGAATGGTTGCCGACGTCGAGCCTCGCGACCGTATCCGGCGTGACCATCTCCTCCTGCATCTCGCCCATGAGATCGGCGAGGCTGTCGGACAGGCCATAGAGCGAGGATCGCGGCGCAAGGTCCGGTTCGCGGTCCAGCAGCGCCGAGACGGTCTGTGACAATTGCAGCCGCAACCGCAAGGGAGAGATCGCGGGCGGCAGGCCGGTCATGTCGGGGCGGCGGGCGAGGTCCGTCACCAGCTTGATCCGCGGCAGGAAGCCCGCGCCCTTTTCCGCATAGATCGCGCGCAGGCGGCGTTGCGTGCGGGCGGTGTTGACGTAGATCTCCACTCGCGCCAGGGCATGGGGCGGCTGGCCCTCCAGACGCTCGGCCACGCCTTTGACCAGCGCGGCGGTGAAATCGACGCCCAAGGGCGTGGCGAAGACGCGGGGGGTGGGGGGGGCTTCAAACATGGGTCACCATTTCCTCGGCCAGTCCGATCCCGTCCGGGTGGCCCACATCGGCCCAATGCCCCTTATAGGGCGTGCCGAACATCCGGCCCTGCGCCATCGCCGCGCGCCAGACGTCATGCAGCGAAAATGGCCCCTCGGGATAGCCGTCCAGAAGCCCCGCTTTCAGAATCTGCGCGCCGGTATAGACCTCTCCCGCCTTGTCCCAGCCAAGCCTGCCCTGCGTATCACGGGCGAAATCGCCGCCCCCCTGCCGCCCCACGGCGCGCGATTGCGGGACCATCAGGGCCAGTACGTCCATCCGCTCCGGGTCCCATGCGGCGGCCAGCGTTGCCAGAGCATTGGGGCCGGACCAGACCGCATCGGCGTTGAGGGTGAAGATCGTGTCAGCCGCCAGCAGCGGCAGGGCGTGGCGGATGCCCCCGGCACTGTCGAGAATGACCGGCTGTTCCTCGGAAAACGCCACATCCGCCATGCCGTGCAGATGGGCGCGCATCTGATCGGCGTGGTGGTGGCCATTGACCACGATCCGCCCCACACCCGCACCGCGCGCCTGCGCCAGGGCGTGGTCGATCAGGGGCCGCCCCGCGACCGGGATCAGTGGCTTGGGGCGGGTCTGCGTCAGGGCGCCCATGCGGGTGCCGAACCCGGCGGCGAGGATCATGCAGGCGGTCGGCATCATGACCTCAGCCCCGGCAAAAGCGGCCCCATCGCCCCGGCAAGATCGCTAAACGCCGGGTGCGCCAGCGCGTCGGCGACATGGGCAAAAACGCGCGGCAGGTGGCTCAGGTACTCGGGTTTGCCCCGGTCCCGCGCCAGACGGCGGAAGACGCCATGAATGCGCAGGTTTCTCTGGAAGCTGAGCAGCGCGCATTGCTCGGCAAAACCATCTTCGTCGATAGCCAGCGCGTCCGTGTACCGGACAGTCATGGCAGAGGCGATATCGTCAGGGATATCGCGGCGCGCGTCCTTGATGAAGGACACGAGATCATAGCCCGGCGGGGCCAGCACCGCGTCCTGGAAATCGAGCAGGCCAACGCGGGTCAGCCCCAGCCTGTCTGGCAGCCACAGCAGGTTTTCCGCATGAACGTCTCGCAGGGCAGGCACCAGCGGCGCGGTGAAGACGCGGGCGAACTGCGCCTGCATTTCCGAAAGCGCCGCGTCCGCATCGGTGCCATCCGGCAGCGCGATCCGGGTCATCTCGGCCATCACATGCGGGGTCAGGGCGGGCAGGCTCCACCCCTCCGGGTGGCGGGCCAGATGGATCAGCACATCCGCAGCGGCAAGGCCCGCTTCCATCAGATCCGGCCCCAGGGTGGCAAAGCTTCGGTCGCCAAAATCTTCCAGCAACATCAGGCCCCTGTCCTTGTCGGACCCGATGATCAGCGGCGTGGACAGCGCCATGGCCCGCAGCTTGGCAGCAATGCTGAGGAACGCGTCAAAGGCGGCACGGTCCTCGGGGGGGGCCAGCATCAGCACCGCGCGCGCATCGCCCAGGGTCAGGCGTTCATAGCGCCGGGCCGATGCATCACCCGCCAGCGGCACGCGTGTCGCGTTGCCCCAGCCATTGGTGTCGAGAAACTCCTGCACAAGGGCACTCATGCGGGCACCACCAGGCTGAGCCGGTCGGCCCAAAGATCGGGGCGGGCGGAGGAGATCGTCAGCGCCCGCGCATCGTCTTGCCCCGGCACCATCCGCAGCGATAGCCAAAGGGCGCGGGCAGGCATTTCATCGCCCAACCGGTCGGGCCATTCCACAAGGCAGATGGCCGTGTCAAAGGCGTCGGTCAGGCCCAGTTCATCGACCTCTTGCGGATCGCTCAGGCGATACAGGTCGGCATGCCAGATCTCGTGGCCACCAGCCTCGTAAGTCTGGACCAGCGTGAAGCTGGGCGACGGCACGTCCTCCACCCGGCCCTCGGCCGCTTGCAGGTGCTGGATCAGCGACCGGGCAAAATGGGTCTTCCCGGCCCCGAGATCACCATCGAGACAAAGGATATCCCCCGGCGCAAGCCGGTCCGCCAGATGCAGAGCCAGCCGCGACGTGGCCTCTGGCGAGGGCAGCGTGGTTTCGGCAAGAACGGGGCGGACGGGGTTCGGCATGGGCGCGAGTTTATCAAGGCCCCGCCGGGCCGCAACCGCGCCCGCGCGCTCAGCCCGACGAAATCAGCACCGTCTCTGTTTCGGCCTCCGGGTCCGGGCCGGGCAAAGGCAACGGCGCGGCGCCTGTCTGGAAGGCCACAAGGCTCGCCCCGCCTTTCAACGGGGCCAACCGGCAGACAAGGCATCCGCCATCCTTCAGCACCACCCGTTCGGTCCAGGCGCTGCGGTCGGCATAACCGCCGACGAAGTCGCGAATCTCGCCCCATAGGGGCGTGGGCGCGCAGGCCGCCTGCCAATGGCCCGTTGCCTCCGATACTGTTGCGGGTTCACCCTGCCATAGCGCCCGATAGGCACGGTTTCCCATGACAAAGCGGCCATCGCGGGAAAACACCGCCATCGCCTCGGCACTGTCGTCGATGACCGATTGGTAGAGGTCCAGATCGCCGCGGAACTTGCGGGTCAGGGTCATTTCCTGGCTGATATCCTCGAAAAGGAAGGCCACCGCCCCATCCGCGTGGGGCCGCCCGATGACCCGGAAGGTCTGGCCGTTGGGCAGGTTCCACATCTCCTGGTAGGTGCCATCGCGCGCGGCCTGTTCCAATTCTCCCAGCCCGGCGCGCCAGGCCTGGTAGTTCTTCGGCTCCGGCATCCTCTGCTTTTCGCGCAGCTTGTCGAGGAAGGCGAACAGATCGGGCCGGGCCGACAGCCAGTCCACGGGCAGCGTCGACAGCGATACGAGCGCCGGGTTGAACAGCACCAGCTGCCGCTGCTTGTCGAAAATCGCCAGCCCGATGGGCAGATGGGCAAAGGTGCGCGACAGGGTCTGCACGAAGTCGCGCAGCGCGATTTCAGCGGCCACGACCCGGTCGATGGGTTGCGCCGAAAAGAGCTTACCATTGCGATAGCCGCGGCATGTCAGGTCGAACCAGAGCAGATCGTCCGCGTCCAGCGACATCCGCCGGGTCTGGCCTTCGGTCAGAGGATCGTCCGGGTCGAACAGGTTGCGAATCGGCCAGACCAGCCCCCCATCGCTGCCTTCGACCCGTTGCAGCATGTCGAAATACGCTTTGTTGGCCCAGATGTTCTGGCCCGCCGAATCCTGTTGCCATAGCAGCATCTGTCCGGCGTCCAGACCGTGGCGCAACAGGTCCAGTTCCGATTCCAGCGCGTCCAGCCCGGCCTGGTCGATCATCTTGCGGTCCTGCCCCGGCTCCAGCGAGGCGACGGTGATCAGGCATCGCCCCTCGGAAACGCGGCCACTGATCGACAGCTCATCCCCGCCGATCCGGCCAATCAGCACGAACCCGTCACCCCGGTCGCGCAGCGCCTCCATCTTCGCGGCCACATCGGGGTTCAGCGCCGACAGGCTTTCGCGCAGCTCCGTCCAGGCGCCCACCCGGTCGCTCGGGTCGGTCAGCATCGCGTCGGTGTCGTCGAGATCCGACAGCAGATAGCCATCACGGAAGGCATAGCTTCGGGGCAGATCCAGCCCGCGCAGCATGACGTGGCGAAACCCGCCCCCGCCGCGAGTCAGCGACATGCCCAGGACGGCGGAAAATCCACCCGCGGCCAGGCTTATCCCCACCAGAAACAGAATCGTCGTCGGATCGGTCAATGTCATTTCGTCCCCAACACCGCATGGCTTGTGGATAACAACAGATGAATGGTTAAGACGGGGTTAAGCCTGAATCGGACGGTTCTCGCCCAGCGGCGCGTGGGCCACGCCCTCGGCCAGTTGGATCGCTGCGGCGGGCCAGGTCACCTCGACCATCGCGCCGCGCCTCTCTCCGCTTTCCTCGGCCAGCAGGAACGGATCGGTGGCGTTGCGGAAAGCGACACGGGCACCGGACCGCTCCAGTAGCGTCTTGGCGATGAACAGCCCCAGACCCATGCCCTCATATCCCGGCCGCTGTTGCTCATCGCGCGGCGATTTGCGCCGCCTCAGAAACGGGTCACCCAGCCGCCCGATCAGATCCGGGGGAAAGCCTGCCCCGTCATCGGTCAGCCGCAGATAGATGTTGTGCCCGTCCCAAAGCCCATCGACCCAGACATCGTCATTGGCGAAATCCACCGCGTTCTGCACAAGATTGCGGATGCCATGGATAATCTCGGGGCGACGATAGATCGCCGGTTGAGCCTCATCGGCTCCGGGCATCGGGGCGAACTCGAAATGCACCTCGACACCGCGATCCACATGCGGTTCCGCCGCTTCGCGCACCACGGCCCCGAACGGGGCGGAATGCATATGCAGGTCATCCTTCCCGGCGCGTCCCATATCGCGCATGATATCGCGGCAACGGTCGGCCTGTTCTCGGATCAGGCGGGCATCCGCGGCCAGATCGGGGTTGTCCTCCAGCTCTTCCGCCAATTCGGTAGACACCAGCTTGATCGTGGCCAGAGGCGTGCCCAGCTCATGCGCGGCAGCGGCCACCACGCCCCCCAGATCGGTCAGCTTCTGTTCGCGCGCCAGCGCCTCCTGCGTGGCCAGCAGCGCCTGGCTCATGGAATGGATCTCCAACGTCACGCGGCGGGCATAGCCCGACAGGAAGACGATGCCGATGACGATGGCCGCCCAAAACCCGGCCAAAAACAAGGCGGGCAGTTCGATCACTTCGCCCGCGCGCGTCGTCAGTGGCACATGATAGAACGCCACAAGCGTGATCAGCACGATGGCCGCCAGCCCCAGGATCACCGTCGACCGCATGGTCAGGGCCGTGGCCGAGATCGTCACCGGCGCAAGGATCAGCAGCGCGAAGGGATTGTTCAGGCCTCCAGTCAGAAACAGCAGAAAAGACAACTGCGTCAAATCGAACAGCAGCGTCAGCATTGCATCCCAATCCGCCAGCCGCTGGTTCGGCGGAAACACCGTCATCGCGATCATGTTGGACAGGACCGACGTTCCGATGGCCAGGAAACACAGGCCAAGTTCCACCCTGAGGCCCAGAAACAGGCTGGCCACCACAACCGTCGCGGTCTGGCCCAGCACCGCCAACCAGCGCAGCACCAGCAACGTCCGCAGACGTACCCAGCCGCTGCGCAAGTCGCGCGTCAACAAGGTGCGGGTCGGGTCGGTCGTCTGGGCCATGCGGGGCATCCTGTTCCGGCGGGGGCGTTCTGTCACAGTTGCGCAGACGTGAATTGATAGACAGGTCGTTTTCAACGATCAACGCTGCACAGCATTCGAGGACCTTGCCATGAACCGCATCTATGCCGCCAGCGCCCTTGCCCTGACCGCCGCCCTTCTGGGTGGCATCGGCCTGTCGATCCTCTGGGGCCGCGCCAATCAGGACGAAGATATCTTCGCCCAATGCCGCGCCACGCGGGTGGCGGGCGGCCCCGGCGATATCGGCGGCCCGTTCGAACTGGTGTCGGAAACCGGCGACACCGTGACCGATGCAGATGTCATCACCGGCCCGACGCTGATCTATTTCGGCTATACCTTCTGCCCCGATGTCTGCCCGCTGGACAACGCGCGCAACGCCATCGCGGTGGAGATCCTGGAGGAAGAGGGCCGCATGGTCACGCCGGTCTTCATCTCGATCGACCCGGACCGCGACACGCCCGAGATCCTCGCCGATTTCACCGACAACATGCACCCGCGCATGATCGGGCTGACCGGCTCGCTGGCCCAGACCACGGCGGCATCAGAGGCCTACCGCACCTATTTCAACCATCAGGAGGCGGGCGAAGACGGGTTCTACCTCGTCGATCACTCGACCTTCACCTATCTGGTCTTCCCCGAGCATGGATTCGTGGAGTTCTTCCGCCGCGACGACACGCCCGAGGAAATGGCCACGCGCGTCTCCTGTTTCATGGACGCCGCGTCCTGACCCCGATCTGTTTGACCATTGCGCAGATTTCCTCATATATGAAAGAAACTTGCGAAGAGGATTGCTTGAATGGCCACGGAACGCTCGTTGCGCGATATCGGACCGGATAAATCCCTGCTGCTCGTCGATGATGACGAACCGTTCCTGAGGCGCCTGCAACGGGCCATGGAAAAGCGCGGATTCGAGGTCGAGGCCGCCGATTCCGTAGCGGGTGGCAAGGCCATCGCAACCGCCCGCCCCCCCGCCTATGCCGTGGTCGATCTGCGGCTGGAGGATGGCAACGGGCTCGACGTCGTGGAACTGCTGCGCGAAAAGCGCCCCGATGCCCGCATCGTCGTGCTGACCGGCTACGGCGCGATTGCCACCGCCGTTGCTGCCGTCAAGATCGGGGCCACCGACTATCTGTCGAAACCCGCCGACGCCAATGACATCACCGCAGCCCTCTTGGCCGAGGAAGATGACATGCCGCCGCCGCCGGAAAACCCGATGAGCGCCGATCGCGTCCGGTGGGAACATATCCAGCGCGTCTATGAGCTGTGTGACCGCAACGTCAGCGAAACCGCGCGTCGCCTGAACATGCACCGCCGCACGCTGCAACGCATCCTCGCCAAGCGCAGCCCGCGTTAAGCCTATGCGCGCCGCTGCTCTTCTTCTCGCGCTTGGTCTGACGGCCTGCATGCCCATGGTCGAGATGCCGACCGTGCCGACCAGTTTCGACCGTGTCACCGCCGATGCCGAGGGCCTGCAACCGGTGGGCAGCGACCTGCGCATCGACTTCGGCCGCGCGCAGGAGGGCGTGATCGAGACCGTTTCGCGCCTTCTGGGCTCGGACCCGACCGATATCACCACCAGCCCCGATTGCGGCGATGTGACCGCCGCCTATTGGCGCGCCGGGCTGACGCTGAACTTCGTCGAGGGCGACTTCCGGGGCTGGGTTCTGACCGAACCGGGCCTGACGGCGGCAGGCGGGCTGACCGTGGGCGACACACCTCCGCCGGTCACAATGGCCACCACCACCCTCGGGCGCGAATTCGAGATCGACGGGGTCTGGGCACTGGTCGAGGACACCGGCCCCGAGATCACAACCATCTGGTCCGGCAGAACCTGCTTCTTCCGCTAAGCTGCCCTGTGCAGCCATGTCAGGAACACCCGCGCCTGCGGGCTGATCGTGGCCGGGTTGTGGACGCTGTAATAGGCGATCTCCGATTCCGGTTCCTCCAGCAGCGCCACCAGCCGCCCGTCATCCAGATCGCGCTGCACCACCGCCAGCGGCTGGCGCGTGATCCCGGCCCCTGACCGGACAGCGGCCAGAACCAGCCCGTTGGCCTCCAGCCGGGTGATCTGCATCGTCTCCGGGTCCGCGCCCAGCGCCCGCAGCCAGGTGAACATCTCCATATCCGTGGGCTCCGGCAGCCAGGCGAAGTCCGTCAGCGCGTGGATCGCGTCAGGCGAGGTGGCGGAGTATTCCACCGGCAGTCGCGCAGCTACATCCGGGTGCGCCACAACGATCCGGTGCGCACGGGTCAAGAGCCGCGCCTCCAGCCCCGGCCATCTGCCCTGCCCATAGCGGATCGCCAGATCGAACCCGTCGCGGCGCAGGTCCACCACCGCATTGTCGGGCGCGATGGTCACCGGCAGATCGGGATGCGCCTTCCAGAACCCGGCCAGCCGCGGGGCCAGCCAGTTCTCCGCGAAATTGAGCGTCGTTGTGACCGCGACGGGCCGATCCGCCCGCGCCTGTGACAGCGTCCTGACCCCCGCCGCGATGATCCCGAACCCCTCGCCCAGATCCTGCGCCAGCCTGCGGCCCGCCGCCGTGGTCGCCATCTTGCGGCCCGACCGTTCCATCAGCGCTTGCCCGAACTGATCCTCCAGCGCCCGCACATGCTGCGCAATCGCGGCATGGGTCACGTTCAGCTCTCGCGCGGCGGCGGAAAAGCTGTTCAGCCGGGCAGCCGCTTCAAACGCCCGCAAAGCGGACAGCGAGGGAATATCGCGCCAATCCATATCTGTAAGCTCCACTTACATGTGGAAGATATTGCTGATTCGATCCCGCATCGCAAGCCCGCTATATCTGGACCATCAGCAAACAGGAGCTTTCCCGATGATCTCTCTCCTCTCCCGCACTCTCAAAACCGCAACGCGCCTTGATACATGGGATGCGCCCGACCATTGGCGCGCCCAGCATGAAGACTATCGCACCCGCCGTCACCGCGCGGATGCCGAACGGGCGCGGATGCGCCGTGCCATTCGCCAAACTGGCCTTGAGTAAGTCAGGGTAACAGTAGAACCAGCCAATCCGGGCGGTGGCACCCCATTGCCCGGATCACGCCGAGCCGCGCAGATCCAGCAGCTTCGTCACCCGATCCACCGGCGTGCCATCGCTCAGCGGAACGCCCGGCGTCACATGATGATCGACGAACCCCATCCGCCCGTAATAGCGCAGCCCGCCGGTGTTATCCGCCCGGATCGTCGCGTCGATATCGCGAAAGCCGAAGCGGGTCGCCGCCGCTTTCGTCGCCCCGAACAACGCCGCGCCAATGCCCCGCTGCGTGCTGCCCAGCCTGGCGAATGTCGCGATCGTGGCCCGGTCCTCTGGCCCATCCTTCAGCGGAAAGATGTACTGAAACCCCAGCAGCTCTCCATCCTGCTCCGCCACATGACAGACGCCACGCGGCGTGGATCCGTCCAGAACGGAGGCCAGGAAATCCGCCGGAACTTCGCCCTGAAAGGCGGTCGTGCCGCCCTTGTCCACGATGGCCTGCAAGATCGACACGATGCCCGGGGCATCCTCCGGGGTGGCCTGTCTGACGATCATAACTGCTCCAACAACGCATGATGCCGGGCGGTGAAATCCGCCCGCACCTCCGCCGGGGGCCGCAGATGCAGGTGCAGCCCCTCGGTCAGGGCAGGCGTCGGGCGGCCAAAGAACCGGTCCGCCTCAGCCTCGGAAAACCCGGCCAGCTGCACCGCCTCCAGCCAAGCGGAGACCTTGTCGGCCCGCTTGATCCGCGCCTTCACCGTCTTGGGGATCGCCGCGGGCAGCCCGAACCGCAGATGGATCGCCGCCGCCAGCCGGTCGTCCAGCGCGCCATATCCCGGCCCCACCGCCGCCTTGACAGGGCTGATCATGTCCCCAATCACATATTCCGGCGCATCATGCAGCAGCGCCGCCAGCCGCCATTTCACCGGGGCCTTGGGGTCGATCCGGGCAAAGATCTGCTCCACCAGAAGAGAATGCTCTGCGACCGAATAGGCGTAATCCCCGCGCGTCTGCCCGTTCCAGCGCGCGACAAAGGCCAGCCCATGGGCGATATCCTCGATCTCGATATCCACCGGGGTCGGGTCCAGCAGGTCCAGCCTGCGCCCCGACAGCATCCTTTGCCATGCTCGTGCGGTTGATTTTGCCATCTCTCTCCGCCCTATCGCGCCCCTTTGGCCCGGACCCTCTAGAAACCAAGACCCGGCCCGAAATTCAACGCCTGCCTGCCCCGGGGGGCCTACATTTTATCGCCCGGATGGAACCGGTTTCAGATTCCCCTTGGTGAAAAGGCCCTTCGGCGCGTAGGCTCTTGGCGTTAACCTATTTTGGAGGACCCGATTATGACCAAAGAAGACACCCCCGAGAACGCCCCCGCCCGCAAGGACCAGAGCGCCAAGGGCCCCGCGGCCCAGCAGGGCAGCATGTCCGACAAGGGCGGCAGCGCGTCGGGTTCGTCGCAAAGCGGCGTGGCCCCCAAAGGCGGCAGCAAGTAACCGCTTGCTCTTTTCATCACGATCAGAACGGGGCCGCACCGCTCGCGGCCCCGTTTTCCATTTGCGGCGATCCGCGCCCATTGCCCCGCTCGACCCCTCCTGCTATGTCGCGCCAAACCCGTTTGACGCCCTCTCAGGAGCCCCGACATGACCGACTATATCGTCAAGGATATCGCGCTGGCCGATTTTGGCCGCAAGGAACTCGACATCGCCGAAACCGAGATGCCCGGCCTGATGGCCCTGCGCGAGGAATATGGCGACAGCAAACCCCTGAAGGGCGCGCGCATCGCGGGCAGCCTCCACATGACGATCCAGACCGCCGTGCTGATCGAAACCCTCGTGCATCTGGGGGCAGAGGTCCGCTGGGCGTCGTGCAACATCTTCTCCACCCAGGACCACGCCGCTGCCGCCATCGCCGCCGCAGGCATCCCGGTCTTCGCCATCAAGGGCGAAACGCTGGAGGAATACTGGGACTACGCCGACCGCATCTTCATGTTCGAGGAAGGCGGCTGCAACATGATCCTCGACGATGGCGGCGACGCCACGCTCTACATCCTCCTTGGCGCCCGCGTCGAGGAAGGCGAAACCGATCTGATCGAAATGCCGACCAGTGAGGAAGAAGTCGCCCTCTTCGCCCAGATCAAGAAGCGCATGGCCCAATCCCCCGGCTGGTTCGTGAAACAGCGCCACATGATCCAGGGCGTGACCGAGGAAACCACGACGGGCGTCCACCGCCTCTACCAGATGATGGAAAAAGGCCATCTGCCCTTCCCCGCCATCAACGTGAACGACTCCGTCACCAAGTCGAAATTCGACAACAAGTACGGCTGTAAAGAGAGCCTCGTCGACGGCATCCGCCGCGCCACCGACACCATGATGGCCGGCAAGGTCGCCGTGGTCTGCGGCTATGGCGACGTGGGCAAGGGCTCTGCCGCGTCCCTGCGCGGCGCGGGCGCCCGCGTGAAAGTGACGGAAGTGGACCCGATCTGCGCGCTTCAGGCCGCCATGGACGGCTACGAAGTCACCACGCTGGAAGATGAGGTCGCCTCCGCCGACATCTTCATCACCACCACCGGCAACAAGGACGTGATCCGCATCGAGCATATGCGCGAGATGAAAGACATGGCCATCGTCGGCAATATCGGCCATTTCGACAACGAAATTCAGGTCGCGGCGCTCAAGAACCACAAATGGACCAACATCAAGGACCAGGTGGATATGATCGAGATGCCCTCGGGCAGCCGCCTGATCCTGCTCTCCGAAGGCCGCCTGCTGAACCTCGGCAACGCCACCGGGCACCCGTCCTTCGTGATGTCCGCGTCCTTCACCAACCAGACGCTGGCGCAGATCGAGCTCTGGACGCGCGGCGACCAGTACCAGAACAAGGTCTACGTGCTGCCCAAACAGCTGGACGAGAAAGTCGCCCGCCTGCACCTCGCCAAGATCGGCGCCAAGCTGTCGGTTCTGGCGAAAGAGCAGGCCGATTATATCGGCGTGTCGCAGGACGGCCCGTTCAAACCGGAACATTACCGCTACTGAGGGCGGTTCGACTTACGAATTTGGAGCACCGGCCAGCGCGCGTTGGCCGGTGTTTTTTGTTTTGTTGGGGGGAGTGCAGACCTTCGGCGTGGACGCGAAACTGCCGTCCACGCCCATTCGTAGCGGACATCTGTTTGCCTGATGACAGACAAGGGGACGAACTCAACCGCGAGTGCAATGATGCTCTCACGAATTCATCACGAATCCTTATCGAGGGCACCGCCATGAAGGGCTAGTATCTCACTCTCAAGATCAGGCTCCATTTCCATTCCGGTCATGCACTTATTAAGCCATCCAGTGTCGCGGATGCGTGCGATTGCTGCGCCGTAGGCTTTTCGCGCGGTATCCCCGTAGGCGCCTTCGGCGATATCCCACGCTTCGTCAGGGATCGGTCCCCAACGTGAGATCATCATCGACAAATCGAGAATGTCGCGGTTGAGAACCGCTTTGTCTGCCCAGCGATCGGCATTTGCGAGCAGTTTCTCTGCATACATGTAATCCCGCGTCAAAACAGGGACGCCGAAGCGGTCATCCATTACACCGGCAAGCTGGATTCGTGCCTCGCGGACGATCTCAAACTTGATTGTTACATCCGCCGCGCCGATCAGAGTGCGGATGCCGTATTGATCAGTTCTAACATCGCGCAATGTTTGTAGTTCCGCGCCTGGGAGCAGGAGGCCGGTGAGGTCAGACTTGCCCCAAAGAGCTTGGCGAATCTTGCGGTATCCCTCCTTAGAGGCGCAGAGGAAGTCGATGTCCACGCTTTCACGATACTCACCAAGGTTCAAAACAATCGCCGTGCCACCGCCGAAATAGCATTCGGCATCGAGGAGCAAATCTCCATCGAGGCATCTGAGAACGCCAAGGATATCGTTATGATGTTTACGCTTGAACAAGGCCGCACCCTGCGGCTCAGTATTCAAGCGGCCAGAAAGTGCCCGTTGCCGCACTCAGCAACAAGGCGATCCAGAAGCTTCTGTTCGCGTGGTGTGATCGCATCTTGATCGACAAAACGCCAGTTGCGCTCATAGAGAGCGAGCGCAGTTTCGCCGTCCACAACTGCATCGTCGGGACGGTTCCAGCATAGCTGGCGTAGCTGCGGGTATGTGTTCACTCTGACGTTCATAGCATCCTCGGGTATCGCATGATCACCCACACCAGTTAAATATAGGTAACTTTGCGGGAGTTGCAAAGATTCTCCGAGGGTAAGGTCAACGACAAGCACCGAACCCGATGCTCAACACTAAGGCAGGCCAATGAAAAACTCGCGCCGAGTAACACGGGCAACTCTGTACATACAGGATTGCATAACATAATTCCACACGCGCACAGCCGACTTAGCTCCGAAGGTAGCGGTACATGTTGCGACGAATAGCGGCTTCGACAAGCCGCGCTGCAGCATCCTGAGCTGCGGTCGAACGTCCGAAAAGGGTTGTTTCCCCCTCAAAAAGCCACGCCCTCGCCGACCCGCGGGGGCGGTGAGGCAGAACCGTCGCGCCAGTGGCGCGGCGTAAGCCTACCGAACGCGATCGCGCGGCACCTGCGGTGCTATTCGGGCGGGGTGGCGCGGTGATCTTGGGGCAAGCAATCGCAGGCTGGCACCACCCTGTCAGGCCACCGCCTTCCCGGTGAGCTTCGCCTTGATCCGTTCCGGTACCTGCCGGGTGCTCATCGCGCGGGGATAAGGCAGTTCCTCCATCTCGGGCACGTCCCCATAGAGCGCCTCGAACTCGGCAAAGTTGTCGAAGACCCGGCGGGACACGTTGTCGATGAACGTCTCAGCAGGCGCACCATTGGCGAGGATAATCTCATGTTCCTCGGTTTCGATGTGGTAGACCGTGTAGGTCTCGCCCATGTCAGCAAGCGGCACACGGGTGATGGTGGTGCCGTTCACCAGCGCGCCCGCATGACAGATCACCCCACCGACCAGCATCCCGTGATCCGCCGTGACCGTCAGGTCAGAGTGCGGAACCCCCTCACCCAGAGACCCGGCAGCAAACCGCACGAGCATCAGCCGGTCTGCGGGACCGAAGCGGGTGGAGACGGTTTGGCGTCCGATCCATTTGACCGTTACTTCCTCCCCGCTCTTCGAACGAAGTCGCTCGCCGATCCGCAGATCTTCAATCAGCTTGTTGCCACCGACAGCTGCAATCTCTGTCCGGGCAAGAAAGCAAAGTGCTAACGGCGCTGACAGGCTTGGCGGTGGCGAAACATTCGAGGGGTACCCGCTGGAGGTAGACGGAGCCGTCGGCGAATATATCTTCCTGATAGGACCGCCAAAGCCATCCGAAAAGGCAAGAAACAGGTGCCCATCTGCCTGGTAGCTGCCCGCAAAAACCAGCGGATGACTATCTACGAGCTGATCTCCTACGTTCCAGAACCCGTCATCCGTGTCGAGACCACCCAAGGTGCCGCTGGTATCAAACGCGAGCCCCTTATTGCCACCAGAATCGTAGCTAACCTCGGAAGAATACCCATAGTCCCTAGCCATAATCCCCCCAAGCGCTTGATCAAAATAGAAAATTGGCAGCAAGTTAGCATGCTGTCATCAATTCAACAAGTTTAGTGAAGTCGATTGGCAGTCCTGCTAAATACCCCCACCAAAACCGAGCGCTCACCGACCCGCGGGGGGACGACTGACCTCTGAGTGGCGCGCATTATCTCTCCGCCCCAAACGCCCTCAATGCTGCACGAGACCTCACCAATCGCCTCCCCGGGGGGCGGGTCGGCGATCGCGCGGCGGCTTCGCCTTTATTCCGCGCGAGGGCATGACCAACCGCCTCCCCATTACTCTTCTCCCCGTCGCGTTTTGAGCCACGCGTCGCCTTCCTCCATCATCCGGTCCGTCCAGCCCCATTTCGGTCGCTTATGCGGCCCGCTCTTCTCCTGTTCCTTGAACTGGTCGATGGTCTCATCCCCGTGCAGCAGCCCCATCAGCCGCGCCCGCATGAAGGCCTTCAGCACGTCATTCATCCGGGGGCCGTAGTCCGGCCCCATGGAGCGGAAGAATTTCAGCACGTCCTCATCCACCCGGATCGTCACCCGCTTCTTAGCAGAACTGGGTGAGGTCGCGATCCGCACCCAGTCATGCGGCACGCGGCGGTGGATCATGATCCGGTTGTGCAGGTCGTAGTCGATGCGCGCCATCGCGTCGATCAGGTAGTGGTGATGTTCCCGCTGCTTCGCGGTCAGCGGTTTGCCATCCAGGTTCATGGCCGGTCCTCGATTTGGGAATGTGCCGGGTAGTCTGGCAGGATTTTCCTAAAATCCCGTCAATGGCGCGGTTTTGTCTGCACGGGGGGTGTACGGGGGGTGTACGCCCGGTGCACGGGTGGCGACAGGCCGCCTGCGCCCGCCTTGGGGCGTTTCCGAATCGAGCGGGGGCGTGCTATCCCTTGTGGCATGGCTTTTCCCGACCCCAAGATAGGCGGCTCTGCGCGCCCTGTGATCCGTCAGCTGGATGAAACAGTCGTGAACCGCATCGCGGCGGGCGAGGTGGTGGAACGCCCCGCCTCCGCCGTCAAGGAACTGGTTGAAAACGCAATAGATTCCGGCGCCGACCGGATCACCGTCGAGGTCGCCAATGGCGGCAAATCCCTGATCCGCGTCACCGACAACGGCTGCGGAATGACCCCTGAAGACCTCCCCCTCGCCCTCGCCCGCCACGCGACGTCCAAGATCGACGGGAAAGATCTGTTGAATATCAACAGCTTCGGCTTTCGCGGCGAGGCATTGCCGTCGCTCGGATCGGTCGGGCGGCTGGTGATCACGAGCCGGTCCGAGACCGGAGGAGATGCCCATACCATCGCTGTAACCGGCGGAAGACATTCGGTTATTCGCCCTGCGGCCCTGTCGGGCGGCACCGTGGTAGAGCTGCGGGATCTGTTCTTCGCCACCCCCGCGCGGCTCAAGTTCCTGCGCACGGATCGGGCCGAGATGCAGGCCATCGGCGACGTGGTCAAACGGCTGGCCATGGCAGAGCCCGCCGTGGGCTTCACCCTGCGCGACATGACCGATGGGCAGAACCGGGTGATCTTCCGCGCCGACCCCGAACAAGGGGATCTTTTCAATGCGTTAGGGGCCAGGCTCGGGCAGGTGATGGGGCGCGATTTCATCGAGAACGCGCTGCCGATAGAGGCCGAGCGCGAAGGCGTCCGCCTGGTGGGCTATGCCGCCCTTCCGACCTATTCACGCGGCTCCGCGACTGCGCAGTATCTGTTTGTTAACGGTCGTCCGGTAAAAGACAGGCTGTTGGTCGGGGCCCTGCGCGGGGCCTATGCGGATTTCCTCAGCCGGGACCGGCATCCTGCGGTGGCGCTTTTCGTCGACTGCCCGCCGGAGCGGGTCGATGTGAATGTGCACCCGGCCAAGGCCGAGGTCAGGTTTCGCGAACCGGGCGTCGTGCGTGGTCTGATCGTGTCGGCCCTGCGCCATGCGCTGGCCGAGGCCGGGCATCGGGCCTCCTCGACCGTGGCCGAGGCGACGCTTGGCGCCTTCCGCCCTGAACAGCAGGGACCTGCGCGGGTCTATCAGATGGACCGGCCCTCTCAGGGGTCGCTCCGCGCCGCACGCGACTGGCAGGCCCCAGCCATGGGCTTTGCCGAGGAACCTGCGGATTTCACCTCCACCTCTGCCCGTGTGGAACCGGTGATCGAGACGCCGGAGGCCACGCAACATCCGCTCGGCGCGGCCCGCGCGCAGGTGCATGAAAACTACATCATCGCCCAGACCGAAACCGGCATGGTGATCGTCGACCAACACGCCGCCCATGAGCGTCTGGTCTATGAAAAACTGAAACGCCAGATGGCGGAGAACGGGGTCGCCTCGCAGGCACTGTTGATCCCCGAGATCGTGACGCTCGGCGAGAACGACGCGGGCACGCTGCTCGACCTTGCCGATGATCTGTCGAAACTCGGCCTCGTGCTGGAGCCTTTCGGACCGGGCACCGTCGCGGTGCAGGCCACGCCCGCAATCCTTGGGCCGGTAAACGCCGAGGCGATGTTGCGTGATATTCTGGATGAGTTGGACGATTTGGGCGAAAGCCTGTCCGTGAAGGCGCGGATCGAGGCGATCCTGTCGCGCGTTGCTTGCCATGGGTCGATCCGATCCGGTCGGCAGATGCGGGCCGAGGAAATGAACGCCCTGCTGCGCGAGATGGAGGCGACCCCCCATTCCGGCCAGTGCAACCATGGCCGGCCCACCTATGTGGAACTGAAGCTATCCGACATTGAAAGGCTGTTTGGCCGCGCATGATCCAGCTTGGTGAGACCCAGATCGACCTGTCAGACCCGCTGACCATGCTGGCGCTTGTCGGTGTGGCGGCGGTTGTGTTGCTGCTGATCCTCGTGATGCGCTCGATCGCAGCGGCGAACCGGACCGCGCGGGCGATGGAACCGCTGGCGCAGCAAATGGGGGCACTGGGCAACCGGGTGCAGTCGCTGTCGGACGGGCAACACCAGCTATCGGGCGGCATCACCCATGTGAGCGAATTGCAGGCGCGCAGCCAGGCGCAGATGCTGGAGGTGATGGAACGGCGGCTGGAAGAGGTGCAGCGCAGCATGGGCGAGACCCTGCACGGCACCTCCACCCGGACCGCGCGCAGCCTTGGGGAGTTGCAGCAGCGGCTGGAACAGATCGACAAGGCGCAGGCCAAGATCGAGAAGCTGTCTGGCGATGTTCTGGGCTTGCAGGATATCCTGTCCAACAAGCAGACGCGCGGAGCATTCGGGGAAATTCAGCTAAACGACATCGTGCACAAGGCGCTGCCGCCCGACAGCTATGCCTTTCAGGCGACGCTGTCGAATGGGCGGCGGGCCGATTGCCTGATCCACCTGCCGAAACCTCCCGGTCCCATCGTGATCGACAGCAAGTTCCCGCTGGAACCCTATGAGGCGCTGCGCCGGGCAAAGACGCAACGCGATACGGATGAGGCCGCGCGCGCCCTGCGCACCGCCGTGCGCGGGCATATCAAGGCGATCTCGGAGCGTTACATTCTCGAGGGCGAAACCGCCGACGGGGCGCTGATGTTCCTGCCGTCCGAGGCGGTCTATGCGGAGCTGCATGCAAACTTCCCCGAACTGGTGCGCGAAGGTTTCGCCGCGCGGGTCTGGATCGTGTCCCCCACCACCTGCATGGCGACGTTGAACACCATGCGCGCGGTGCTGAAGGATGCGCGGATGCGCGAACAGGCGGGTGCGATCCGCAAGCAGCTGGCGATGCTGCACCGGGATGTGGAACTGGTGGTGGAACGCGTGGGCAAGCTGACCACCCATTTCGGGCAGGCCCGCAAGGATCTGGACGACATCACCACCGCCGCCGAGCGCGCAGGAAAACGGGCGACACGACTGGACAGTTTCGATTTCGAGGAACTGGGCGGCAAGGACGAGGCCGAGGTTGTGCCACTTCCTCATCGCTAGCTGTGAGCTTTCAACAGGTTGTCCATTCGATCCTGACCGAGTTGGTTGGAGTTACCAAGCTTCAACACTGTTCGAAGGGATCGAATGAAGGTGCATCAGAATGCCAGACTGACGCCTTTGGGTCGAGAGCGGCTTGTTGGGATGATCGCAGCCGGGATGGCCTTTTCGCAAGCCGGGGCCGTCTGCCCCTGTTCTGCGAAGACCGCTACGAAGTGGTGGCGACGATATGAGCAGGAGGGCCGAGCCGGTTTGCAGGACCGCCGGTCGCCCTTGGCGGGTTGAAGGTGACGCTGTGGCGAACGGGGCCTCTGGTTTGAACGCCTGCCCGCCCTATCTTCACGGCCATGGCCCACAAGAAACCTAACCTACCGACAAAGACCTGCGCCACCTGCGGGCGCCCGTTTTCGTGGCGGAAGAAATGGGCGAAGGTCTGGGAAGAGGTGCGCTATTGCTCGGATCGGTGCCGGCGGGAAAAGACCGTCAGGCGAGCGTGACGCCTGCCCCGGCCATCCCCTCCAGCGCCGCAGTCAGTGACCCGTCGAAATCAATCGCGCGGCAGAGGTCCTGGCGAACGGTGACGGTGAACCCCAACCGGGCCGCGTCAACAGCGGAATAGTTCACGCAGAAATCGGTGGCGAGGCCGACCATGGTGAGCGTGTCGATGCCGCGTGTGCGCAGGTAGCCTTCCAGCCCCGTGGGCGTGGTCTTGTCGTTCTCGAAGAAGGCCGAATAGCTGTCGATCGCGGGGTTATAGCCCTTGCGGATAATGAGGTCCGCCCGGTCGGTCATCAGGTCTTTGTGGAAGGCCGCGCCGGGGGTTCCCTGCACGCAATGGTCGGGCCACAGCACCTGCGGGCCGTAGGGCAACTCGGTCAGCGTCATGGGTTCGGCCCCGTGGTGCGAGGCGAAGGAGGAATGGCCCGCCGGGTGCCAGTCCTGCGTCAGGATCACGGCGTCGAAATCCCCCATCAGGGCGTTGATGCCGGGGACAATTGTATCGCCTTCGGGCACGGCCAGCGCGCCGCCGGGGCAGAAATCGTTCTGGACGTCGATGACGATGAGGGCATGCATGGGCGGGCTCCTTTCCGGGTTCCTTCAAGGGGTAGTCAGGCAGGCGCTGCCCGTCAATGCACGTGCGGGGCTGCACCGGGGTGAACAGCGGCTGTGCGCGGGTGCGTCTATGTCGGGGAAGGGGGCCGCCATAGGCTGACGAGCAGACGCACGCAGGAGGACCCCATGACCGAAACACCCATCATCGCCGCGAAAAGCCCGGCCAAGGTCGAACTGACCGAAGGCGAGAGCTATACATGGTGCCGCTGCGGGCGGTCCCGGAACCAGCCCTTTTGCGACGGATCGCATCGCGGCACGGGGATCACTCCCGTATCGTTCAAGGCCGAGGAAACTGGCGCGGCGTTTCTGTGCCGCTGCAAGGCCACAGGAAACGCGCCGTTCTGCGACGGGACCCATTCCAGGCTGGAGGGGCTGGAGCCCGGCGACGCCTCGCCACCGCCGAAAGGCGATGTGCCCAAGGCGGAACCCACACCAGAGGAGCCGACCGTGGCGCGTATCCACGCGCTGGCGCGCGATGGTCTCAGCCAACTTGGGCATCACGGCGAGATGGGGGCCATGGGCGTTCCGCGAAAGGAGCTGCCCCATTGGGATGACCTGCAGATCCTGCCTGCGCAGATGGCGCGCAAGCCGCTGCTGGATGACGCGCCCGTATCGACCAAAGTGGTGATCGGCCCCCGCGCCGCGAAGCCGCTGGAGCTGGATATTCCGCTCTTCGTGTCCGACATGAGCTTTGGCGCGCTGTCGCTGGAGGCCAAGGTTGCCCTGTCGCGCGGGGCGGAACTGGCGGGGACCGGGATATGTTCGGGCGAGGGCGGGATGCTGCCAGAGGAGCAGGCGGAGAATTCGCGTTATTTCTATGAGCTGGCCTCAGCCCGCTTCGGCTGGCGGCCGGAATTGGCAGAGCGGGTGCAGGCCTTCCACTTCAAGGGCGGTCAGGGGGCCAAGACCGGCACCGGCGGGCATCTGCCGGGCAACAAGGTGACCGACAAGATTGCCGAGGTGCGGGGGCTGGAGAAGGGGCAGGATGCGATTTCACCCGCGACCTTCCCCGATCTGACCACGCCTGCCGATTTCGCAAAGCTGGCCGATGAGGTGCGGGAACGATCCGGGGGCATTCCCATCGGTTTCAAACTGTCCGCCAACCATATCGAGGCCGATATCGACTTCGCGTTGGAGGCGGGGGCCGATTACATCATCCTCGACGGACGGGGCGGGGGAACCGGGGCCGCGCCTTTGATCTTCCGCGACCATATCTCGGTTCCAACCATCCCGGCGCTGGCCCGTGCCCGGCGGCATCTGGATGCGCGCACGGGGCGCGAGGTGACGCTGGTCATCACCGGCGGGCTGCGCGTGGCCGAGGATTTCGCCAAGGCAATGGCGCTCGGGGCCGATGCGGTGGCGGTGTCGAATTCGGCCATTCAGGCCGTTGGCTGCGTGGCCGCGCGCATGTGCAACACCAACAACTGCCCCGCCGGGATCGCCACGCAAAAGCCGGAACTGCGTCGGCGTCTGGACGTGCAGGTCAGCGCCGAGCGGCTGGCGCGGTTCTTCGGGGCCTCGGTGGAGCTGATGCAGGTGCTGGCGCGGGCCTGCGGGCATAACAGCCTGTCGGGGTTCCGTGAGGATGACCTGACCAGCTGGAAGAAAGAGATGGCGGAGCTGAGCGGCGTGCGCTTTGCGGGCGTGAGCGTGTAACGGCGATTGACCCACGGCGCGCGGGCGTGTTCGGTGTCGGGCAGAGAGGTGCCCGACATGATCGCCAATGAACGCCCCGTGATCGCCGACAGCCTGTGGTCCGCCACGGCGAACGCCGCGCCCGACTGCCCGCCTCTGGTGGGCGAGGTGAAGGCGGATGTCGCCATCGTCGGGGGCGGGTTCACCGGTTTGTCGGCTGCGCTCCATGCCGCCGAGGCGGGGCTCAGCGCCGTGGTGCTGGAGGCCGAAAGCCCCGGATGGGGCGCATCGGGGCGCAATGGCGGTCAGGTCGATCCGGGGCTTTATGTCGACCCGGATGAGGTCGAGGCGCGGTTCGGCCCCGACATTGGCGCGCGGATGGTGGACTACATGGGGCGGTCGGCCCGGATGGTCTTCGACCTGATCGAGCGGCACGGCATCCAATGCGATGCCCGGCCCGTGGGTTGGATCAGGGCGGCGCATAACGCGGCAACGCTGAGGGATATTCACGGCAAGGTGGACCAGTGGCAAAGGCGCGGGGCCGATCTGCGGTTTCTGGACCGGGACGCGCTGGCCAGGATGCTGGGGACCGGAGTCTATGCTGGCGGGCTGATCGACATGCGGGGCGGTAATCTGCATCCGCTCAATTACACGATCGGGCTGGCCGAGGCGGCCATTCGGGCCGGCGCTGCGGTGCATGGGCAGTCACGTGTTGTCATTGCCGGGCAGGAGGGCGCCACTCATGTGCTGCGCACATCGCGTGGCGCTGTCCGGGCTGGCAGGGTTTTGCTTTGCACCAACGGCTATACGGACGGGCTGGCCCCACCCTTGGCGCAGGAGGTCGTGCCGGTTCGCTCGGTTCAGGTGGCGACCGACCCATTGCCGCCAGAGGTGGCGGCGAGCATCCTTCCGGGTCGGCAGGCGCCATCGGACCTGAGGCGCCTGTTGCTCTATTTCCGCATGGATGCGGCGGGGCGGTTCATCATGGGTGGGCGCGGGGGCTATGGCGACCGGGTGACACGGGCGCGGATGGAGGCGCTGCGTCGGGTCAGCGTGAAAATGTACCCGCAATTGGCCCCCTTTGGCTGGCGGCATGCATGGGGCGGGTTCGTTGCCGTGACACCGGACCATTACCCGCGTCTGGTACGGATGGGGCCGGGGATGATGGCGGGGCTTGGTTATAACGGGCGCGGCGTGGCGCAGGCGACGGCCATGGGAAAGCTGATGGCGGAGTGGGCGGCAGGACGGCCAGAGGCGGAGCTGGATTTCCCCGTGACCGATCCACAGCCCATTCCGTTTCACGGGCTGCGGCGGCTTGGGGTGGCGGCGACGGTGCTGAAGTACCGAATGCTCGATGGCTTGGGCCTGTAACCACTCCATCGGGCTATTTCCTTGCTAAATCGCGGGAACTCCTCAATTCTTCAAGGAAGGAGATTGAGTCACCCATGCGATTTGAATTCGCCGATTGCCTGCTGGATACCGAGAGCTTCAAGCTCTTTCGCACTGGCGATGTACAGCCGGTTGAACCGCAGGTGTTCGACCTTCTGCGGGTGCTTGTCGTGAATGCAGGCAAGCTGGTGTCTCGGGATCAGCTGATCGAGGAGGTCTGGGGCGGGCGTATCGTGTCGGAGGCGACGATCAGCGCCCGGATCAATGCGGCCCGCACAGCGGTCGGCGATGATGGCAAGACGCAGGCGGTGATCCGTACCGTGCCGCGCCGGGGGATCGAGCTGGTGGTGCCGGTCAGCCATGTCGGACAGGCAGAGGAACACATTCCGGCGCCGGCTCCCCCCGCTAGCCAGACGATCCGCTACACCACATCTGCCGATGGCACGCAGCTGGCCTATGCGATCTCGGGGAAAGCCGACGCGCCACCCCTTCTGAGGGCCTCGCACCACGTGACTCATCTGGAGATGGATTGGGCCAGCCCGTTCTGGCGGCCGTTCTTCGACGCGCTTGGGGGGCAACACCGGCTGATCCGCTATGACATGCGCGGCACCGGGCTGTCGGACGGGGCCGGGACCGACCACGACATGGCCCGGCATGTAGAGGATCTGGCCGCGGTGGCCGATGCGGCGGGGCTGGACCGGTTTCCGATCCTGGCCAATCTGAACAGTGCCGCGGTTGCCATCCGCTATGCCGCCGAGAACCCCGACCGGGTCAGCCGGCTGATCATCCAGCAAGGCTATGCGCGCGGGCGGGCCTTGCGGGGCGGCGCGTCCGAGCCGTCCGAGAATGACCCGTTCGTCAATCTGCTGCGTGGCGATGGCTGGGGCGATCCGCAAAACGGGTATATGCGGGCCTGGATGTCGATGACAGCGCCCACTCTGACCTATAACGAGGCCACTGCAATGATCGGGCTGATCGCTGCGGCGTCCTCGATCAGCGACGTGCTGGCCAGCCGCCAGACCATCGACCGCTTTGACGCGCGGCCCTATCTTGAGCGGGTGAAGGCCCCGACGCTGGTCATCCATGCCCGTAGTGACATCGTGCATCCGCTGGCCGAGGGACGTGTGATCGCCGCGGGTATCCCCGATGCGGAGTTCCGTGTTGTCGAAAGCGCCAATACCCTTTGCGTGCCGTCCGATCCGACCTGGGGCGAGCAGACCGAGGCGATCCTGGAATTTCTCGCTCGCGACTAAGCGCCTTCATGGCCGTAGCCCGATCAAGCGTGCCGTCTTGAACGCCCCCGCGCGGCGGGTGTATGGGAAACGCATGTACACCATTGCCGCGCTCTATCACTTCACCCGGTTCGAGGACCCTGACGCCTTGCGAGCGCCGCTGCGCGATCTGTGCGAGGCTGAGGATGTGCGCGGCTCGCTGCTGATCGCGTCGGAGGGGATCAACGGCACCATCGCAGGGCCGCGCGCGGGCATCGACGCCGTGCTGGCCCATATCCGCGCCCTGCCCGGCTGCGCCGATCTGGAGTGGAAGGAAAGCGCCGCGACCGATGCGCCCTTCGCCCGAATGAAAGTGCGCCTGAAGAAAGAGATCGTCACCATGGGCGTGCCCGGCGTCGATCCCAAGGCAAAGGTGGGCCATTACGTGCGGCCCGCCGACTGGAACGCGCTGATTTCCGCACCGGATGTGGCGGTGATCGACACCCGCAACGACTACGAGATTGCGATTGGCACCTTCGAGGGCGCGGTGGACCCGGAAACCGCGACGTTCCGGGAATTTCCTGCCTGGTGGGCAAAGAACAAGGACCGCTTTCACAACAAGCGGATCGCCATGTTCTGCACCGGTGGCATCCGCTGCGAGAAATCCACCAACTACCTGATCGAACAGGGGGTGGAGGAGGTCTATCACCTCAAGGGTGGCATCCTGCAATATCTGGAGGATGTGCCGGAGGATGAGAGCCTCTGGCACGGGGAATGCTTCGTCTTCGACGAGCGGGTATCCGTGGGGCATGGGCTGAAAGAGGGGCCGCATCTGCTGTGCCGGGCCTGCCGTCGTCCGCTGCTGCCCGAGGACAAGACGCGCGCCGAGTATGAACATGGCGTGTCCTGCCATCAGTGTCTGTCTGAACACACGGACGCAGATCGCGCCCGGTTCCGCGAGCGACAGAAGCAGATCGAGCTGGCGAAGGCACGCGGTGAACGCCACCTAGCCGGTGGCCCGGTGTGAGTTCCGACGCGACCCTGTTTCAAACGACATCCGCGCGCACCGCGCTTGCCCTGCTGATTGGTATCGGATCGGGCGTCTTCGCCTATTTGATCGGCATGCCGCTGCCCTGGATGCTGGGGCCGATGATCGGCAACACCATCGCCGCGATCCTGCATGCCCCGATCGCGCCGCCCGCCCGGCTGCGCCCTATCGTGATCCCCATTATCGGGGTCATGCTCGGGTCTGGCATCACACCGGAGGTATTGGACGCGCTTGGTGATTGGGCGATCAGTTTTCTCGTGCTGCCGCCCTTTCTGATCGTGGCCGCCGGAGCGTCGTTTCTGTTTTACAGGCTGATCGGAAAGTACGACCCCGTCACCGCCTATTTCAGCGCCATGCCCGGCGGGCTGAACGAGATGTTGATCCTCGGGGCAGAACAGGGCGGCGATGAAAAGCGCATCGCGCTGGCCCATGCCAGCCGTATCCTGCTGGTCATCGGCTTCGTGGCGCTGTTCTTCGGCTTGATCCTCGGCGTGACGTCTGGCGGGCAAGGTGGGGCCGTCTGGGTCGGGCTATGGGAACTGGACCTGACCGACTACGCGGTGCTTGCGGCCTGCGCGGTTGCGGGGGTGTATCTGGGCAAGGTGCTGCGCCTGCCTGCAGCGGCGGTTCTGGGGCCGATGCTGCTGTCGGGCATCGCGCATTTCTTCCACATCGTCGAAGTGCCGCCGCCCACGGTGCTGGTGATCGCGGCGCAGGTCGTCATGGGCACAGTCATCGGCTGCCGATTCATCGGGGCGAGTGTGCGCGAGGTGGGACATGACCTGTTCCTGGGCTTCTTTTCGACCGTCGGGATGCTGATCACAGGGGTGGGCTTTGCCGCCGTGGTCGCGGCGCTGACAGACACTGACCTGAGCCAGGCCTTTCTGGCCTATTCTCCCGGTGGCCTGACCGAGATGAGCCTGCTGGCCTTCGCAATGGGCGGCGACATCGCCTATGTCTCGCTGACCCATATCGTTCGGATCGTGATCGTGATCTTTTCCGCCCCGCTGGTCTTTCGGTGGCTCGGGCGCGGTGGCTGAGGCCTTTTCCATTTCCTGAGTTTTCCAAAAACGACATTAACGGCGTCGCTTTTTTCCTTATTTTCAAGGGCGATGAAAAAACCTTTGACAATTTCACGGGCGCATTGTGAATGTTTCAAGCGAAATTTCACGGACGTCGACTGAACCATGCAACACCCCTCCCTCGGCGCTGACCTCAGATCCCTGCGCAAGCTGCGCGGGTTGACACTGGAGGATCTGGCCGCACGGTTGGGCAAATCGGTCGGCTGGATCAGCCAGGTGGAACGCGACATCTCCACCCCCCGTGTCAGCGACCTGCGCGAGATCGCCAGCATCTACGAGGTGCCCCTGTCGCTGTTCTTCGGCAAGGCCACCGGCCCGGAAAACGAGATGGGCCGCGTGGTGCGCGCCGCCAATCGCCGGAAGGTGGGCGAGCAGGATGGCGGGCTGGTCGAGGCGCTGCTGTCGCCGGACCTCACCGATTCCTTCGAGGTGGTGCATTCGACCTTTCAACCCGGTTCCAGCCGGATGGAACGGACATCCCGCCCCACACAGGAACTGGCCTTCGTCATGTCGGGCAAGCTGGATATCTGGCTCGATGACGATGCTTTCACAATCCGCGCGGGCGACAGTTTTCGCGTGCGCGACCAGTCTTACCGTTGGGCCAATCCCTATGAGGAGCCCGCCGTCGCAATCTGGGTGATCTCACCCCCCGTCTACTGAAAGGATCCGCCATGGCTGATTTCCCCACATCCGCAAAGGTCGTCATCATCGGGGGCGGTGCCGTTGGAGCATCCAGCCTCTATCACCTGGCCAAGAAGGGCTGGACGGACTGCGTGCTGCTGGAAAAGAACGAGCTGACCGCGGGATCAACCTGGCATGCGGCGGGCAATGTTCCGACCTTTTCGACCTCTTGGGCCGTCATGAACATGCAGCGCTATTCGACCGAGCTTTATGCGCGCTTGGGCGAAGAGGTGGATTACCCGATGAACTACCACCAGACCGGGTCGATCCGGCTGGCCCATTCGAAAGAGCGGATGCAGGAGTTCGAACGCGCCAAGGGGATGGGCCTGCAACAGGGCATGAACCTTGAGATTCTGACGCCCGAGGAGGTGAAGGAGCGCTACCCCTTCATCGAAACGCATGACATCAAGGGCGCGCTCTATGACCCAAACGACGGCGATATCGACCCCGCGCAGCTGACGCAGGCGCTGGCCAAGGGCGCGCGCGACATGGGGGCCAAGATCCTCCGTTTTTGCCCCGCGACGGGCGTGACGCAGAAAGAGGATGGCAGCTGGATCGTCCATACGGACAAGGGCGATATCGCCTGTGACTACGTGGTGAACGCTGCCGGATACTATGCGCAGCAGGTCGGGGAATGGTTCAAACCCTATGGCGGGCGCACCGTGCCGATGATGGTGATGAGCCATCAGTATGTGCTGACCGAAGAAATCCCCGAGATCGAGGCATGGAGCAAGGAAAACGGCCGCAAGCTGCCGCTTCTGCGTGACGTGGATGTGTCTTACTACTTCCGGCAGGAGAAGCACGGGTTCAACATCGGCCCCTATGAGCCGAATTGTAAGGCGGAATGGGCGAGCTCGCCCGACGAGGTGCCGAACGATTTCAGCTTCCAGCTTTGGACGGATGATCTGGAACGCATCGAGGACATCGTGGCCGATTCGATGGAGCGCGTACCGCTGGCCGCAACAGCCGGGATCAGCCGCATCATCAACGGACCGATCCCCTATGCGCCGGACGGGATGCCGCTGCTCGGGCCGATGCCCGGCGTGACAAACGCGTTCGAGGCCTGCGTGTTTACCTTCGGGATCGCGCAGGGTGGCGGCGCTGGCAAGGTGCTGGCCGAGTGGATCGTCGATGGCGCGACCGAATGGGACATGTGGGCCTGCGACCCGCGCCGTTACACCGACTACACCGACCACGACTACTGCGTCGCCAAGGGGATGGAGGTCTACGGCAACGAATATGCCATGCACTTCCCCTGGCACCGCTGGCCCGCCGCGCCGGACCGCAAGCTGTCGCCGGTGCATGAGAAGGTGAAAGCGCTTGGCGGCGTGATGGGTGACTATAACGGGTGGGAGAGGGCCAACTGGTTCGCACAGCCCGGCGACGATACCAGCGAGGAGAGCACACACACCTGGGGCCGGTCCGGTCCGTGGGAGAGCCGGATCAAGGAAGAATGCGAAGCGGTGCGCGATGCCTGCGGAGTTCTCGACCTGCCCGGCTTTTCGCGCTTCTGGGTGAAGGGCGAAGGCGCGGACGAATGGCTGCGCGGCTTCTGCACCGGGGGGATTCCCAAGGTGGGGCGTATCGGCCTGATCTATGTCTCTGACCACCGGGGCCGCATTCTGACCGAGATGAGCTGTATCCGGCTGGAGGAAAACAGCTTCGTCCTGATCACGGCGGCAACGGCCCAGTGGCATGACGGAGAGTTGGTGAAACGGTCGGTGCCTGCGGGCGTGACCGTGTCCGAGACCACCCGCGACCGGGACTGTCTGATCGTGGCTGGCCCCACATCACGCGATGTGCTGGCGGGGCTGACCGATGCGGATCTGACGCAAGGCTGGCTGACCCATCAGCACGCGATCGTTGCCGGCAAGCCCGCTTTCCTGATCCGGGTGTCATTCACCGGCGAACTGGGGTGGGAGGTGCATGCCCAGAACGAGGATATGCCCGCGATTTACGAGGCGATCATCGCCGCAGGCGCCAAGCCCTTCGGCATGTGGGCGCTGAACAGCCTGCGGATCGAGAAAGGCTATCGCGCGTGGAAGGGTGATCTTTCGACCGACTACACGCTGTTCGAAGGCGGGCTGGATCGGTTCGTGAAGCTCGACAAGCCGCAGGAGTTCACTGGCAAGGCGGCGCTAATGTCCGAGAAACAGCAAGGCTCGAAGAAGCGCTTCGTCACGCTGATCGTGGAGGCGGGCGATTGCGACGCGCCCTACATGTCATGCCTCTGGCATGACGGGCAGATCGTGGGCGAAACGACTTCTGGCGCCTGGGGCTACCGAGTTGGGGCGTCGGTCGCGCTTGGCATGGTGCGGGCCGATCTGGCCGTGCCGGGTACGGAACTGGAGGTGGAGATCTATGGCGAAAGGTTCCGCGCGGTGGTGCAGGAAGACCAACCGCTATGGGATCCGGAAAACGAAAGGTTGCGGGCGTGACCAAGATCACCCTTCTGGACGGGTCTATCGGGCAGGAACTGGTGCATCGCGCCGGGACCCGCCCGACGCCGCTATGGTCCACATCTGTGATGCTCGACCGGCCAGAGCTGGTGCGCGCTGTTCATGGCGACTACTTCGACGTCGGCGCGACCATTGCCACCACCAACACTTATTCAGTGTTGCGCGACCGGCTGCGCCCCGAAGGTCTGGAAGATCGCTTTGCCGATCTGATCGAAACGGCTCTGGCCGAGGCGGAAGCGGCGCGCGATGCCCATGGCGGTGGCCGGATTGCCGGGTCGCTTGGGCCGCTGCGCGCCTCCTACCGACCGGATCTCTGCCCGCCAGAGGACGAGGCTGCGACCGCTTATGCGGAACTGGTACGCCTGATGGAAGGGCGGGTTGACCTGTTCCTGATCGAAACCGTGTCCTCGATCCTGCAGGCGCGCGGTGCACTGGCGGGCTGCGCCGGGACCAAGCTGCCGGTCTGGCTATCGGTGTCGGTCGATGATGAGAACGGCACGCGGCTGCGGTCGGGCGAGGGGCTGAGCAGCCTTGCCCCGGTGGTGGATGAATTCCGGCTCGACGCACTTCTGGTCAACTGCTCCCGCCCCGAAGCCATCACCACCGCCCTGACGATCCTGAAGCCGCTTGGCCTGCCCATTGGGGCCTATGCCAACGGGTTCACGCGGATATCCGACGGCTTCCTTCAGGACCGCCCAACCGTGGATGCACTAAGCGCTCGCAAGGATCTCGGCCCTTCAGAATACGCCGATTTTGCCATGGGCTGGGTCGATGCCGGGGCCACGATTGTCGGGGGCTGCTGCGAGGTTGGCCCCGCCCATATTGCTGAACTTGCCCGACGGCTGACCGCCGCGGGCCATATGATCGTCTGAGGAACAAGTAGATGTCCAAGATCCCCTCCCACGCACGTGTTGTCATCATCGGTGGCGGCGTGTCTGGCTGTTCGGTCGCCTATCATCTGGCGAAACTGGGCTGGAAAGACATTGTGCTGCTGGAACGCAAGGTTCTGACCTGCGGAACAACCTGGCACGCGGCGGGCCTGATCGGTCAGCTGCGCGGTAGCCAGAACGCCACTCGTCTGGCGAAGTATTCCGCAGACCTATACGTGAAGCTGGAGGAAGAAACCGGCGTCGCGACAGGGATGCGCCAGAACGGCTCGATCACCGTCGCGCTGACCGAGCACCGGCACGAAGAAATTCTGAGGCAGGCCACTCTGGCACGCGCCTTTGACGTGGATGTGGCCGAGATCTCGCCCGAGCAGGTGAAGGAGATGTATCCGCATCTTAACGTCTCTGACATCGTGGGCGCGGTGCATCTGCCGCTCGATGGTCAGTGTGATCCCGCGAATATCGCCATGGCCCTGGCCAAGGGCGCCCGGATGCGCGGTGCGCATGTGATTGAGGGCGTAAAGGTCACCGGCGTGACTCAGGCAAACGGCGCGGTCACGGGCGTCGATTGGGAAAGCGGTGGCGATTCCGGGCATATCACCGCTGATCTGGTGGTGAATTGCGGCGGTATGTGGGGGCGTGATCTGGCGGCCCACTCCGGCGTGACCCTGCCCTTGCATGCCTGTGAACACTTCTACCTCGTGACCGAAGCCATTGAGGGACTGAACCGCCTGCCGGTGCTGCGGGTGCCGGACGAATGCGCATACTACAAGGAAGACGCAGGCAAGATGATGCTTGGCGCGTTCGAACCCAAGGCCAAGCCGTGGGGGATGAACGGCATTCCCGAGGATTTCGAGTTCGATTCTCTCCCTGAGGATTTCGACCATTTCGAGCCCATCCTTGGCATGGCGATGAACCGGATGCCGATGTTTGAAACGGCGGGGATTCACACCTTCTTCAACGGGCCGGAAAGCTTTACTCCCGATGACCGCTACTACCTGGGCGAAGCGCCGGAGCTGAAAGGCTACTGGATCGCGGCAGGGTATAACTCCATCGGTATCGTATCCTCGGGCGGCGCGGGCATGGCGCTGGCCCAGTGGATGGAGGATGGCGAGCCGCCCTTCGACCTGTGGGAATCCGACATCCGCCGGGCGCAGCCGTTCCAGAAGAACCGCAAGTACCTGAAGGAACGGGTCAGCGAAACGCTCGGCCTGCTCTATGCCGATCACTATCCTTACCTGCAGGTCACGACCTCGCGCGGGGTGCGCCGGTCGCCCTTGCATGAGCACCTTAAAGCGCGCGGTGCGGTGTTCGGGGAAATGGCCGGGTGGGAACGGGCCAACTGGTTCGCCTTCGACGGTCAGGAACGTGAATATCGATACGACTGGAAAGGCCAGAACTGGTTCGAAAACCACAAGGCCGAACATATGGCGGTGCGCGAGGGCGTGGGTCTTTTTGACATGACCAGCTTCGGCAAGATCCGGGTTGAGGGCCGCGATGCTCTGGCCTTCCTTCAGCGGCTTTGCGCGGCTGACATGGATGTGGAACCGGGCAAGATCGTCTACACCCAGATGCTGAACAATCGCGGCGGCATCGAATGCGATCTGACCGTAACGCGGCTGTCTGAGACCGCGTTTTTCCTCGTGGTTCCGGGGGCGACCCTGCAGCGGGATCTGGCCTGGCTGCGGCGGCATCTGTCTGATGAGTTCGTCGTCATCACCGATGTGACCGCGGCTGAGGCGGTGCTATGCGTCATGGGGCCGAAATCGCGCGAGTTGATGCAGGCGGTCAGCCCCGATGACTTCTCGAATGAGGCGCATCCCTTCGGAATGGCGCGCGAGATCGAGATTGGCATGGGATTGGCCCGTGCGCATCGCGTGACTTACGTGGGGGAGCTTGGGTGGGAGATTTACGTCTCCTCCGACATGGCCTGCCACGTGTTCGAGGCACTGGAAGAGGCGGGCGCCGATCTGGGCCTGAAGCTCTGCGGGCTGCACACGCTGGACAGCTGCCGGACCGAGAAAGCCTTCCGCCATTTCGGCCATGACATTACCGATGAGGATCACGTGTTGGAGGCGGGGCTTGGCTTTGCGGTCAAGACCGACAAGGGCGATTTCATCGGCCGTGATGCGGTCTTGAAGAAGCGCGAGGACGGTCTTCAGCGGCGGCTGGTGCAGTTCCGTCTGGAAGACCCCGAACCGATGCTCTTCCATAACGAGGCGGTGATCCGTGATGGCAAGATGGTCAGCTATCTGACCTCTGGCAATTACGGCCACTATCTGGGCGCGGCTGTGGGTCTTGGCTATGTGCCCTGCGAAGGCGAAAGCGCGGCAGATGTGCTGGCATCGTCCTACGAGATCGAGATCGCGGGTAAGCGGCACAAGGCGATTGCCAGCCTGAAGCCGATGTATGACCCCAAGGCCGAACGGGTGAAGGCATGACACTGGCTGCCCGCCACGACCGGTTTGCAGAGCTGCACGGCGCGGGCTGTTTCGTGATCCCGAACCCGTGGGATATGGGCTCGGCGCGGATGATGGCGGCCATGGGCGCGCAGGCGCTGGCCACCTCCTCGGCGGCGCAGGCCTTTACGCTCGGGCGGCCCGATATGGGCACGATCACGCGGGACGAGGCGCTGGCCCATGCGGAAGATATCGTCGCGGCGACCGGCCTGCCGGTGTCGGGCGATTTCGAGAACGGCTTTGCCGATGACCCAGACGGCGTGGCCGAGACCATCCGGTTGGCGGCGGAGGTGGGGCTTTCGGGCTGCGGGATCGAAGATACGCAGATGGTGGCGGGCAACCCGGCCTATGCGTTCGATCTGGCGGTGGAACGCATCCGGGCAGCCGTTGCCGCGGCCCGCGCCCTTGGTCGGCCCTTCGTGCTGGTGGCCCGCGCCGATGGCGTGATGAACGGCAGTTACGACCTGGCCGAAGGCATCCGCCGCTTGCAGGCGTTTGAAGCGGCGGGGGCCGATTGCCTCTACCTGCCGGTGCCACCGGGCAAGGCGGAACTGGTGCAGGTGCTGGCCGCTGTATCTGCCCCGGTCAACGCACTGGCCGCTGGTCCATTGCAAGACATGACGGTGGCCGAGCTGGCCGCCATGGGCGTGCGCCGGATTTCGACCGGCAGCCAGATCGCCCGCGTGACCCATGCCGCGATCCGCGATTGCATGGGCGCGATGCTGAACGACGGTCATTTCGAGCCGCTGAAACAAGCGGCCTCGGGTGACGATATCGACATTCTGCTGAATGGAGGAGAGGCAGATGACTGAGGCAATAGAACCCCAAGCGCGTAGCCGCCGATCCGGTGGCCGCGCCGCCCGCAAGGCCCTGCGCTCGGCACCGCCCGCGGAACACGCCCGGTCCATTCGGCCCGGTATGCCCGGCGGCAATTTGAAACCCCTGACGGATGCGAGTATCGAGCGCATCCACAAGGCCGCCCTTCAGGCGCTGGAAACCATCGGCCTGTCGGGCGCGCCGGAGTCTGGCATCGAGATCCTGACCGGGGCCGGGGCGATCCTTGGCGAGGACGGGCGTATCCGGTTCCCCGCTGCTCTGGTTGAAGACACGCTGGCCATGGCGGCGCGCGACATCACCCTGTTTGGGCGCGATCCGCGTTATGACATGCAGCTGTCCGGCACCAACACCCATTTCGGAACCGCCGGGGCGGCGGTGCATCTGGTCGACGTGGAAACCAATAGCTACCGCGAGTCCACCGCGCAGGATCTGCATGATGCCGCCCGGATCACGCAGGCGCTGGACAATATCCATTTCTTCCAGCGGCCCATGGTGTGTCGGGACATTCCCGATAACCTCGATATGGATCTGAACACCATCTACGGCGCGGTTGCGGGCACCACCAAGCATATCGGCACCTCTTTTTCCGATCCCTCCCATGTCGAGAAGTGTTTTGAGCTGATCTACATGCTGGCGGGCGGCGAGGCGGCCTACCGCGAGCGGCCCTTCATCTCGAACTCCAACTGCTTTGTCGTGCCGCCCATGACCTTTGCAACAGAAAGCTGCGAAACGATGGAGGCCTGCATTCGCGGCGGAATGCCGATCCTGCTGCTGTCTGCAGGCATGGCAGGGGCCACGGCGCCCTCGACAATCGCGGGGGCAATCACGCAGGGCGTGGCGGAATGCCTTGCGGGTCTTGTCTATGTGAACGCCATCGCACCGGGGCATCCGGCGATCATGGGCACCTGGCCCTTCGGGCTGGACCTGCGCACCGGGGCCATGTCGATCGGGTCAGGGGAACAGGCGCTGCTGACAGCGGGCTGTGCCCAGATGCACCAGTTCTACGGCCTGCCCGGCGGCGCGGCTGCCGGGGCGTCGGACAGCAAGCTGCCGGACATGCAGGCGGGATGGGAACAGATGTGTTCCAACGTCATGGCCGGGCTGTCGGGTGTGAACATGGTCTATGAGGCGGCGGGGATGCATGCCTCTCTGCTCGGGTTCTGCCATGAGTCCCTGATCCTGGGCGATGACCTGATCGGCCAGGTCCTGCGTTGCGTGCGCGGGATCGAGGTGGATGACGAGACGCTGGCGCTCGACCAGATGGCCGAGGTCTGCCTGGGTGGGCCGGGCCACTACCTAGGCACCGACCGGACGCTGGCGCGGATGGAATCGGATTTCGTCTACCCGAAATACGGCAACCGGATGAGCCCCAAGGAATGGGCAGAGGCCGGCAAACCGATGCTGCTGGACGCCGCGACGGCCAGGAAACAGGCGATCCTTGCCAGCGCACCGAACCTGATCTCGCCCGAGATCGACGTCGCGGTGCGGGCGAAATTCAATATCGTGATCTGATCGATGGTGCGGCCTGTCAGGGATGATAGGCCGCGTCCTGCAACCAGCCTTCAAAACCCGATTGCATGACCACCACATTGGTGCGGCCAGCCACGCGCAGGGCGAATGTGGCCTGAGAGGATCGCGCGCCGGTGTTGCAGAACAGAATGGTCATCCGGGTTTCGGGGATCTCGTCGATCCTGTCCAGAACCTCGCGCCATTCGATATGGACCGCGCCGGGAATGGTCGCTTCGGAATGCTGCGCGGCGCTTCGGGTATCGACGAAGAGCGCGGCATCGAACACCGTCTGGTCGATCTGCTGCGGCAGGATGATACCCGCGGTTTCCTCGGCGAACATCATGTAGTCCTGCATCGCCTCTATCGCCGCGTCCTGCTGGGCGAGGATCGGAGAGGCCATTGTGATCGCCAGGCCAAGCGCCAGGATGCCCTGTGGTATCTGCATGTGTTCGGTCCTCCAGCAGTCGTGTCCAGAGTATCTTACGCCGGAGTAGGGTGCGGGCCAAATTCCTTGCAAGATTATTAGCGCCTCCCTCCCGCCGGGATGATCAATTCGCAGGGGTCGCCGTAAACAGGACCTGCCCGCGCGGCAACAGCGTTTCGCTTCGCGCGATATGCCAGCCGGTCCCGACCGCCACATCCTGAATGTCTTCCGCCAGCAGGTGATAAGGCGCCTTGCCCCCATGTGTGACAACCCCGTCACGTTGGCGAAAGGGTAGGGCGGCGAAGATCAGATCGGGCGCGAGGAACACGGTGAACAACAGTTTCTCCAACGCCGGGAAACTGCGAAGATTGGTCAGGGCAGTCTGAAGCCGGGCAAGTCGCAGATGTGGAAACACCGCAAAGGCGATGGCATGTGTGATCACCGGGGGCACTCCGGGAAAGCTGAAGTCGCGGTCGAGGATCAGGTGATCTGGGTTCAGTCGCGCGGGGTCGGACAGCTCTGCCGCATGACCTGCCAGCATGATCTCACGCGAGGCATCGGTGGCCCAGTAATGGCCCGGTTCCAGATAGTCCACCGCCTTGCAGCCGAGCCTGAGCGACCCGGCCCCGATATCCAGCAACTGGTGATGGGGCTTCAACCCCGTCTCCAGCAGCACGGCCATCTGCGCGCTACCGGTTTCATCCCACCGGCCGCCCACGATGTCTCGGTGACGCCCGGCAGAAATGGCCTTGTCATAGAACCCGGCTGCCTCGTAAGGCGATTCAGGGCCGGGGAATGTGGGGGGCAGAGAACCCGGATCAGAAATCGAGGTTCTCGACGCTCAGCGCGTTCTGCTGGATGAACTCGCGGCGCGGTTCCACCACATCGCCCATCAGCTTGGTGAAGATATCGTCGGCCTCGACCATATCGTCCACCTTCACCTGCAGAAGCGTCCGCGCCTCGGGGTCCAGCGTGGTTTCCCACAGCTGATCGGGGTTCATTTCCCCCAGACCCTTGTAGCGTTGCAGGGTCAGACCCTTTTCGCCCTCTGTCAGGATCGCCTCCAGCAGGTCCATCGGCCCATGCACGATCGTCTCCCGATCCTTGCGGGCCAGTCGCGCCGGGTCGCGATAGACGTCGCGGGTCTGTTTCGACACCTCTGACAACTTGCGCGCCTCGCCCGAGCGCAGAACCGCGCCATCGAGCGTGCGGATCTCCTCGACCCCGCGCAACACGCGGGACAGGCGAATGCCGTGATCCTGGGTGATACGGCCCTGCCAGCCGCGTTCATATTCCAGCGCCACCTTGTCCAGCCGCGCGGCAACGTCATCGGCAACGCGCTGCAGGTCGGCATCGGCGCGGCCCGGATCGAAGGCCCCGGCAATGGCGGCCTGTTCCAGAATACGGCGGGGGTAATGGGTCGGGAAGGCCTCCAGCACGCGCTTGAAACTGCGGGCGCCCTCGACCACGCGAGCCAGATCCTGACCGGCGATCTCCTCGCCGGAGACAAGCCGCAGGACGGTCCCCTCGATCCCCATCTGGATCAGGTAATCCTCCAGCGCCGACTGGTCCTTGAGATAGACTTCGGACCGGCCCCGCGCGACTTTGTAAAGCGGCGGTTGTGCAATGTAGAGATAGCCGCCCTCAATGATCTCCGGCATCTGCCGGAAGAAGAAGGTCAGCAGCAGTGTGCGGATATGCGCGCCGTCCACGTCGGCATCTGTCATGATGACGATCTTGTGGTAACGCAGCTTATCGATGTTGAACTCGTCCCGCCCGATGCCGGTGCCAAGGGCGGTGATCAGCGTGCCGATCTCCTGACTGCCGAGCATCCGGTCAAACCGCGCCCGTTCCACGTTCAGGATCTTGCCGCGCAGGGGCAGAACCGCCTGATTGTGCCGCGACCGGCCCTGCTTGGCGGAGCCACCGGCGCTGTCACCCTCGACGAGGAAGATCTCGGATTTCGACGGGTCCTTCTCCTGACAATCTGCCAGCTTGCCGGGCAGTGACGCCACATCCATCGCCGTCTTGCGCCGGGTCAGTTCGCGGGCCTTGCGCGCAGCTTCGCGCGCCAAAGCGGCTTCGATGATCTTGCTGACGATGGTCTTGGCCTCGTTCGGATGTTCCTCGAACCATTCCTGCAGTTTTTCGTTCATCAAGCCTTCGACGGCGGGGCGAACTTCGGACGAAACCAGCTTGTCCTTGGTCTGGCTGCTGAACTTGGGGTCGGGCACCTTCACGGACAGCACGCAGGTCAGGCCCTCGCGCGCGTCGTCGCCGGTGAAGTTGACCTTCTCTTTCTTGGCGATGCCAGTGCTGTTGGCATAGAGGTTAATGGTGCGTGTCAGCGCCCCGCGGAAACCCGCCAGATGGGTGCCGCCATCGCGCTGCGGGATGTTGTTGGTGAAGGGCAGAACCGTCTCGTGGTAGCTGTCGTTCCACCACAGCGCGGCTTCGATCTCGATATCGTCGCGGATGCCGGTGATGAAGATCGGCTCTTCCATGGCCGAGGTCTTGGACCGGTCCAGATAGCGGACGAATTCCTTGACGCCGCCTTCATAGTAAAGCTCTGATTCCAGCGGTTCGGCCGGGCGCAGGTCGCGCAGGATGATCCGCACACCGGAATTCAGGAAGGCAAGTTCACGCAACCGGTTTTCCAGCGTCTTGAAGCTGTATTCTAGGTTGGAAAACGTGCTGGTCGAGGACATGAAGCGCACCTCGGTGCCCTTTTCGCCATTTGCGTCGCCCACAACCTCCAGATGCTTCACGGTCTCGCCGCGTTCAAACCGGGCGTAGTGCTCTTTCCCGTCGCGCCAGATGCGCAGGTCGAGCCAGTCAGACAGCGCGTTCACCACCGACACGCCCACGCCATGCAGACCGCCAGAGACCTTGTAGGCGTTGTCGTCGAACTTCCCGCCCGCGTGAAGCTGGGTCATGATGACCTCTGCCGCGGAAACGCCTTCCTCCTCGTGAATTCCCACGGGAATCCCGCGCCCGTTGTCGCGGACCGAGACGGAACTGTCGGCGTGGATCGTGACCGTGACAGCATCAGCGTGGCCCGCCAGAGCCTCGTCAATGCCGTTATCCACGACCTCATACACCATGTGGTGCAGGCCCGAGCCATCGTCCGTATCCCCGATATACATACCGGGGCGTTTGCGGACTGCCTCCAACCCTTTGAGAACTTTAATGGAATCCGCACCGTATTCGGCGGGTGCCTGCGCGTTTTCGGCCATGTAAGACCCCTGTTTTTCTTGTCGGTTTCTTATACGTGGCGCGGCAGGCAATGTCACGGGTCAGACACAATATTTAGGGGGTGCGGGTGATGTTGCGACAGAGGCGCCGATGCTCTATACCGACATGTGTCGGTAGAATCACGGAGACCCGCCATGCGCGTTCGTAAAACGTCTAAAGACAGGGTTGACCAGATTCTGGATGTGGCGCTGAAGCTGTTTCTCAAACATGGCTATGCCGAGGTTCAGATAGAGCATATTCGCGCCGAAACGGGCCTGTCGCGCGGCGGATTCTATCATCATTTCGGATCGAAATCGGCGGTCATGCAGGCTTTGGTGGAGCGTGAACAGAATGCCCTTGCCCAGGCTGCCGGACCGGATCTCTGTGCCCTTCTGACCAAGGGGTCTTCCTATCTGGACGCGACTGCCGGCGTTGAGCATAGCCTGAGCGCACCGGACGATATCACGCTCTATCTTGGCTATCTGGAAAAGGCACAGGACCAGTTTCTCGCACCTTTGATTGAAGAGGCCCTGTCTCAAACCGGCAATCTGCCGATGCCCGCAGAGCACGCCGTGCAGATCATCCTGTCCGTCAATCACCGCATTACCCGGCAGGTTCTGACCGGGCATTGGGCGCAGGACGCGGCGGTATCCTTTACCCGCAGCGCCCTGATCGGATGTGAAGCCATGCTCGACAAGCCCGGACTGTTCGCCCCGGTCCTGACGGCGTTGGACGATACGGCATGATGGCGCTGGCCCCGTTCATCCTGCTGACCTTCCTGATCTCGCTTGTCGCCTTCGCGGGTATCTACTGGGTTCCGGGTGCGCAGTCGCCAGAGTCCGCGCGGGGTCTGCCGGTCTGGCTGCTCGCGGTCTGGGGACCGTCCCTTGCCGCGATCATTCTTGCAGCCCCATCCGGAGAGGTTGCAGGGCTCTTGCAGCGGGCAGTTATGCTGAGAGATGTGCCGCTGCCAGTCTGGATCATGGCCCTGACGCCGATCATGGCGCTGCTGATCGCCGCCTACCGACATGGAGGCCTGCCCGACGCGCATCTGCTGACAATCGCAATGGCCACCAAGCTGGTGCTGTTCAACCTGATCCTCGGCCCATTGGGCGAGGAACTGGGCTGGCGTGGCGTGATGCAGCCCATGCTGGCGGGACAAATTGGGTGGTTCGCGGCCTCGCTGGTCGTGGGGGCGGTCTGGTTCATGTGGCACTTGCCGCTATGGCTGGTGGAGTCTCCCCAATCAGAACTGCCCATCCCGCTTTTCGCGGCCCATGTAATGGCCTACGCGGTGATCCTGGGGGGCATGACGCATCTCAGCCCCTCCATCGCGCCTGCGATCCTGTTCCATCTTGCCGTGAACGTCACGGCCGGGGTCGCGCTGATTGGCGGTCTCGGCGACTCCGTCAGTTACTTCCGCGCGACGCTGCTACCCTATTGGGCGATCGCACTGGCCGTCACCGGGTGGGTGACGATCCGCGCCTAGGTCAGCGCGATCACGACCGCCACGCAGATCAGCAGGCCGCCCGCGATCTGGTTGGTCCGCTTCAACGCGCCGGGTGAGGTGATCAGCCGCCGCGCCCGGTCCACGAAACTGGCGAACATCAGATTGCCCATCACCGGTACACACATGGAAATGGCGGCGATGATCGCGATGTCGATCCGGGTCAGTTGAGAGATATCAAAGAACCCCGGCAACATCCCCATGTAGAACAGGATTGCCTTGGGATTGGCCAGAATGGCTGCCAGCCCCGCGATGAAACCGGCCCAGGCCCCCTTGCGGTTCAGGCGGCTGTTGGCCTCGATCCCCTGGTCCGCATGCCGGATGATCAACAGCCCCATCAGCGCAAAGACCCCAACGGCCAGCCAGCGCAGCAGCACCATGATGCCCGTGTAGGTCTGCACGACCCAGCTCAGGCCCAGAATGGCCACAAGGCTCCACGCAACATCGCCAAGGGCAACACCCAGAATCAGCGGCACCGCCGCGCCGACCCCATGCGCCAGGGTACGCGCGGCCAGCGCCAGCCAGACCGGTCCCGGTGTCAGGAACAGTACGAACAGCGCCCCGGCGTAGAGCGCCATGTCAAACGCGGTGATGGTCATCAGGCGCCCCTAGAAACTGGGGCCAAGCAGGTCGATCACGGCCGCGTCATCCCATTCGATGTCCCCGAGTTGAAGAACCTTCAATTTGGTGTCTCTCCCCTCAAGAATACCGGTGCTGTGATCATTTTCGATTCCCATGTGGCGCACGGTGTTGTCCTTCGCGGCGAATCCCGTTCCCTCGTATAGCGGGCGCACGCCGAACAGCACGAGAAAATCGGCAAGAGTGGCGCTGGCACGCTCTTTGGTGGCTGTCATCAAAGCCGAGGCAATGCCCTTTCCCCGATGGTCGGGATCGGTGGCCACCTCGCCAATGCCGACGATCTGCACGCGTTCATCGCCCATCCGTATCCACCGATATGCAAGCGCAAAGTGGCCCACCAGCACCCCGTCGATCCGCGCCAGAAGCCGCAAGTGGTGCCTCTGGTTGTAGAAGGACATGGAGCCATATCCGGCCTCATCGCCAAAAGCACGGGTGAGCAGCGCGGCAATCTCCGCGTCCTGCCCGCGTGTCAGGTCGATCTCGTGGATGGCTTCAATCTGCATCGCTTGGCCCCGGCAAGGTCAGGCTGCCGTCGTCATTCAGCGGCCAGAACGGATTCATCACCAGTTCCCACACATGCCCGTCGGGGTCCGCGAAATAGCCCGAATAGCCGCCCCAGAAGACTTTCTCCGGCGCTTTCAGCGGCGCGGCCCCTGCGGCCAGCGCGCAGGCATAGGCCGCATCTACCTCGGCCTCGGTCGCGAAGTTCTGGGCAAGTGTCGTGGCCCCGGTACCAAGCGCTGCACCGGGCCGTCCCTGATCCTTCGCCAGATCCTCCAGCCCGAACAGCCCGAAGGCAAACCCGTTGGCCTGATAGAACGTCACCGCCTCCTGGCTTTCGGGGTGCCTTTCCCAGCCAAGCGCTTCGTAGAATGCGCGGGCGCGCGCCATATCGGCAACGCCAAGGGTAACGAGGGTGATGCGTTGCGGTGTCATGTCGGTCTCTCCCATTCCCGAACGGCGGATTGCCCGTCCGCTTCCGTGATCTCAAACGCCTGCGCCCGGTCGCCCAGTTCCGCGAACAGTTCCGGCCCGGTGCCGGTCATCCAGGCCTGTCCGCCAAGCGCGCAGATCTCATCGAACAGCGCCGCGCGCCTGCCAGCGTCCAGATGCGCCGCCACCTCGTCGAGCAAGACGAGCGGCGCAACACCGGTCTCGGCCTTCAATGCGCGGGCATTGGCAAGGATCAGCGAAATGAGCAGCGCCTTCTGCTCCCCCGTCGAACACAGCCGCGCCTCGGTCTGTTTCACGGCATAGACCGCGCCAAGATCGCTGCGATGCGGGCCAATCAGGCTGCGCCCGGCGGCCATGTCGCGGGGGCGGGACTGCATATGCGCGGTGGCGAAGTCGTCGGCAGTCACCAGCCCCTCGCTGCCCTCGCCCTCGATCAGGGACAGCTCTGCCACCGGAAAGGCCGTTTCGGCGCCTTCCTGCGCCTCGGTCAGCCGTGCAACAGCCCCTGCCCTATACCGCGTGATTCGCTCCGCGGCGTCCGACATCTGCGCCTCGACCGCCTCGTACCACATAGCATCGCGCACCATGTCCTTGAGCATCCGGTTGCGTTCGCGCATGGCCTTCTCATGGGTCAGAACCGCCTCGCCATGATCGGGGAAAAAGCTCATGGTCATCCGGTCGAGAAACCGCCGCCGCCCCTCGGCCCCTTCGATCCAGAGGCGGTCCTGCGCCGGGATCAGCCAGACGATCCGCGCGAGGCCCGCCAACGCCAGTTGCGGCTCGGGCTTGCCGTCGATCTTGAGGCTACGCGATTGCCCCGCCTCGGCGCCTATCTCCAGCTCATGAAAGCGTCCGCCGGTGACCAGCTCGGCCCTGATCTTCCAGCCAAGCGCCTCGGGCCGCCGTGCCATTTCCTCCGCCGCCGCACGGCGCAGCCCGCGACCGGGGGACAAGAGCGACACCGCCTCGAGGATATTGGTCTTGCCCGCCCCATTGGGACCAAACAGAGCCACGGGCCGCCCATCCAGCACCATCGCCGCCCGCTTATGCGACCGGAAATGCGAGAGGCTCAGCGCCCGCACGTAAGTGCCCGCCATGCCCCTCTCCTTCTTCTTGGGTCAAATACTCCCGCCGGAGGCACGATTTTTACAAAAATCGTTCTACCTCACACGCGCATCGGCATCACGACATAGACCGCGCTTGTGTCATTGCCCTCGCGCATCAGCGTCGGGTCTCCGGAGGAGTTAAACAAGAACACCGCGTTTTCCCGGTCCACCTGGCTGGCGATCTCCAGCAGGTATTTCGCGTTGAACCCGATCTCCAGCTTCTCGTCGCCATAGGCCACGGCCAGTTCTTCCTCTGCCGCGCCGCTGTCGGGGGCGTTGACGGACAGGATCAGCCGGTCTTCGTCGAGCGACAGTTTCACCGCGCGCGAGCGTTCCGAAGACACCGTTGCCACCCGGTCCACGGCCTTGGCGAACTCACTGGCATCGACCTCCATCCGGCGGGTGTTCCCCATGGGAATCACGCGCGTGTAGTCGGGGAAGGTGCCGTCGATGACCTTAGAGGTCAGAGTGATATCCGGTGTGGCGAAGCGCACCTTGGTTTCAGAGACCGAGACCGCGATTGTCATCTCGTCATCATCCAGCAGCTTGCGCAGCTCGCCCACTGTCTTGCGGGGCACGATCACGCCGGGCATGTTTTCCGCGCCCTGCGGCAGCGGCATGTCCACGCGCGCCAGCCGATGACCGTCGGTCGCCACGCAGCGCAGGGCCGGTCCGTCTTCGCCCTGGGCCACATGCATGTAGACGCCGTTAAGGTAATAGCGCGTCTCCTCGGTCGAGATCGCGAATTTCGACTTGTCGAAAAGCCTGCGCAGATCGGGCGCCTTGGCCGAGAAATTGGCGCTGTATTCCGAGGAGGTCATCACCGGGAAATCTTCGCGCGGCAGGGTCGCCAGCTGGAAGGAGGAGCGGCCCGCATTGACCTCCAGCCGACCAGAGGTGCCATCGTCGGAGAGCTGCACAAGCGCGCCGTCGGGCAGCTTGCGCACGATTTCATGCAGGGTCACGGCGGAAACGGTTGTCGCGCCGGGGCGTTCCACCACGGCGGCGGTCTTGTCCACCACTTCGATATCGAGGTCGGTCGCGCGGAAGCTGGCGGTGTCGCCCTCGGCCTCGATCAGCACATTGGCCAGGATCGGAATGGTGTTGCGGCGTTCCACAACGGACTGGGCCTGCGATACGGCCTTAAGCAATGCCGCGCGTTCGATACTGATTTTCATGTCCCTGGCTCCGACGATATGCGGGGCGGCGAGGGTAGCCTCTCCGCCCGCAAGCACAAGTGTTTTTTCGAGTGTCCCCAATGCCGGGCCAAGGTCAATGGGGCGGGTGGAAAAAACCGGGGAAATGAGGCGAGATGCCGGGTTTCGCCGCCTTACGGCGTCGACCCGGGCGGGGGCGCTGCCCCCGCACCCCCGGAGTATTTTCGCCAAGAAGAAGGAGCGATCAGGCTTCCAGCATCCGCCGCAGCAGTTCCGCGTCCTCGGCAATCTGGCTGTCGACCGAGATCAGTTCTTCGATCTTGCGCACGCCGTGCAGGATCGTGGTGTGATCGCGCCCGCCGAATTTGCGCCCGATCTCGGGCAGGCTACGGGTGGTCAGCTTCTTGCACAGATACATGGCCATCTGCCGGGGCCGCGCGATATTGCGGGCGCGGGATGGGCTCATCAGGTCGGACTGACGCAGGTGGTAATGTTCGCAGGTCTTCTTGATGATCTCGTCCATGGTGACCTTGCGGTCAGACGCGCGCAGGATGTCGGACAGGCATTCTTGCGTCAGGTCCATGGTGATCTCGCAGCCGATCAGGTCGGCAAAGGCGAAGAGCCGTGTCAGCGCGCCCTCCAGAACCCGGACATTGGAGGAAATGCGATGCGCGATAAACTCCAACACGCCGGACGCGATCTTGAGATCGGGGGTACGTTCGCGCTGCGCCTCGACCTTCTGCTGCAGGATGCCGAGCCGCAATTCGTAGTCCGTGGGGTGCAGGTCGACGACAAGGCCGCATTGCAGGCGAGAAGCGATGCGATTGTCCAGCTCTTCCATATCCACGGGCGCGCGGTCGCCGGAAATGATGATCTGTTTGCCCAGTTCCACCAGTGCGTTGAAGGTGTGGAAGAATTCCTCCTGCGTGGAGTTCTTGCCCGCGATGAACTGCACGTCATCGACCATCAGTACGTCGATCGAGCGGAAGACCTCCTTGAAGGACAGCGTGTCCTGGTCGCGCAGCGCGCGGATGAAGCGGTACATGAACTGTTCCGCAGACAGGTAGATGACCTTGAGATCGGGCTTGTTGTTGCGCAGTTCCCACGCGATGGCGTGCATCAGGTGGGTCTTGCCGAGACCGACCCCGCCATAAAGAAACAGCGGATTGAACGAGACCGGGCCGCCCTCTGCCACGCGGCGCGCGGCGGCATGGGCCAATTCATTGGGCTTGCCGACGACGAAATCGGCGAATGTGAAGTTGGCGTTCAGGGTCGATTCCGGCAGCTCCTGCGCAGGGGTGGTGGCAGGCGCGGAACGCGTGCCATTCGCGGCGGGCTTGGGTGCCGTCTTGGCCACGGGCTCGACCTGGGTCGCGCCATTGGCCCTGCCTTGCGCATCGACGGAAAACTCGATCCGGTCCACCTCGGCCCCGGCAGACATCATGTGCCGCAGGATCACGTCGCCGAAATGCTGGGACACCCAGGTGCCGATGAAACTGGTGGGCACGACGAGCTGTGCAGTGCGGCCTTCGATCCCTTCAAAGGTTATCGGATCAATCCAGGCCGAAAAATTGTTCTTTCCAACCGATTTCAGCAGTTCGCCCCGAACGTGCCCCCATTCGTCTTGTGTCATCCTGTTCCCGTCATTCTTCTGACACGGTCCTTTGCGGACCTGTGCGGGCGATCCGTTTGCCGCCCTAACCCTTTGCCTTCACGGTCCCCGCAGTCCGTGTCACCCTGCGCATGACTGATGCGGAACCCGCACCTTGCCCCGCCATGCGCAAGAAAGGGAAACGACCGAACCCGGCCGATCAGATACCCCGATCCTGACAAACACGCACTGTCACCCGGCTCTGACGGCCGTGTGGTGATTCGTGCGAATATTCCCAGGTTGGAGGTCTCCGGACATGCGCTTAGGCGTCGGTTTGGTCCCGACTGGCCACAGACGCACCCTGAAAATCATGATACAGTGCCAACTGAACCAGATCTTCAGGCCTCAGGCGCGGCGATAGGGTAAATCCGTCCCCAAGAGAGTTTCCCCTCAGCACTATCCGCGCCCGATGTCCCCCCAGACTATGTGAATCGCTGAAACCTAAGCTAGCGGGACTCACGCGATCCTTTCAACGAAACTTCGCGCTTGACTCTGAGCTATCTGGAAACGAATCCGCCGGGCCCATTCTAAGGGTGCCGAGAACAAGGAAATTTCGCCAAACAAAAAAGGCGCCCCCAATGGGACGCCTTGTTTTCAAGGTGTTGCAGCCTTGCCTCAGGCGCCGAGCGCTTTCACGCGGGCCGACAGGCGAGACATCTTGCGGGCAACGGTGTTCTTGTGCAGGACGCCTTTGGTGACGCCGCGCATCAGCTCGGGCTGAGCTTCGCGCAGGGCAGCGGCAGCGGCGGTCTGATCGCCGGAGGCGATGGCTTCTTCCACTTTGCGCAGGTAGGTGCGGATGCGCGAACGGCGGGCTTTGTTGACGGCGTAGCGGCGCTCGTTCTGGCGGGCGCGTTTCTTGGCTTGGGGCGAATTTGCCATGTGTCGGGTCCCTTCGTGGGTTCGATTGAAATTTCAAATGCGCATCAAGCCCACGACCCGGGTTCCGTAACCGGCTCTCTGGCCAAAGCGGGCCTCACACGCATGTCTGGCGGCGCTATTAGGCCAAACCTGTCGGAAAGGGAAGACCTAAAGCGGTCAAGCCCGCTAGGGTGGCACAAGTTAACCAGCCGAGGGGATACCGTGCAGCATCTTTCCAATCCGTTCCGTGGCCAGGGCCTGACAAATCTCTCCGGTGCCCCGGCGCCGTCCACCGATGCAGAGGCGGTGGCAAAACTGTTGGCCCAATGCCCGGCCCATGCAACCACGCCGCTTACGTCTGCCCCGGCTCTGGCGGCGCGGGCCGGGGTCGGCGCGCTTTGGGTCAAGGATGAACGGGGCCGGATGGGGCTTGGCAGTTTCAAGGCGCTTGGCGCGGCCTATGTCATTGCCTGCGATGCGGTTGCAACGGGGGCAGAGGATCTGTCGACCGCATTGGCAGGCCGCACCTACATCACCGCAAGCGCGGGCAATCACGGCATGTCCGTGGCCGCAGGGGCGCGGATCTTCGGGGCGCGGGCGATTGTTCATATCGCCGACACCGTACCGGAAAGCTTTGCCGAACGGCTGCGCGACAAGGGGGCCGAGGTGGTTCGCGCCGGTGCGGAATATGAGGCGTCCATGGCACTGGCGGCCGAATCGGCTGAAACGAACGGCCACATCCTGCTGTCGGACAGTTCCTGGCCCGGCTACATGGACCGCCCGCACCGGCTGATGGAGGGCTATCTGCAGATGGCTGCCGAGGCGCTGGATGACTGCCCCGAGCCGCCCACCCATGTCTTCCTTCAAGCGGGCGTTGGCGGACTTGCGGGCGCGGTCGCGGCCTTGGTGCGCAAGCGTTTGGGCGACGCCCCGCGTATCGTGGTAGTGGAACCGGACGCCGCGCCTGCAATCTTCAATTCGATAAAAGCGGGGGGCTTTGTCACCACGAGCGGGCCGGTCTCGGCCATGGGGCGGCTCGACTGCAAGGAGGCCTCGCTGATCGCGCTGACGGGTCTGTCACGGGATGCCGATGACTTTCTGCTGATCACGGAAGAGGAAGCCGCAGACGCCTTGGGGCCGATGGCCGCGGAAGGGCTGGAAGGCTCCGAATCCGGGGTCGCGGGCGTTGCGGGTGTATTGGCTGCGGACGCGGCGTCGCTTGGCCTTGGCCCGGACTCTCGCGTGCTGTGTTTCCTATCGGAGGGGCCTGCATGACGCGCGGTTTCCCCGAGGCGGAGTTCGCGGCCCGCGTCGCCCGCGCGCAGGCTTTGATGGCCGACCATGGCCTGGCGGCGCTGCTGCTGACGACGGAACCGGAGGTGCGGTATTTCACCGGCTACATCACCCGGTTCTGGGAAAGCCCGACGCGGCCCTGGTTCGTGGTGCTGCCCGCAAGCGGAAAACCCATTGCGGTGATCCCTGCCATCGGCGCGCCCGTGATGGCCCGCACCTGGGTCGAGGACATCCGCACCTGGCGCGCGCCCGATCTGAGCGACGATGGCGTCAGCCTGCTGGCGGACACGCTGCGCGAGGTTGCGGGCGACGGGCCGGTTGGGCTGCCCATGGGGCATGAGACCCATTTGCGGATGCCGCTTGCGGACTACGCGCGGCTTGGGGAATCGGTAAATCTGGTGTCCGACCAAGGGATTATGCGGTCCCTGCGGCTGGTGAAATCCGAAGCGGAGATCGACAAGATCCGCACCGCCTGCGCGGTGGCGGGCCGGGCCTTTGACCGGGTGGGAGAGATCGCTGCGGCGGGCGTGCCGCTGTCGCAGGTATTTCGCCGGTTCCAGATGCTGTGTCTGGAGGAAGGCGCGGATTGGGTGCCTTACCTCGCGGGCGGCGCGGGGCCTTTGGGATATGACGATGTGATCTCGCCTGCCTCTGACACGCCCTTGGCTGTGGGGGATGTGCTGATGCTGGATACCGGGCTGGTCGTGGACGGGTATTTCTGCGACTACGACCGGAATTTCGGGATCGGGGCAGTCGATCCGCGTTGCCTTGACGGGCACCGGAAACTGATCGAAGCCGTTGATCGCGCAATGGAAATCGCACGTCCCGGTGCCACGGCAGCAGATCTGTTTCACGCGATGGACACGGTTCTGACCGGCAGCGCGGGCGGGTCAGAGGCAGGGCGTTATGGCCATGGGTTGGGGATGCAACTGACGGAATGGCCCTCTCTCATTCCCGATGACCACACGGTTCTGCAGCCCGGAATGGTGCTGACGCTGGAGCCGGGGGTGGAGATTGCGGACGGTCAAGTCCTTGTTCACGAAGAGAATATTGTCATCCGAGAGGCAGGGCCGGAGCGGCTTTCCCCCTTCTCGGCCCCAGAGTTGAGGATCCTGTGATGCAGTTCACCTACGACCTTGCCCCGCAACTGGGCACACGCGCGACGATCGGGCTGATCAGCCTGCAATCGGATGAAACGGTGGAACATGACATGCGCCGGATTCTTCCTTTGGATGGAGTGGCTTGCTATGTCACTCGGGTGCCGAGCGGGCAGGAAGTGACCAATGACGCATTGGCCGAGATGGAGGGAAAGCTGACCGGTGCGGCGCGGCTGTTTCCGATGCCTGCGAAATTCGATGTCGTGGGCTATGGCTGCACCTCGGGCACCTCTGTCATCGGTGCCGACGTGGTCGCTGGAATGGTGAAAAAAGGCTGCAAAACCAACGCCGTAACGGACCCGCTTACAGGGCTGATCGCGGCGTGCAGGCATCTTGATGTCAAGCGTCTGGTGGTCCTGTCGCCCTATGTGGCAGCGGTGAATTCTTCGCTGATCACGGCGCTTGCGCGCGCTGAAATCGAGGTGGTGCTGTTGGGCACCTTCAACGAGGAACGCGAGGAATTCGCCGCCCGGATCGCGCCGGATTCCATCGCGGACGCGGCGCAAACCCTTGCAAAACAAGGGGAATTCGATGCGCTCTTCTTGTCCTGCACCAATCTGCGCACGCTGGATGTGATCGACCGGATCGAGGCCGCGACGGGCCTGCCGGTGCTGTCGTCCAATCAGGTCATGGGCTGGCACATGACGCAGCTGGCGGGGGTAGAGCCGCTGGCGCGGTTCGGGCGTCTGATGCGCTGAGAAACGGCGAAAACAGGGGGGGCGCCCCCCGTACACCGGGCGTACACCCCCCGTACACCCCCCGTACATACGATACCGCTATTCGAAGCGGCAGGCGCAGGCCGTCCGGTGAAGGGTGCGGAAGTCGGTGCGGATGCGGGTGAGCTCGGCCTCCAGCCCCTCGTATCGGGCGCGCAGCTGTCGCAGATAGGCCGCGACCTCGACCCACCCAAGGGCCGCACCCATCTGGATGCGGACGGTCTGATAGCTCTGGATCTCGCTGCCGACATTCCAAACGGAGGTGGCGATGCTGACAGGGCCGAGAAGCGACCGGGCCGCCTGCGCCCGTGCGGCGTGGCTGGTGATCGACAGCAAACCATAGAACCCCGCGTTGTAAATCGCGCGGTAGATCGGAACGAAGAGCCGTTCGCCGGGATAAAGCTCTTCGCCGAACCGGTTCGGGTCTTCGGGCATGTCGATATGCCGAAGCAGACCGCCCTGCTCTGCCCCGGATTGCGCAAGCGCCTCGTAGAAGGTGCGCGATTGCTGGTCGCGTTCAAGCGCGGCGGCGTCATAAAGCGCCTCGATCTCGGCGCGGGCTTCGGACACGGCGCGATGAAGCCGGTCCAGCTCTGACAGTTGTACGGTGACGACCGGGATATCCTCGGAGGAAGCGGGGCAGGCGCGGTTGAAGCTGCGCAGCCCCTCCAGCGCCGGGCTGTTGGCGGCGATCATCTGGCCGATCTCCAGCAGGCGGTTGTCGGGGCCACGGTTGGTGGCGGCCTGCCGGGCGATCAACGCGGCCTGTTCCCTTGGGCCAAGGTCTTCGAATTCGGGCGGCGGCGTAGGGGCGGGCCAGCCGTTTTGCAGGATCTCGGCCAGTGATGGCCCGGCCCTTTGCGGCACCGGCGCGCGGTAGGTCAGCCGCCCCGGAAGGTCGGGGCGTGGCGCGACATGGGCCAGCACCGCCAGCCGGTGGGACCAGTTGGCAGGCGGTGTCGGATCCTCGAAGAAACGGGCCAGCCCCTCGGCCAGCGCCGCATTGCAGGACCGGAAGGGCAGCGCGATTGAGGCAGGCGGCAGGTCGATCCGGGTTTCACCGGGGGCGATGGCGGTGCCGGTGACAGAGACTGTGACGTCCCGGTCATAGGGTGCGGGCAGGGTTGCGGGCGCTGTAGCGGGACGCAACGGGATGATCAGGCGGAGCGGTGCCCCGGCAGGTAGGTCTGCGTCGCACTCCATGCGGTCTGCGTTTGGGACGCAGCGGGTGGTGGCCGCCGCGCCGGGAACCGGTTCAAATACCGCGCCGGGGGCGGAGAACTGAAGCGATACGCTCATGCCTTGCGCGCCCGTGGGATTGCCGATTTCCAGCATCACCGACGGCGTGGCGGCAGACTCGGGCCAGGACCATGCCAGCGGCAGGGACAGGTCCGGCGGATGGTGCAGGGTCAGCGCCACGGTGGCCTGCAAGCCGGGCAGGCGAAAGGGTTCTGGCCGATCCTCGACCATGATCTGCACAAGGTATCCCGCGGGATCGAGCCCCGAGGCATCCACCGCCTGCTGCGTCGGTTGGTGAAGCTCGAACGGGAACGGGAAAAGCGGCGCCCCCTGCCAGTTCGCCTCTGCCTGAAGATGGGCCAGGATCTCGGTCGCTTCGCGGATGCGGGCGACCATCGGGCGTTGGGTCTGATCGTAGTCAGCATAGGCCGGACCGGGAAGGCTGTCGCGGGAGGCGTAGAGCAAGGCATTTGCCTCGATCATCTCGCGCCAGGCGGCAAGATAGGCATCGGCGGTGGCCGGATCGGGAAAGGCGGCGCGGAAGCTTTCCAGGTGGTCGAGCGCCTGCGAGAGACCGTCGAGCTGGTAGAGCAACCTGTCGGTCTGGGCGCCGCTCGGTGGGATTTCATCCGCAGCGGTCGGGGCGGCAAGCCAGAGGATCAGAAAAAGCGCGCGCCACAGCATAGGGTGGGTCCGCCGGTCATCAGCATCAACGAGAGCATATCATAGCCAGCGGAGATCATCAAAACCCGGCATCGCGTGGCCACCCGATTCCGGGCCGGATGTCAGCGGGCGCGGGCCTGCGCGAAGGACAGCAGGCGGCGGCTTTGTTCATCCCAAAGATGCAGCCGCGCATTGGCCAGGCTTTCACGGATCGTCATCCGGTTGCGGCCCGCCAGTTCGGCATGATCGCGCAGCACCTCGGGCAGCCGGTAGAACGGGATGCGGCTATAGAGGTGATGAACGTGGTGAATGCCGATATTGGCGCTGAGCCATTGCAGCGGCGCGGGCATCACGTAATGCGAGCTGCCATTCAGCGCGGCGTCATGCACCTGCCAGTTTTCCTCGGCATCCCATTGGGTGGTTTCGAACTGGTGCTGAACATAGAACAGCCACATACCCGCAGTTGCCGCCAGCAAAGTCGAGGGCAGGAAGATCAGCAGGATGGGCATCACCCCGCCGAAATAGAGCATCAGCCCCAGACCGATCAGAATCGCCGCGTTGGTGCCCATGGCGCTGATCCAGTATCTGGCGCTGGCCATCAGCCCGAGCGGCAGGCGGTTTTGCAGGAAGAACAGGTATCCCGGCCCAAGGCCGAACAGCACCACCGGGTTGCGGTAGAGCCGGTACATCAGGCGACCCATGGGCGACAGGGCGCGATATTCCGCAACGGTCAGCGTGTGGACATCGCCGATGCCGCGCCGTCCCAGATTGCCGGAATTGCTGTGATGAATCGAATGGGTGCGCCGCCAGACGTCATAGGGCGTCAGCGTCAGCACCCCCAGAACCCGGCCAAGCCAGTCGCTGACCGTGCGATTGTTGAAAAACGCGCCATGGCCGCAATCGTGCTGGATGCAGAAGAGCCGCAGCAGGAAGGCGGCATTGACCGAGGATATGGCAAGGGTCAACCAGTAGCTGACGGATAGCGACCACCAGGCCAGAACCCAGAGCGACAGGAACGGACCGATAGTAATGCCAAGTTCATAACTGCTGCGCAGCGCGTTCGGTTCGCGGTATTGCGCGAGGACCTTGATCCAGTCCCGTGCCGCGCGCGGTTCAGGCTGATGCCCGGTAAGTTCAGTGTGATCGGACATGAGCCTGCATATTTTATTTATGTCTGCGGACCCCATACACGAGGAACAGGGGTTCGCCTATGACACATTACGACCGGGGCGCGAAAATACGTACCGGTCCCCGCTTTCGCGGCGTCGCCCGTTGTTCAGCGGTCGCGGAACTGGGCTTCGCGCTTTTCGAGGAAGGCGGCCATGCCTTCTTTCTGGTCTTCGCTTGCGAACATGGAATGGAACAGGCGGCGTTCGAATCTCAGCCCTTCGGCCAGCGTGGTCTCATAGCTGCGGTTCACCGCCTCTTTCGCGGCCATCGACGAGATCAGCGATTTTTCCGCGATCTTGGCAGCGGCACTCATGGCCTCGTCCATCAGCTTCTTGGCGGGCACCACGCGGCTGACGAGGCCCGACCGCTCGGCCTCTTCGGCATCCATGAAACGGCCGGTCAGGTTCATGTCCATGGCCTTCGACTTGCCGACGAAGCGGGTCAGGCGCTGGCTGCCGCCCATCCCGGCGATGACGCCCAGATTGATCTCGGGCTGGCCGAACTTGGCGGTGTCGGACGCGATGATGAAATCGCAGGCCATGGCCAGTTCACAGCCACCGCCAAGCGCGTAGCCCGACACGGCGGCGATGATCGGCTTGCGGATGCGGATCATCCGGTCGGAGGCATCGGCGAACAGGTCTTCGGTGAAGACCTCGGTAAAGCTCTTGTCGGACATCTCCTTGATGTCTGCCCCGGCGGCGAAGGCTTTTTCCGACCCGGTGATGACCACGCAGCGGACCTTGTCGTTTCCATCGGCGCTTTCCAGCGCATCGCAAAGCTCGGCCAGCAGCTTGGTGTTCAGCGCATTCAGCGCGTCAGGCCGGTTCAGCTTGATAAGGCAGATATGCTCTTCGATCTCGACGATCAGGGTCTCGTAGGCCATTCGGTGCGTCCCGGTATTGTTGTCCCTCGGATGCGCAGGGTTATCAGCCCCGGCGCGCGGTTCAAGCTATCTTTGACAGGTGGGGCAATAGAAGCTGGACCGCCCCGACTGCACGATCCGGCGGATGGTCGCCGAACAGCCAGGGGTGGCGCAGGGGGCGTCCTCGCGGCCATAGACCTGAAAATTATGTTGAAAATAGCCCAGTTCCCCGTCGGTCTGGCGATGATCGCGCAGGGATGAGCCGCCCGCCTCGATCGCCTCGGACAGCACATCGCGGATGATTGGCACCAGGGCCTCGCAACGTTGCGTCGCGATGCGGCCTGCGGCGCGTTTTGGGGAAATGCGGGCGCGAAACAGCACTTCGCAGACGTAGATATTGCCCAGACCGGCCACGATTCGCTGATCCAGAAGGGCGGATTTGATCGGCATTTTGCGGTCTTTGAGACGTGCCGCCAGATAGGGACCATCGAAGGCATTGCCGAAGGGTTCGGGGCCGAGCACGGACAGCAGCGGGTGCGCGTCCTGCGCGGATGTCTCCATCAGGTCCATCGCGCCGAAGCGGCGGGCGTCGTTGAAGGTAATCCGGGCACCATTTTCCATATCCAGCACGACGTGATCGTGTTTTTCCGGCGCGGGGTGGTCGTGGTGGAACTGGCCGGGCATGTCCCGACCTTGCGCGCCAGAGACCAGCATGCGGCCCGACATGCCCAGATGGATCAGCAGCGTTTCGCCCGTGGACAGATCGGCAAGGATGTATTTCGACCGCCGCCGAAGGCGCAGCACGGTCGCCCCGGTCAGCCGCACGCCCATGTCGGGCGGGAAGGGCCAGCGCAGATCGGGGCGGCGGATGTCGGCGAGGGTGATCCTCTGCCCCTCCATCACCGGGGCCAGCCCGCGACGGACTGTCTCGACTTCGGGCAGTTCGGGCATGGCGGGCCTTTCATTGGGGGGCGGCGCATTGTAACGCCACCGACAAGCCCTATAAGAAGGGAGAGTTTCTGGCGAGGGCAAGACCCCCGGAAAGGATGACAGGATGAGCGACGCAGACGGACGCACCACGCATTTCGGGTTTCAGACCGTGGCCGAGGACGAGAAGGCCGGGAAGGTCCATGGGGTCTTTACCAATGTCGCCTCCAAATACGATGTGATGAACGACGTGATGTCGGTCGGCATCCACCGGGTCTGGAAAGACGCGATGATGGATTGGCTGGCGCCGCGCGACAGGGTGAAGCTGCTGGATGTGGCGGGTGGGACCGGGGATATATCCTTCAGGTTCCTGAAACGCGCGCCGGGGGCCCATGCGACGGTTCTGGACATGACGGAATCGATGCTGATCGAGGGGCAGAAGCGGGCGGAAGCCGAGCAGATGGCCGAGAAGCTGGACTGGATCGTTGGCGACGCCATGGCGCTGCCTTTTGAGGACAACAGCTTTGACGTCTACACGATCAGCTTCGGTATCCGGAACGTAACGCGGATTCCCGATGCGCTGTCCGAGGCGTTTCGCGTGCTGAAACCCGGCGGGCGGTTGATGGTGCTGGAGTTCAGCCAGTTGCCCAATGCGGGAATGCAGAAGCTCTACGATCTCTATTCCTTCAACGTGATCCCGAAGATGGGCAAGGTCATTGCGAATGATGCGGACAGCTATCAGTACCTTGTCGAGAGCATCCGCAAATTCCCCGATCAGGAGATGTTCGCCAGCATGATCCGCGAGGCCGGGTTCGACATGGTCAAATATCGCAACCTGTCCATGGGCATCGCGGCGCTGCATTCGGGCTGGAAGATCTGAGATGCGGGGACCGCACAATATCTGGCGTCTGATCCGCACCGGCGCGACCTTTGAACGGACCGGTGCCATGGCCGAGGCGCTGGAGGCGATGGACGCGCCGCGTAGCGTTCGGCTGGGGCTGCGCATTCTGGCCTGGCCGTTCAAATGGCTGGGGCTGAAAGGCGACACCAGCCTGCCGCCGCTGGTCAGGGCGCTGACGGCACTTGGCCCGGCCTATATCAAGTTCGGGCAGATCCTGTCGACGCGCCCCGATGTGGTGGGGCCGGAGCTGGCGACGGAACTCAGGGTTCTTCAGGACAAGCTGCCACCCTTTGACAGCGCCATTGCCAAGCGGACCATCGCGCAGGAGCTGGAGATTTCGGTCGAGGAGCTGTTCAACGAGTTTTCCGAACCCGTTGCGGCGGCCTCGATCGCGCAGGTGCACCGCGCCCGGCTGCGCGATACCGGGCAGGAGGTGGCGGTCAAGGTGCTGCGCCCCGGCATCGAGCGCGCCTTTCGCAAGGATATCGACGCCTTCTACCTGATGGCGAGCTGGATCGAGACCCTGTCGCCTGCCTCGCGCCGCTTGCGGCCTCAGGACGTGATCGAGCATTTCGAAGGCGTGGTGATGCGGGAGTTGGACCTGCGCATCGAAAGCTCCGCCGCCGGGGAATTTGCCGCGCGCACCGAAGGGGACGAGGGCTTTACCGTGCCTGCGGTGAACTGGTTCCTGTGTTCGCGCCGGGTGATGATGCTGGATTGGGCCGAGGGCGTGTCCTTCAGCGATATCGAGGCCATCGACGCGGCGGGCCATGACCGGACGGCGCTGGCCGAACGGGTCTTGCAGATGTTCCTGCGCCACGCGCTGCGCGACGGATTTTTCCACGCCGACATGCATCAGGGAAACCTGAAGGTCGCGCCGAACGGCGATATCGTGGCGCTGGATTTCGGCATCATGGGGCGGCTGGATGAATATACCCGCCGGGTCTACGCGGAGATCCTGATGGGCTTCATCCGCCGCGACTATCGCCGCGTGGCCGAGGTGCATTTCGAGGCCGGTTACGTGCCTGCCGACCGCGATATCGACGAATTCGCACAGGCGCTGCGATCTGTGGGTGAGCCGATTTTCGGCATGGATGCCAGCCGGATCTCCATGGCGCGGCTTCTGTCCTATCTCTTTGAGGTAACAGAACAATTCGGCATGGAGACGCGGACCGAACTGATCCTGTTGCAACGCACCATGGTGGTGGTCGAGGGCGTCGCGCGGTCGCTGGATGAAAACATCAATATCTGGAGCACGGCGCGCCCGGTGGTGGAGCAATACATCACCGAAAACCTTGGCCCCAAGGCGATGCTGCGCGACCTTGTGCGGACAGCACAGGTGCTGTCCCGTTTCGGCCCGCGCCTGCCGCAGATGGCGCAGGATGCGCTGCTGTCCCATGCCAATACGCTGCCGCCGCCGCGCCGGTCGCGGGTGGCGGAACGGCTGGCCTATCTGGTGGGCGGCGTGCTGCTGGCCTTCGCCTCGGTCGCGGTCTGGGAATTCTGGTTCTGAGACCCTCGCGGGTTACGGGATGGACAGGGGGACGGGGCTTTGGGAAGGTTCTGCCAACTTTTCCGCTTGAGCGATCCCCATGGCGCATGACGCGATCCGATCCGAACTGACCGAGCTTTTCATGGCCGGTGTCGCCGCCGCCGACCCGGTGCGGGCCGTGGCGCAGGCCCTGAAGGCACGCCCGGTCGAGGTGCCCGATGGCGGAACGCTGATCCTGTTGGCCGTGGGCAAGGCCGCGAACGGGATGATGCAGGCGGCGCGGACTGCGGTGCCGGAGGGCGTGCCGACGCGCTGCCTGATCGTGACGAATTACGAGAACCACCGGGATATCGCGGGCGTGGCCTGCTACGCAGCCGGGCATCCGGTGCCCGATGGCAACGGCGTGATTGCCGGGCTGGCGGTGGAGAAGCTGCTGCGCGAGACGGGTGCGCGGGACATGGTGCTGGCGCTGATCTCGGGCGGGGGGTCGGCGTTGCTGCCGGGGCCGGTCAAGGGCCTGACGTTGGCGGACAAGGCCGAGATGAACCGGCTGCTTCTGGCCTCTGGCGCCGATATCGAGGAGAGCAATATCGTCCGGCAGGCCCTGTCGCGCTTCAAGGGTGGCGGGCTGTTGCGACTGGCGGCCCCTGCCCCGGTGCGCAGCCTGATCCTGTCGGATGTGGTGGGCGATGATCTGCGGGTGATTGCCAGTGGTCCGACGGTGGGGCCGATTGCCGATCTGGCCACCGCCCGCGCGGTGACCCGGCGGCTCGGCATCTGGGATCAGATGCCCGAGACCGCCCGCGCCGCCCTGCGGCGCGTGGAACCGGCAGCGACGCTGCCGGCCACCGATGCGGAGCTTGTCGGATCGAACAGGATCAGCGTCGCGGCGATGGCCGCCACGGCGGGGCGGCCCGTGCGGATCGTCGACGATCCGCTGACCGGGCCGGTGACCAAAGCGTCCGCCCGCGTGCTGGACCTTGCCGCAGACGCCGCGTCGGGTGCCACGCTGCTGTTCGGGGGGGAAACCACGGTCGTCTTGCAGGGCGACGGGCGCGGCGGGCGCAATCAGGAACTCGCGCTGCGGGTGGCGCTGCTGGCCGAGGAACGGGGCCTGACGGGCGATTGGCTGTTCCTGTCGGGCGGAACGGACGGGCGAGACGGGCCGACCGATGCGGCGGGGGCCATCGTGGATCAGGGCAGTCTTGGCCGGATGCGCGCGGCGGGGGCCGACCCGAGGGCGCTGCTGGCCAACAGCGACAGCTACGCGGCGCTGGCGGCGTCAGGCGATCTGTTGATGACCGGGGCAACGGGGACCAACGTGGCAGACCTTCAGATCTTCCTGACGCTTTGAACCTTTGCCTTGGCCGAGCCGACAAAAAAGAGTCGGCGGATCGGAAATTTCCGGTCATACTATGCCGCATTAGGTTTGTGATTTTGGGAGACTGGACGTGGTGCGCCCCCGCGGGTTTCTGGCTCATAGTCTGCTGGTTGTTCTGATGGCTCTGATCGGGCTGGCCCTGCCCGGACAGCTCAGGGCGGAACGGGTTGCGCTGATCATTGGCAATTCCCAGTACTCCTCCAGCCCGCTCATCAACCCCGTCAACGACGCCACCGACATGGCCGAGCGCCTGACCGAGATCGGCTTTCGCGTGCATGGCGACGGGCCGATGCTGGACCAGGATCTGCATGGGATGCAGGTGGCGATCCGCGATTTCACCCGCAGTCTGAACCCCGGCGATCTGGCGGTGTTCTACTTCGCGGGGCATGGGGTGGAATACAAGGGCACCAATTACCTGATCCCCACCGACGACGAAGAGATCGCCTTCGCCGAGGATGTGCCGGACTGGGCCTATCCCGCGCCGCGCCTGTTGGAACGGCTGGCCGCAACCGGGGCCACGGGGGTGATCATTCTCGACGCCTGCCGCAACAACCCGCTGCCCGAACGCGGCGGCGGGCGTGATCTGGGGATTGGTCTGTCGGCGATGGATACGCCTGCGGGCGCGTCCGCCTTCATCCTTTATGCCGCCGCGCCCGGCCAGACCTCCTCCGATGGGGAGGGGCGCAACGGGCTCTTTACCGGGGCGCTGTTGCAGGCGCTGGAACGGCCCACGCGGCGGATCGACGACATCATGTACGAGGTGTCCTTTGCGGTGCGCAACGCCACGCAGGGCCGTCAGGTGCCGTGGCTGGAATTTGCCTTCGCGGGAGAGATTCCGCCGCAATTCCAGGTCGGAGACGGGCGCGCCGACACAAACGAGGTGCCCGTGCAGGTGGAAGAGGCCGGTCTGCCAAGTGCCGGTAAGCCCGGCCGGGGAATAGAGGACGAGGGCGACCCGCTTTATGGGGCGATAGACCTGGCCGCCGGTCCGCCGGAGACCGCCATGGCGCTGGATATGCTGGCAGGCGGGTACGAGGATGCCTCGCAGCTTGGGGGCAATTGCTATGGCTTCGTGGCCAGCAGCCCGGATTTCCAGCTCGACTGGCAGGAGGCGATTGGCCCGCTCAGGATAACGACGCTCAGCGATGAGGACACGGTGCTGGTGATGCGCCGCCCCGATGGCACATGGCAGTGCCGGGGCACATCCTCGGATGGATCGGCGCCGGTGCTGGCCCTGTCAGACCTGAGCGCGGGCAGTTACCGCATCTGGGTCGGCACGGAACGCGAACTGCCGATTGCGCCGGATGCCGAACTGATCGTCGAAGCGCTGGTGCCGGAGCCGGTGGCCGTCGCGCCGGTCGTTCAGGATGACGCAGGTGCGGGCGTCGGGTTCATCGTCACCTCGCCCTCGGAAACGCCGCCTGCCGTTGCATTGAACCCCGAGGCAACGATCGAGCGGGCAATAGACTAGGTCATTTCGCGGCCCGCATTGGACCACGGGCCGGACAAACAGGGTAAGAAAGGATGAGCCATATGAGATCTCTGACCCTTGGTGCCGCCCTTCTGACGGCCGGTTTCTTCGCAGCCCCCGATGCCGCCGAGGCGCAGGAGTTTTGCTCGGGCGACCGGGTGATGGGCGGCTGTGCCGTGTCGATCAGCGATTTCCCATGGATGGTGTCGCTGAACCAGGCCAATGCGCGCAGCCGGTTCGACGGGCATTTCTGCGGCGGTACCGTGATTGCGGACAGGTGGGTGCTGACCGCGGCGCATTGCGTCGATACCGTCGCCCCCAACAATCCGAGCGGGCTGGAGATCTACGCCAATACCTCCAGCCTGCAGGGCGGGGGCACGGCCTTCGACGTGTCTCGTGTCTATCTGCATTCCGGGTATCAGGGGGTTGGCGTCAACGATATTGCCCTGCTGGAGCTTGCCCGCCCCACGGGCATCACCCCGGTGCGCCTGTCGGATGCGGCGCTGGCCCCGGTGGTGGAACAGATTGGCGATCAGACCGTGATCATCGGCTGGGGCCTGACGCCGCCACCGCATATCTCGCGCGGCCGCGGACCCCTGACCCAAGCGGAGCGCGCAACCTCTTCTCCGCCGTCGATGTGGGACACGTCGCAGGTGCTGCTCGGCGCGGCGGTGCCGATTGTGCATAACCAACTGTGTTCGTCGAACGCGGGTGCAGGTGTTATCTGCGCCGGGTTCCAGGAGGCCGTGGCCGATGCCTGCCGGGGCGATAGCGGCGGGCCGCTGCTGGCCGCTGACACGCAGGGATATGTGCAGGTCGGGCTGGTGTCGGGCGGCAATTATTGCCACCAGGATGGCGACCATTACGGCACCTATACCCGTGTGTCAGCCTATCAGGACTGGATCGCGGCGACCATGGCGGGCGAAACCCCGCAGGTCGATCTGCGCCCGAGCGAGCCTAACTACAACCTGCCGCCGACCTTCGGCAATGTAACCCTGTCGAGCGGCTTCTCGCCTGATCCCTACCTTCAGCATCTGCTGGCTGGCGGGTTGCTGGAAGCCTCCAGCGCCGGGCAGGGCTGTGCCGGTCACGTGGCCGAGGCCCCGGATTTCCAGGTCTATTACCAGGGCGTCGGCGCGCCCTTGTCCTTCACGGTCGAATCACAGAGCGACACAAGCCTGCTGATCAACGGACCGGACGGGCAGTGGTATTGCGACGACAATGGCGCAGGCGGGATCAACCCGAGCCTTGTCTGGGGCGCCCCGCCGCAGGGCCGATACGACATCTATGTCGGCACGATCCAGACAAATGACGAGGTGGGCTACCCCGAGGCGCAGCTGATCATCGGCGGCGGCGGTGGCGCCGGGTCCGGTGGCGGCACGCCCCCCGTGGAAGACGGCAAGTGAGATGAATTCCGGGGCGCGGGCCTGTTGCACGGGCCCGCCCGTCAGAGCGGATCGCGCACCGCCTGGATCAGCGCGGCATTGACCTGCACGCCACCGGGCATCGACAGCCAGATATCGCCATTCACGATCTGCGCCTCCTCGATCCTTGCGTAGCCCTGCGCCGGTTGCGTGTCGATCGGTTCGTCATCGCGGAAATATTCCACGTGGAAGCCATAGACGCCGCTTGGCAGCGGGTCGCCATCGGTGGTCACACCCGCCCAGGCAAAGGCGGTTTCGGTGGCCGGAATGGCCACCCGCTGCAAAGTCTGCCCGTCGGCATCCGTCACCACGAGTTCCATTCGATCGGCCAGCGCGTTGTCGCTGGCATAGAGCGTCAGCGGCTCTCCGTCGAAGGCCATCGGCATCTCGGCGCGGGCGTCCATGCCGATCCAGCCCGTGATCTGGCCCATGCTGGACAGCGCCATGCTGTCTTGAAGGCTGCCAAGCAGTTCATTCGTGCGAACCTGTTGTTCGACGCCCGAGAAGGTGGCCAGCTGCGTGGCGAATTCGGTCGACTCCATCGGGTTCAGCGGATCCTGGTTCTGCATCTGGGTGGTCAGCATCGTCAGGAAGGTCTGGAAGTCGGAATTGATCATGGTGCGATCTTCCGACGCCGCCGATGTGCCGGCGGTCTGGCTGGTCTGGGGTATGCTCGCGACGTCCATGTCTGTCCTCCGTTAAAGGCGAATATCCAGGCCCGATTGCCCCGTCCGCGCAGAGGCGACCGGCGATTGGGACGGGATGTGGGACGGGTGAATCTGCGCGTCGTCTTCGCACGCCCCAGGGGGCGGCGCATCGGGCCTGTGCTGCTGGCCACCCGGATCGCGGCCCGAGAAGCTGAACCCGGCATGATCAAGGCCCTGACGCTGGAGTTCCTGCATCAGGGCGGCGCCGTTGCGGCGCAGCAGATCCAGTGTTTCGGGCAGATCGGCCTGAAGATGAAGGACCATGCCTTCGGCTCCCCGGCTGACAGACACACGAATGGCCCCGAGTTCTGGCGGGTCGAGCGTCAGTTCCAGCGGGGCATCGCGATCGGTCATCATCGGCGCGGCGGCGATCCGTTGCGCAAGCTGCGTCGGCACCGGATCGGGGCGCGGGATGGATGCGGGGTCCGTCGGCCGGATATCCGCATGGGCAGAGGCGGGAATTGGGGCGTCCGGGGTGCTGACCAGATCGGCCAGGATCGGGGCGAAATCCCCCCCGGCGGTCATGTCCGGCATCGCTTGACGCGGCACGGTGGCGGTGACTGCCACCTCAGAAAGGGGCCGGGCGACCTGTGGGACTGACGGTTCCGGCGCTGCCGTCGGGATCGGTTGCCGGGGGGGCACCTCAGTAGGTCGCAGTTGGAGGGAGGGCACCGCAACGGAACGCGCATGAGCGGGCTGTTGCGTCATTGCCGACGCGTCGGCCTTCGGACCTGAGGGCATGGAGGCGGACACAGGTGGCACTAAGGGCTGAGACTGCCGGGAGGATCGGAACGGCGCTGGAATCACGTCCGCGCGGGCCAATTGGAGGGAAGTGTCAGCCATTCGGGTCAGATTGTGCGGCGTGGGCCGTTCGGCTGGCTTGGCTGGTTCCGCGATTTCGGCCCCGACCGCGGGTTCGCCGCGAGATGGGGAAACCACCGCCAGCGGGGCTGGCCAATGAAATCTGCTTGGCGTCTCTTCTTCCTGCTTGGCGAAAGGCGGGGGGGACGATCGGCCAGCCGCCTGACCCATGGCTTCTTGCTGCACCGGGGCGGCGGGGGGGAGAACCCGCCGCGGTGGCAGTTCAATGGGGGGGCGGGAGACAGGCTCTACCCTGGCTTGAGTCTCCCCAATGCCTCGGGGCGCTGGTGTCTGCGTCATTGGCGGCGCTGCATCCCCCGACGGATGACCGTCGCGGGACCGGAGCACCGTGGCAGAATTCGGGAATGATTTGCCCTCACGCGAGGGACTTGCGCTGTCCGGTGAGGCAATCCGATGCGATTGGACCGGGGAGGCCAACGTCGCGGCACTGCGCAGAGGTGATGGAACCTCCGGTTGGTGGATGGCCGTGCTGCGGTCATTTTCTGTACCGGAAGGTGCCGGATTGCCCTGTCGCGGCGTGGCAGCCTGATTGCCTGCGGGACGGGGGGGCGTCGCCGCAGGGATGGCCTTTGCGGTGCTCGGGGCAGATTTCTGAGCTATAATCGGCATACCGTCTCGGGACTTCGGCATAGCCTCTTGGGCGGTATTCGGTGGCGGGGCCGTTGATCCTGCCCGGTGGGACGGCGCAGGCAGCGCCGGGCCAAAACGGCCTTCCGCAATGCTGTTATCCATGCTGCTCGGGCGATGTCCGGCGCCCGCATCTTGCGCCGATTGGGAGATCATTGCGTCCGGCAGGGGCACCGGGGTGTTTTCCCTGCGCGAGATGGGGGGTGCCTGGCCGTTTTCGTTCGGGTCGCGTGCGACGGACCGCGGGACGAGTGGGGCGATTTCAGATCCCAGGCCGCGGACCGGCTCGCGTTGCGCGGGCACTTCCTGCTCCGGGACGGGGGGGATTGCCTGCTTGGTGGTGCGATTGTTGGCGATTTGCCCGGCTGCCGGCGCGAGTGAATGCGCCACTGGTTCCGACATGGGCCGACTCGACGGCAAGGGTGCCTCGCCCGACGTGAAAAGACCGCTGAACGCGGGCGCCGGAATTTCAGGAGACAAGACAGAGGGTGTCATCGGCTCCGTCGGAACCACGACTTGCAGTTGCAGCGACGGCGCGGGTTCCGGGGTGTCGCCGGGTGGTTCGGGCGCAAGCGTGTGGAAGGCAATATGCGAACCCGCCTCTTCAAGACCGGATGAGTCGCCAGACAAGTCATGATCACTCAGCACGACCGGCGCGGATGGAATCGCGCCGTCAGCTGGCGTGGCATCCTCTGACCAGACCACACGCCACGGACCCAGGCCCGGACCGGGCAGCCCGGATACAGGAAGTTCGTTATCCTGCCATTGAAATTCCGCGGCAAACTCCACCCCGGTCAGATCTTCGGACCGCCCTGCGCCACGGGAGGCGGCGGGGGGGGCAAGCGGCTGCGTGATCTGCACTATCGAATGCATGGAACCTTCCAGATTTCTTCCGGGTCGATCCGCAGTTTCCGCGCCAGAGCTTACCAATTCTTTACTCCCGCGCGCGATAGTCGCCCCGAATACGGAGAATTGGAAATGTCTGACCTCACCCTCTCGCCTGTCACCCAAAGCCCCCTGACGCCCCGCCGCGAGGCGGAGCTGCGGGGGGCTGCGCAGGAACTGGAGGCGGCGTTTCTGTCCGAAATGCTGCGCCATGGCGGGCTCGGCACCCCTCGCGACAGTTTCGGTGGCGGACATGGGGAGGATCAGTTCGCCTCGTTCCTGAGGACCGAACAGGCGCGCGCGATGGCGGCAGGTGGGGGAATCGGTTTGGCCGAATCGTTGTTCAATGCGCTGGCCGCGCGTGAGGGACCGGCCCGATGATCTGGCGGTCAGGCGATTCTCTGGCCGCTGCCGACCGGGCGCTGTCCGGGGTGGAGTCGCTCTTGCGCAGTCAGCGATTCTCCGATCTGCCCGCAGCCATGGTTGCGCTGGAACGGGCAATGTACTCACTTCAAGGCGGCGGCATCGACAGATCCGCCGCCGCCCGGCTGACCGATATGCGCCGGCGCGCGGAACAGGTGAGCACGCTTTTGCGCGCGGTCATGGCTGGGATGCGGGATGCGCGCAACAGCCTGTCAGGCCCATCGGGTTTTTCCAGCTATGACGCCCAAGGGCGCAGCGGCCATATCGGGCAGGCGCAGACCCGGTTCGAACGCCGCCGATAGCCTGCCGAATTTCACTAAAAACCAGCGGAAAAACCCCGTGATCTTAGGAGCTTGTTAGAGCTTTCGGGCAATGGTTCCCCTGCACCGTACTGGGTGGCGTGTCGGGCCGCAAAGGCCCGCCGCAGGCGTCAGAAGACGTTTTGGGCTGACCTGCGAAGGCAGGTCTGAAACGGGCGCGGAATCCAGGCGCCGATCTAACTGAGGAAGGACAAGACATGTCCAGCATTCTGACGAACACCAGCGCCATGGTCGCGCTGCAGACCCTGAAATCCGTCAATTCGAACCTGAACAAGACGCAGGAGGAAATCTCGACCGGTAAATCCGTGGCCACGGCCAAGGACAATTCCGCGGTCTGGGCCATTTCCAAGGTGATGGAATCGGACGTGAAAGGGTTCAAAGGCATCTCGGAAAGCCTGTCTTTGGGCGAATCCACCGTCGCCGTGGCGCGCAATGCATCGGAAACCGTGACCGACCTGCTGACCGAGATCAAAGGCAAGATCGTCGCCGCGCAGGAAGAAAACGTCGACCGCGCCAAGATCCAGACCGACATCAGCGCCCTGCGCGACCAGATCACCTCGGTCGTCAGTGCGGCGCAGTTCAATGGGCTGAACCTGGTGCAGGGAACCGATGACGTGAATGTTCTGTCCTCGCTCGATCGGGCGTCGAACGGGACCGTGACGGCCAGCAACATCACCGTTGCGCGGCAGGATCTGACCACAAGCTCCGGGGTTTATGGCAGCGGCGCATCGCTGGCCACCAACATCACCGCAGGGGCGGCATCCATCGACAGCACCGGGGCGGCGAACTCTGTCGCGCTGACCTATGCCAACACGTCGGGCGCCGATTCGCTGGAACTGACGATCAACGGGTCCAGCATCACCGTGGCCTTCGACACCGATGCGGCCACGATGATCGACAATGCCGAGGGCCAGATCAACGCGCTTGGCCTGACCGGAATCACTGCCTCGTCCAACGGGTCGGGTGTGCTAACCCTGACGAACACAAATTCCTTCGACGAATTCACCATCGGCTGGAATTCGGGCGGCACCGACACCATCGCCATGACCAACAACGGCACGGGTGACAGCGCCGTCGCGGCGACCGGGTCTGACAGCACCACGCTGACCTACCGGGCCGAGGAAGTGGCCCTGTCGACCAGTGCCACGGTGAACGAGGGCGACAGCTATCGCATCTCGGTCAATGGCAATGACTATGACTATGTCGCTGGCAAGGGTGAAACCATGGAGGATGTCGCGCGCGGCCTGAAGACGGCTGTGGATGCGGGCGGGGAAACCGGGGTGACCACCCAGGTGACCGGCAATGCCACCGATGGCTGGAAGGTTCTGGTCGACTATGACGGCAGCGATGCCACCGCGGGCGCCACGATGACGCTGGCGGATAATGGCCAGGCAGGCGGTACGGCCTCCGGTGGGCTCTTCGGGCTCGACAATATCGACGTGACCACGGACGCCGGGGCCGATTCCGCGCTCGATAACGTGGAAACGCTGATCCAGAACTCTATTGATGCGGCGGCCAGTTTCGGCTCGGCCCAGGGCCGGATCGAAACCCAGTCGAATTTCATCGACAGCCTGGTGGATTCGCTGAAAGCAGGGATCGGCACGCTGGTCGATGCCAATATGGAAGAGGCCTCGGCCAAGCTGCAGGCGCTTCAGGTGCAGCAGCAGCTGGCGACGCAATCGCTGTCCATCGCCAACCAGGCGCCGCAGTCGATCCTGTCGCTGTTCCGTTAAGACCGGACCGGGCCGGGGGGAACGCCCCGGCCCACCCGTCACCAGACCCCCTGCCCTGACATTCCGGAAGGAACATCACCGTGACGTCATCCTATCTGGCGCAAAGCGCCTATAACCCGGTCCAGTCCGCCGTAAAAACCGCGCGTGGGACCGAACATGCCGCCTTCGAACGGGTCACCGCGCAGCTGTCGCGCGCCAATCGCCCCGAGGCCAGCGTTGCCCAAAAAGCCAGCGCGCTGCATGACAACCGCCGTCTCTGGACTTTGATGGCCGCCAATGTGGCCGACTCCGCCAATGCCCTGCCGAAGGCGCTGCGAGCGCAGATCTTCTACCTCGCCGAATTCACCCTTCAGCACAGCCGCAAGGCCCTGTCCGGCGACGCGTCCCTCGCGCCGCTGATCGACATAAACACCGCCGTAATGCGCGGTTTGCGGGGGGAGGGGCAGGCAGCATGAGCGGTCTTGTCCTCAAACTGTCCCCAAAGGAGCGTGTGCTGATCAACGGTGCCGTCATCGAGAATGGCGACCGCCGGTCGCGCCTGTCCATTGTCACGCCCAATGCCAATATCCTGCGCCTGCGCGATGCCATTCACCCGGAAGAGGTGACCACGCCTGTTCGTCGGGTCTGCTATATCGCGCAGCTCGTTCTGTCGGGCGACGCGGAGGAAGAGGAGGCGAAACTGCAGATCCTGCGCGGGATCGAACAGCTGAGCCAGGTCTTCACCGACCCCGACAGCCGGTCGCAGCTTGCCATTGCCACCGATCAGATCGTGGCGGGCAATGCCTATCAGGCGCTGAAGGCGCTGCGTACCCTTCTGCCGCGCGAAGAGCGGTTGATGGCGGCGCGTCCGCAATGAGCTTCACCCCCGTCATCCCGATGGGGGGATACGCCGGCTGGCGTTTCCTGAACCGCACCATGGAGCAGCAAAGCGCCAGCCTGGCCGCCAGCCCGTCGTTGCAGCGGGATATGGCATATTTCCGGGAAACCATCGGCAGCGTCACCAGCACCGAAGAGCTGGTCAAGGACTACCGGCTGTTGCGCGTGTCGCTGACCGCCTTCGGGCTGCAGGACGACCTGCCCAACAAGTATTTCATCCAGCGAATCCTTGAGGATGGCGTGGTCGAGGAGGACGCGCTGTCCAACCGGCTGGCCGACAAACGCTATCGGGAGTTTTCCGAAGCGTTCGGGTTCGGCACCGGCCTGCCGCCCCTGTCCCGCCTGCCGGGCTTTGCAGACAGGATTCTCGACCGGTTTCAGGCCCAGAGTTTCGAGCAGGCCGTGGGCGAGGTGGATGGTGACATGCGCCTCGCCCTCAACGCGGCGCGCGAACTGCCCGAGCTGGCGGCAGAGGGGGGGAAGAATTCGACCCTGTGGTTCCGGATCATGGGAAATACACCGCTGCGAGAGGTCTTTGAGACTGCGTTTGGCCTGCCGTCTTCGGTTGGCACGCTCGATCTCGACCGGCAGCTCGGCATCTTTCAGGAACGGGCAGAGGACATGCTGGGATCTTCCGATATTGCCCAGTTCACGGATCCCGAACGCATGGATGAGTTGATGCGACAATTCCTCGCCCGCGCGCAGCTTAATCAGGTGCCGGCAACGACCACATCGGCCTCCATTGCCCTTGTGCTGCTTCAGGGTGGGGGCTGATCTGTCGGCGCTCCGGGCTCCAGCACCTCTGCGAGGCGCAGAAACGCATCTGCCGCGCCGGAACTGTCGCTGGCAAGGAAATCATCGAGGCCCGGCCAGACCGAAATTGCCTCGTCGATGGCCGGGTCCGACCCCGCCGAATACAGGCCCGCCTGCAACATCAGCTCGGCGCGGTCATGGACCCCAAGATGACGGCGGGCGGTGGCGATCAGGCGGTTTTCCTCGGCGCTGGCGGCGCGTGGCAGGCTGCGAGAGACGGAGCGCAGCAGGTCCACCGCCGGAAAGCGTCCGCGCTCGGCGATTTCACGGTCGAGCACAACATGGCCGTCCAAAACGCCGCGCAGCGTGTCTGCCACCGGTTCCTCCATATCCGACCCGGCGACCAGCACCGACAGAACGCCCGTGATGTCCCCCTGCCCCGGCCCGCCCGGCCCCGCCCGTTCGCAAAGCGACATGACCGCCTGCGCCATGGACGCGGGGTAGCCGTTCAGCGTGGCAGATTCGCCAGAGGCGACGGCGACTTCCCGGTGTGCCTGCGCGAAGCGAGTCACCGAATCGGCCAGCATCAGCACATGCGCGCCCTGATCGCGGAAGAACTCTGCCACGGCCATCGTCGTCCAGGCCGCGCGCTGGCGGACCAGTGCCGACCGATCCGAGGTAGCGGCAATGACCACGGATCTTGCCAACCCGTCCGGTCCCAGAGTGTCTTGCACGAAATCACGCACCTCGCGCCCGCGCTCGCCGATCAGGCCAATGACAATCACATCCGCCGCGACCCCGCGCGCAAGGCGGGACAGCAGCGTCGATTTGCCCACGCCGCTGCCCGCGAACAACCCTATCCGCTGGCCCTGCACGATCGGCAGCAGCGTGTCGAACACCGACAGTCCCGTTGGCAGTCGCGCACCCAAGGCCCGACGGGACGTGGCGGGGGGGGGATGCGCGCGCAAGGCGCGCGGTGCGGGGCCGGGAAAAAGCGGGCGGCCATCCAGAGGTGCCCCGTCCGGGTCGATCACCCGCCCGATCCAATGCGTCCCCGGTGCAACCGTGACCGGCCCCAGATGACGAACAGGATCGCCAAGGCGCAGCCCATCGACACGGCCCTCCGGCAGAACCTGACAGCGGCCATCGACCATACGCACGATTTCGGCACGTAGCCCACCCGGAAGGACCACAGCATCACCAAGCGCCGCGACACGGTTCAGCCCCTCGATCCAGAGCGAATCCGCCTGAAGCTCGCAGATCTGGCCGAGCGCGTGCACCGGACGCATCTGGCCGATACGGGACAGCAGCGGGTCGAGGAATGTCTGCATGATCCGGGAACCTTCAGTTGGAAAACGGGAACGGCGCTTACGGTTTCTAAAGGAATCATCGTTAAGCCTTGGTGTATCCAATCGAGGGAGAAGCCCCGATGTTCGAGAATTTGGAAATCTTCGGCCTGGCCCAGGCCCGCGCCCGACACGCCGCTGCCCGGCAGACTCAGGTGGCGATGAATGTCGCCAATGCCGATACACCGGGCTACCGCGCCCGCGATGTCGTCGCGTTCGAGGAGGTCTTTCGCACCGCCAATGCAGGACAGGACCCCACCCGCCTACCCATTCGCACCATGGATGCAGGCGGCCCCGAATCCCCCAATGGAAACACCGTCTCGCTGGAGCTGGAGATGGTTCGCTCCGTTCAGGCGCAGCGCGACCACAGCCGCGCGCTTAACGTCTACCGGTCGGCGATGAACGTGCTGCGCACCAGCCTCGGCCGATAAGGAGCGTTTGAGATGAGCTTTTCCACCGCGCTTTCAATTGCCGCAAGCGGCATGCGCAGCCAGGCCAGCCGCATCACCCATGTCTCGGAGAACATCGCCAATGCGGACACGCCCGGATATCGGCGCAAGCTGATCAGTTTCGAACCGGACCGCGCACCGGACGCCACGCCGGGAAGTGTCACGACGGGCCGCGTGCGGCTCGATCAGTCGCCGCTGCCGCAGGTCTATGACCCCGCGCATCCCTTGGCCGATGAGACCGGGCACTATGCCGGGTCCAACGTGGATATGGTCGTTGAAATCGCTGACGCGCGACAGGCGCAGCGCAGTTACGAGGCCAATCTGCGGGTCTTCGATCAGGTCCGGCAGATGTCATCATCGCTCAGCGATCTGTTGCGCCGGTAAGGAGGGCACGGGATGGATATCAGAACCTCACTCGCCGCGCAGGGATACGGGCAGGCCCGCAACGCCGCTCGCCCGACCCCGCAGGATGGCGAGGGCCAGACAGGCGCGGCGGACGTGTTTTCGCAGGCCGTCCGCAGCTTTACCCAGACCGTCCAGCAGGGCGAGGAAACCGCCCGCGCGGCGCTGACCACCGGGGCCGATCCGCATGCATTGGTGACGGCGCTGGCCCAGACCGAACTGGCCGTGGAAACCGCTGTGACCGTCCGTGACAAAGTGGTCGAGGCCTATCAGGAAATCCTGAGGATGCCGGTCTGATGGATGAGATGATCTTCTTCGACACGCTTCGCCAGGGGCTTTGGGTGGCGGTGGCGATCTCGATGCCGATCTTGACTGTGGCGCTCGTGGCGGGTCTGATCGTCGGTCTCTTCCAGGCGCTGACCTCGATCCAGGAAATGACGCTGACCTTCGTGCCGAAACTGGCGGCGATCCTCGCGGTCTTCTGGGTGTCGATGAGCTTCATGACCCAGACCCTGACCACCTATTTCACCGACCGGCTGATCCCGTTGATGGAGGGCATGTGATGGACAGTGCCATGGTGGCCGCCCTGACCCGGCAATCGGGTTTGATGCGCGAAATGCAGGTGGTGGCGAACAATATCGCCAATATCTCGACCTCCGGGTTCCGGGCCGAGGGCGTTGTTTTCGCCGAACATGTGGCCCGGTTGGAGGGTATCTCGGGGGGCGGGCTGTCGATGGCCAATGCCTCGGGCCGGAATATCCGGCTGATGCAGGGCGATATCGAGCCCACGGGCGGCCAGTTCGACTTCGCCATCGAGGGTGACGGGTTCTTCCTACTGCAATCGGCGGAGGGTGAAAGCCTGACCCGTGCGGGCCATTTCACCCCGAATGACGCGGGCGAGCTGGTGAATGCCGACGGTCACCTGCTGCTCGATGCTGGCGGCGCGCCCATTTTCATCCCGCCCGATGCCCGCAACGTGGTGCTGGCCCGCGACGGGACGCTCTCGGCCGATGGCCGCCCGATCACCCAGCTTGGGTTGTGGCAGCCTGACGATCCCAACGATCTGCTCCATCTCGACGGGGTGCGGTTCCGCACGGAAGGCCCGGTTCAGCCGATGCTGGAGGCCACAATCCTGCAAGGCTTCGTCGAAAGCTCCAATGTCGATCCCGTGTCCCAGATCGCCCGCATGATCGAGGTGCAGCGCGCCTACGAGATGGGGCAGGGCTTCCTTGAGAAAGAGGATGAACGGATCCGCAACTTTCTGCGCACTGCCGGTGCTCAGGTCTAACCAGAAGGAGGCCCGCCCATGCGCGCCCTGATGATTGCCGCCACGGGCATGAGTGCCCAACAGATGCGGGTCGAGGTCATTTCCAACAACCTCGCCAACATGAACACCACCGGCTACAACGCCCGCCGCGCCGATTTTGCCGATCTGCACTACCAGCAGCAGATGCGCGCCGGAACGATCTCGGCGGCTGACGGCTCGCTCGTGCCCGCAGGGGTGCAGCTTGGTCTGGGCGTGCGGCCCGCCGCCGTGTCGGTGACGCTCTCGCAGGGCAGTCTCAGCCAGACCGGCGGTGATCTCGATATCGCCATCGAAGGCGAAGGGTTTCTGGAGGTCGAACTGCCCTCTGGCCAGTCCGCCTATACCCGCGACGGCAGCCTTAACCGCACCGGCGACGGGCAGATCGTGACGGCAGAGGGCTTCACCGTCGCGCCTGGTATCACCATCCCCGACGACGCGCGCAGCATCTCGATCAATGCGCAGGGCGAGGTCTATGCCTATTTCGCCGACCGGGTGGAGCCGGAGCTGTTGGGCCAGTTCAACCTCGTGGATTTTTCCAATGCGCGCGGGCTGGAGGCCATGGGCGCGAACCTGTTCCTGGAAACCGCCGCTTCCGGTGCCCCCATCGTGGGCCAACCGGGCGAGGACGGGTTGGGGACGCTCAGGCAGGGCTATCTGGAGGACAGTTCCGTCGATGCGGTGCGCGAAATCACCGATCTGATCGAGGCGCAGCGGGGCTATGAGCTCAATGCCAAGGTCATCACCGCCGCCGACCAGATGCTCGGCGCCACGACCCAGATCCGCTGATATGCGGTGGTTGGCGTTGATCCTGCTGCTCGCCGGACCCGCCGGGGCCGACACGGTCGTGGCCGCTGGCACCATCCGGTCGATGTCGCTGATCGGCCCGTCCGATGTGGTGCTGGTCGAGGGCGACACGCCCGGCGCGCTGTCTGATCCGGTCGAAGCCATCGGCATGGAAGCGCGGGTGAATCTCTACCCTGGCCGTCCGATCCGCGCCATCGACCTGCAGCCGCCCGCCGTCGTTAACCGCAATGAAATCATCACCCTGCAATACAATCAGGGCGGTCTGCTGATCGTGACCGAAGGCCGCGCCATGGACCGCGCGGGTATCGGGGAACGGCTGCGGGTGCTGAACCTGTCGTCGCGCACCACCGTTACGGCCACAGTGGTTTCTGCCGGTCTGGCCGAAGTCTCCTCGGGTTTTTGAAGGAATGAACATGACGTTGCCCCGCCTGATCCTGCTGGTTGTTTTTCTGGCCCCCGTGGCCATTGCGGGCTGTGGTCGCCTGGCGGAAGTGGGGCGGCGGCCCGACTTTCAGCCCACAACCGATGGCAACCAGTACTACGCCATGAGCACCGAGCCCTTACCCGCTGCGCTGGAGGAAGACGGCCCGGTGCGTGGGGCGTCCCTCTGGTCGGGCGGGCGGCAGTCGCTGCTTGGCGACCGGCGGGCCGGTCAGCGCGGGGATATCCTCACCGTTGTGATCGAGATCGACGAAAGCGCCGAGATTTCCAACGCCACCAACCGGTCCCGCAGCGGGTCGGAGCAGATGGGGGTGCCGCAGCTTTTCGGCATTCCGCAACGCATCGACGGGGATTTGCCGGAAGGGGCCTCGATGGCCAACGCGGTCGAGCTGAGCGGTGCAGGGCAATCCGCCGGTCAGGGCAGCGTGCGGAGAAACGAGGCGCTGGCCCTGCGTATCGCCGCGACCGTGGTCGAGGTACTGCCCAATGGCGTGCTGCGCATCGAGGGCGCGCAGGAGGTGCGGGTGAATTTCGAACTGCGCGAGCTGCTGGTGACCGGCTATGTCCGACCCGCTGATATCTCTCGCCAGAACGAAATCACCTATGACCGCATCGCCAATGCCCGGATCTCCTATGGCGGGCGCGGGCAGATCACCGATGTGCAGCAGCCACGCTATGGCCAGCAGATCGCCGATATCGTCCTACCATTCTGAGGCCCTGCCATGATCCGCCTTCTGCTTCCCGTCTTCCTGTTGCTTGTCGGCCTTGGCGGTGGCGTTGTCGCTGGCAAGATGATGTCCGGCGGCGGCGAGGAAACGGCCGCTGACAACCATTCAGAGGATGACGGGCATGGCGGTGACGAGGGGCACGGTGCGGACGAGGAGGACGGACATGGATCCTCCGACGGGCATGGGGAAGAGGCCGACCCAAACAGCCCCTACGAATATGTGCGGCTCAACAACCAGTTCGTCGTGCCGCTGATCCGTCATGGCAGCGTGCGGTCGCTGGTGGTTCTGACCCTGACGATCGAGGTCGAAAGCGGCGAGAACGAGCTGGTCTATGACCGCGAACCGCGCCTGCGCGATGCGCTGCTCAGGGTCATGTTCTCCCATGCCAATGTGGGTGGGTTCGACGGCAGCTTTACGGCGGTGGAATCCATGGCCCCCCTGCGCGAAGGGCTGCGAGAGGCTGCAAGGCAGGTTCTGGGCGCGGTCGCCCATGACGTGCTGATCATGGATATCGTCCGTCAGGACGCCTGAGATTTCAGCTTTTCCAACACCTGCCGCCGCCCTTCCTCATACCGGGCGCGATCCAGCTTGCCCTCCAGCTCGGCCCTGACCCGCGCCTCTTCCCCCCGCAGATCCCGCAACGCGCCATCGCAGTGACGCAGCCACGCGGCATGCGCGCGGGCGGTGGCCGGGTCGGGCGTTTCGGCGGCCATGGCGCGACGGTCGTTCTGGAGATGACGGATGTTCAGCGCCAGCCCATCCGCCGCAGCCCGCGCATTCGCGGCCTCGCCCTTGGCAAGCGTTGCCTTCAGCTCGGCTATCTGGGCGAGCCTGTCGAGCTTGCTGCCCCGGCTCATCTTCGTGCCCGCGCCAGGCCGCGCATCCGGTCGGCAAAGCGGATCGCGGCGGCAACGGCACGGTAGTGGTCGGGGGCGATGCCTTGACCGATTTCCAGCGTGGCAAAAAGTGCCCGTGCCGTCGGCGGATCGCTATAGACCGGAACGCCGTGCTCGGCCGCGACCTCGCGGATACGGGCGGCTACCTCATCCACGCCCTTGGCCACGCAGACCGGCACCTCGCCCGCGTCCCGGTCCCATTTCAGGGCCACGGCGTAGTGGGTCGGGTTCACCACGATCACATCGGCGGCGGGCACGTCCTTCAGCATCTTGTTCATGGCGATCTGCGTGCCCCGTTCGCGCCGCTGCTGTTTCACATGCGGGTCGCCCTCGCGGGTCTTGGTCTCATCCACCAGTTCCTGCCGGCTCATCCGGTGTTTCTTGTGATGGGCCGCGACCTGCCACATGTAGTCTGCCAGCGCGATCACCAGGGCCAGCCCGAAAGCTGCCATCAGGAAATCCATCATCAGCTGCCCAAGCTCGGACAGGATCTGCCCGCTATCTGCGAATAGCGCCGCCAGAATCCGGTCGCGCCGCGACCACAGGACCCAGGCCAGCAGCCCGGAGTAAATGGTCAGCTTGGCGGCAGCCTTGGCGAATTCGAACAGCCCGTTCGCGCCGAACTTGTTTTTTGCGTTCGACAGGATCGAGATACGCGACAGTTTGGGTTGCAGGCGCGAGGGCGTGAAAAGAATGGCCCGCTGCGCGAAAAGCGACAGGATCAGGAGCGCCCCAGGCAGCACAATGACCGCCGCGACCGGGGGCGCGACTGACGACAGGATGCCCCCGGCGGCGGCCTGCCCCTCGGCGGTCAGCAGGGCCTGGGCGATCTCTGGCGCCTGATCGAGCAGCACTGCCAGAGATTGCCCCACTTGTGCCCCAAGCGACGGACCGAGCAGCGCGAGCGCCAGCAGGAACCCGCCATAGACCACGGCGGTGTTCAGGTCCGTTGACCGGACAATCTCGCCCTTTTTGCGGGCCTCTTCCAGCCGCGCCGGTGTCGGGTCATATGGTTTGTCGTCGGGGCTGGTCGTATCGCTCATGGCAGCGGCCCCATGGGATTGGCCAGCGCGGCCTGCATGGCGCGCATCCAGACGGGCAGCAGGAAGGGCGTGGTCAGCAACAACAGTACCAGCCCGCCGAGCGTGATCGCAGGGGCACCGACAAAGGCCACCATCAGCTGCGGCATCGCCTTGTTGATGACCCCGAGCGCAAGGTTGTAGAGCACGGACGCAATCAGAAACGGCGCGGCCAGCGAAAAGGCCAGTGCGAAGGCATGGCCCACACGGTTTACCCCCCAGGCCCCGACATCGCGGGCAAGGGGCATCCGGCCAGCGGGCAGGATGTCATAGCTTTCCATCAACATCCGGGCGACCATCTCATGCAGTCCCGACATGACGGCAAGGGTCAGCCCCGCCAGCAACAGGAACCCCGCGATGGCGGGTTGCGGTTCCGGTGTGGCACCGCCAGCGATCTGCGACAGGGACGTGGCCTGCGCCGCCATCGACCCCGCGATCTGCAGGGCCATGGCGATGAAGCGCACCGACAGACCGATCAGCAACCCGGCGAGGGTTTCGGTCATGATGTACCCCGCATAATCAGCGGATTGTGCGTTGGCCGGAACCAAATCACGCGCAAGCGCCGGGGTCAGCAGCACCGTCATCGCCAGCGCCGCGCCAAGACGGATGCGCATGGGGATGTAGTGTTCCCCGATAGCGGGCAGGACCAGAAAGGCCGCGCCGACCCTGAGGAAGACCAACCCCCCCGCCAGCAGCCAGGCCTGGGCGATGCCGAGGATCTGGGCCAGCATCTCGGTCATGGGGCGGCGACGCCGACAAGGGCGGGTTTGGCCTCCAGCCCGATCTCTTCGAAGGACAGGACCGGGTTCAGGATGCCCCGCGACAGCAGCACCGTGCGCAGAAACCGGCGGCGCAGTGACGAGGTGACGACAGCGGGGTAAGTGCCCTTTTCCCCCGCCGCCGCGATCTTGTCGCCGACGGCTTTGGCCAGTGAATTGAACAGGTCGGGGGTGAGGGCGATCTCGGGCAGGCCGCCTTCTGATTTCACCTCGTGGCGCGCGAAGATATCCTCCCATTGTCCGGCCAGTTGCACCAGCGGCAGGGTGCCGTCGTCGCGTTTGAGTTCCGAGATTAGCTGGAACCCGAGCCGTTGGCGGACATGTTCACAGATCAGATCGGGCTGAGGGGTGGCAGGGCGGATCTCGGCGATGGCCTCCAGGATCAGCGGTAGGTTGCGGATGGACACCTGTTCGGCCAGCAACAGCCGCAGAACCGCGTGCAGCACATCCATCGGCACCTTGTCGGGCACCAACTCGTTCAGCAGCCGGCGATTGGCCTCGGACCGGGTCGGGTCCGACAGTTCCACGAAGGCATCGAGATGGCGTTGCAAGGCCTTGAAGCTGAGCAGCCGAGAGAGGTTTTTCTTCAGCGTTTCCAGCAGATGCGTGGCCAGCACCTCGCCCGGGGCCACGACAGTTGCGCCTTGAAGGGTCGCAGCCTCCCGGTCGCGCGGGGAAATCCAGCGCGCGGGCGCGCCATAGACCGGTTCGGCCACGTCCTGACCGGCGGGCAGGTCGCTTTCGTCGCCCGCTTTCAGCAGCAAAAGCGCCTCCATCTCCAATCTCGCGCGGGCGTGTTCGACCCCGTGAATGCGGATCGAGTAGGTGCCCGGTGGCAGGTCATCGCGGTCGGTCAGACGGATTTCCGGCAGGATCAGACCAAAGCCACGCGCGATGTGTTCGCGCATCGACAATATGCGGGCATCCAGCCCGGTGGCGGGGTCAAGCGCCATCGACACAAGGTCCGGGGCGAACTGGACGTGGATTTCATCGAGTTCCAACAGATCTCCGATCCGGTCGACTGCGGCGGCGGTTTCGGCTGTGTCTGGCGGGGCCTGTGCCTCCGCCTCGACCCGCATCGCGCGCGCACGGAAGACAGCTGCCGTTGCCAGCGCGATGGCCCCCATGACGAAGGGCAGGAAGGGCAGGCCCGGCACGATGGCGAAAACCGCCATGAGCCCGGCCACCGTCGCCAAGGCCGTGGGATGGCGGCCAAGCTGGGTCAGAAGGGCCACATCGGTGGCCCCGGTGGTCCCGCCACGGGCCAGCAGCAGGGCCGAGGCGATGGCGATGATCACGGCGGGGATCTGCGATACCAACCCGTCCCCCACGGTCAGGATCGAGTAGGTTTCAAAGGCCTGACTGAGCGGCATTCCATGAATCGCAACCCCAAAGACCAGCCCCATGCACAGGTTCAGAAGGGTGATGAGCAGCCCCGCAATCGCGTCGCCCTTGACGAATTTCGAGGCCCCGTCGAGCGAGCCGAAAAACGTCGTCTCGGCCTGTTCCCTTTCGCGTCGCGCCTTTGCTTCGGCATGGTCGATGGCGCCTGCGGACATGTCGCTGTCAATGGCCAGTTGGCGACCCGGCATCCCATCCAGCGCAAACCGCGCGCCGACCTCTGCCATGCGGGCCGCGCCCTTGTTGATCACGATGAAATTGACGATGAGCAGCACGCCGAACACCACCAGCCCCATCACCACATTGCCGCCCATGACGAACATGGCGAAGCCTTCGATCACCTCACCCGCCGCGCCAGTGCCGGTGTGGCCGTGGCCGATGATCAGCTTGGTAGACGAGACATTGAGCGACAGACGCAGCATCAGGGATGCAAGCAGCACCGTCGGGAAGGCCGAAAAGTCGAGCGGGCGTTCGATGAACAGCGTCGTGGTGAAGATCAGAATGGCCAGCCCGAAAGACATGGCGAGGCCAATATCCAGCACCCAGGAAGGCACCGGCAGGATCATCATGACAATGACCGCCATCAAAGCGAAGGCAAACAGGATCGTCGGCTGAAACAGGTCTCGAATGCTCATCTCTGGGCCTTTCTGGCCGGATCGAACCCGTATGGATCCCGGACTCTTTGACCCCAACAGCTTTAGGCAGCGAGGGTTACCAAAGCGTTAGTCTGTTGGCCCCCGAGGGTTGGTCTCCAACAGGGCGAGGGCCTCTTGACGAAGGGCGCGGCTTTCCCTCAACAGGGCCACCACGGCCTCTGGCGTGTCAGCGGGGGCTATGGGCGCGACCGCAACGGGATCGGCGGGATCGGCGGGCACCGCACCGGGGTGATCCTGCGCCAGCCGGTCATAGGCGAGGCTCAGCAATTCGCGGTCGCGGGCATGATCGCTGCCGCCCGCAAGGATCAGATCGCGTGCCATCTCGGGTAGCCCGTGATCCAGAAGATACCGCGCCACGCGGCGTCGGAATGCGGGGTTGGGAAAGTAACCGAACTGGCCGAATTCCTCGGAGGTGAGTAGCAGCAAAAGCGGTGCGGTGCGGTCTAGGTCCATCAGGGCCGTGAGGATGTCGGCAAAGACGGGCCGGATCGCCTCGGCATCGCGCTGACCGTTGAGGGCCAGGTGCGACAGCGCCGCGTCGATATTGCCCGCCAGCGCGTGGCCAAGCGCCGCAGCATGGCGCAGCCCTTCCTCTGACAGGGTGGGCGCGGTTTCGCGGATCAGTGCATCGGCGGCCACAAGGTCTGTGGACCGCGCGGCCCCTTGCGTCTCGATCTGGGACATCAGCCGCAGCGTCAGCGCCGGATCGGCGCGGGTGCTGCCGGCATTGGCGGGGATCAGCGCAGCCGCGGGCGGGGCGGGGCTGCCAGGCAGAGCGGCATCGAGAAAGGCCATGTCCTGTGCGGACACGCGCCCACCCCGAACCAGCGCCTCGCGGATCTCCAGCGCCGCGCCTTCGTCATCGGCGGCCAGAAAGGCGCGGGCGAGGTCCGGGCCGACGATATCGCGCAGCGGTGTGGGCAGTTCGAAATACCTCGCCAGTATCTCCAGACGGGTCTCGGCATCGGGGCGGGGCGTGTCCGTGTCGGTCAGGAACAACCACAAGGTCAGAGCCTCGGGGCAAAGCTCATGCTCGGCGAAGCTGCCGAATTGCTCCGCCGCGCCATGTTCGAGATACTGTGCCAGGGCACGCTGAAATCCGGGGGCAGCGCCCCGTTCATTCAGCCAGAACAGCGCCTCGGCCCCGAAGCCGTGCACAAGGTAGAGCTCGGCCAGTTCAAGGGCCGCATCGTCCTGCAGGCTGCCCCGATCGTCGTACAGAAACGCCCGCACCCGTCCGAGCGCATTGAGGAAACTCAACTCGCCCCGCCAGTCAGCGATTGGGCGGGCCGGGGCGGCGAGACAATCGACCGGCGCGCTGGCGATCAACCGGTCCGGCCAGAGACCGGTATTGAGATCATAAGCGGTGGCCGCAACGATCGGCGGCGTGGCCTGCGGTGCCGGTTCGGGATGGGGATCCGGGGTTTCCGGCCGATCTTCTTGCCCGGCACCTTGCGGGGTCGCAGATTCCGGCTCTGACTCGGCGACCTGTGGCCGCGGTTGAGGGCGCGACACAGGGTCGGCGGCGGACAGGGGTTCTGCCGGGGCGGCGTCCAGCAGACCGGCGGCGGCGGCCCGGGCCAGTTGTTCGGCCATGATCGCCGCGGCTTCCTCCATGTCGAAGGTCGGGGCAAGCGGGTCAGGCTCTGCCACTGGCTCGGCCAGCGGGGTCAGGGCCGGGGGCGGGTCATGGGCGGTGTCCGGGACGGGCAGATCAACGGGAGGCTCCGGCTCGGCAGGTGGCTGGTAGGGCGTGTCGGTGATGTCGATGACCGCGTAGCGCCCCTGAAAGCGGGATATTTCAACAGTGCAATCGCAGCCAAGTTCCAGCATCAGCCCGTCTTCGACCTGCAGACCGGCAACCCGGTCGCGCGTGATCAGCGTGTATACGCCCGAGAGGTCGAAACCCGGAACGGCGGGGGAAAACGCGATATGCAGGTCGCGCCCGTCGCGGGTGATCTGCCAGTCCCGGTCCGGGCCGATGGCGGCGACCAGCCGGGTGAACCCGTCATGGTCGCCCGACTGCACCCGAATACCCTGCGCCCCTGCGGCACCTGCCCAGATCAGACAGCAGAGGGTAAGCGCCAGCCGGATCATGCTGCCGCCTGCCTCAGACCCTTCAGCGCTTCCTCCAGATCGTTGAAGGAGGGGCGGATATGCGAAGGCGTGTTCTGGCGGCCGACCTCGATGCAGATATTGGTGGCGTGGTTGTGCAGGTTCGCAACCAGTACCTCGCGGATCAGGCCATAGAAATGCATGTCCTCCTCGACCACCGCCTTCACCTTGGCAGCAAAGGGTCCAACCAGACCATAGGCCAGAAACACGCCCAGAAACGTGCCGACCAGAGCGCCGCCGATCAGCTTGCCGAGGATTTCCGGCGGCTGGTCGATCGAACCCATGGTCTTGATCACCCCCAGAACCGCCGCGACGATGCCAAGCGCGGGCAGCCCGTCAGCGACGGTTTGCAGAGCGTGGCTGGAATGCAGCGCATGGTGCAGATTGGCCTCCATCCGCTTTTCCAGCACGTCCTCCACCTGATGGGGGTCGTCATAGTTGAGCGACGCGGATCGCAATGTGTCGCAGATCAGGTCGACCGCTTCCCGGTCCTTCAGAATCTTGGGGTAATTGCCAAAGATCGAGGACTCGGCGGGGTTCTCGGTGTGCTCCTCCAGCGCGACGGCGTTTTCACGACCAAGGCGGATCAGTTCATAAAGCAGGCAGAGCAGGTCCTGGTAGTCCGAGTGTTTCCATTTCGGTCCTTTGAAGACCTTGCCGAGATCCTTGAGCGTGTGTTTCACACCTGCGAAATCGTTCGAGATAATGAACGCACCTACGGCCGCGCCACCGATCATGGTCATCTCGTAGGGTAGCGAATACAGGATGATGTCGAGATGCCCGCCAGAGGCGAGATATCCGCCGAAGACCATGGCGAAGATGACGACAATACCTAGGATACCAACCATTCCAGACCTCTATGAGTTCAAGGGGTGCCCGGCGCTGCTGAGGCAGAGACCGGGGCCGAGGCGTTGCGCGTGGCTATGAGGACCGAGATCGTGTAGGCGACGCCGGGGTCAAGTTCGGCCAAAACACCGGCTGCGGCATCGGCCTGCATCCGGCCCAGGAACCCGGCGGCAAAACCCGGATCCATCTGCGAAAACAGGGCGGCGGCATCGGCGGCATCCATTGTCTCATAGACCTGGGTCAGTCGGGCCAGATCGGATTCCGCCGCCGTGTCGGACAGGGCCAGAAGGGATTCCAGCCGCTCTTCCGTCGCCTCCAGGGCGGCAAGCTGTGCAGCGACCGAGGCTTCCATCTCGCTTAGTGCGCGGGCCCGTTCGGCAAGGCTTTCCTCGCGGGCATCGAGCCGTTCCGCCCGCCCCTCAACCCGCGACAGCGCCTGTTCCAGCGCCGTATTGGCTACGCACTGCCCCTCGGGCTCGTTCATCATGCCTGCATGTAGTTCCGGTTCTTCATGGTCCGGGGCAGGATCATCCGCCGATACGGAGGCGCTGGCAAAGCCGATGGCCCCGAGCCTGAAGAGACCCGACAGGATGAACAGCGCGATCACGCCAAACAGGCTGAAACGGTGCCAGATGCGGCGGGGTTTTCTCTTGCTGCGTGCCATGGATCAGCCCGCCCCGGCCAGCCGTGAGCGATTTTTCAGGAAGAAGGGAACCGGCGGGTTTTCATCCTCGCCTTGCGCATGCCGACGCCGCGTTCCGAAAACCGGCGTGTCGTCATCGGATCCGCTGTCGCACCCGGTCATCGCCGGTGTCGTGTCAGCCGTTCTGGGCGTCGCGTGATCGAGGTCATGGCAGGCTGACAGCATCAGCTCCAGCTCCTCCGCCAGTTGCCGCGCTTCGCGGTTCAGCGCGTCAAGCCGCCCGGCGGAGCTTTCGGTACCCGTCTTCATCTCGGCCAGGGCCTTGTTCATGTCGTCGACCTGGGCCGACAGAACGGCAATCGCGCCACCCAGACCGTTGTCGATACTGGACAGTCGCGTCAGCCTGCGTGACAGGACAAGGCAGAAAACAGCCGCGCCGAGCGAGGCGAGGATCAGCAGCGCATCGGCCGCGTAGGCCATGATCTGGGGCAAAGTCTCCATTCAGTTCACCACGAATTGGGTTACGAGAAGATCGCGGACCAGCACATCGCCAGTCACGATCTGAATTCGGCGCAGAAGTTGCGCACGGATCCGTACCAAGGTGCGCGGATCGCTCAGTTCCTGCATGTCGAGCACGCGCAGATAGCTGTTCATCACGTCCATGACGCGGGGCATCAGATGGGTCACTTCCGCGGTGTCGTCGGGGGCGATTTCCAGCTCAGCTTCGAACAGCAGGTGGCGCTGATTGGTGTCGGATCCAATATTGACCACCAGCTGATCCAGTGGAACGAAAGCCACATGATCCAGCTCTGGCCGCGGGCGTTCCGACGGGCTGTCGTCACCTTCCTCATCCTCATCGCCATGGCTGTCATCTTCCGCCGCTGCATGGTCCGAATCGCTGGTGCCGTCAGAGGCAAGCGGACCGCTGGTCACCGCCCAGTAGCCACCTGCGCCACCGGCACCGGCCAGCACGAGCCCCACCAGAAGCGGCAGCAAAAGGCCCTTTTTCTTCTTGTGCGCTTCCTCTGTTTCCGGGTCGTCGCTGGCCACGTTCTGTACCTCATGCCGTCTTGGGACAGGAGGAACATAAACCGAACAGCACTAACCAAATCTTAAGCGAGCTGCGCTTTGATCGGCCCTGTCAGGTCAGAACGACCAGAAGGAGAAAACACAGGTGCAGCAGCTCTTTGATCTATGGGGCGCGATGGACGCCCGGCGGCGCGGGGTGCTGATCGGGGGGCTTGCAGGGCTGGTCACGATCCTGTTTTTGCTGACCAGGATGGCGGGAACGCCAAGTTATGCGTTGCTCTATTCCGGGCTCGATCCATCCGCCGCGGGCGAGGTGATAACCGCGTTGGAGGCTCGCGGGATCGCCTATCAGGTGCGCGGCGATTCGATCCATGTGGACGAAACCGAACGCGACGCCCTGCGCATGAGCCTTGCAGGCGAGGGTCTGCCGGCGCTTGGGGCTGCGGGATACGAACTGCTTGATTCGCTGTCCGGTTTCGGCACCACGTCACAGATGTTCGACGCTGCCTATTGGCGCGCCAAGGAAGGTGAACTGGCCCGTACCATCGCCGCCAGCCCCCGTATCAGGTCCGCCCGCGTGCACCTGGCTGCCCCGACCAGCGACCCCTTCGCCCCGGCGCGCGACCCGTCCGCATCGGTCAGCATCCAGCCCGTGTCGGGCGGCATTTCCTCGGGCCACGCTCAGGCGCTGCGCTATCTGGTGGCCTCTGCCGTTCCGGGGCTGCTGCCGGAAAACGTGACGATCATCGATTCGGATACCGGCCGGGTTCTGGCAAATGACGATGCACAATCCTCGGCGGGGGACAGCAATGCCCTGTCAGAAACCCTGCGCCGTAACGTGGAACGCCTGCTGAATGCCCGCGTCGGCCCCGGAAACGCCGTGGTCGAGGTCAGCGTGGAGCTGGAAACCGCCCGCCAGACGGTGTTCGAGCGGATCATCGACCCCGACAGCCGCGTGGTGATCGGCACGGATTCGGAAGAAAGCGCCAACACCTCGCGCAATGCCGGGGACGCCGCCGTGACCGTCGCCTCGAACCTGCCTGAAGGCGATGCTGCGGCGGGTGGCGGCGGGTCTTCGGCGCAGACCAGCGAAACCCGCGAGAGAGTGACCTACGACATTTCCGAAACGCAGCGGGAAACCGAAAGCGGGCCGGGAACGGTGCGGCGGATCACGGTGGCGGTACTGGTGAATGCGGTTCCGGTCGTGGGGCCCGACGGTGTGGTCCAGCAGCAGCCGCGCGACGCGGCAGAACTGCAATCTCTGCGCGACCTTGTGCAATCCGCCGTGGGCTTTGACGAAGCACGCGGCGACGTCGTGACCCTGCAATCCATGGTATTCGAGCCGCAGGGCGAGGCCCTCGGAACAGAAGACGGCGGCGCCTCTCTTCTGTCGCGTCTTGATCCGATGCGGATCCTGCAACTGGTTGCCCTTGTCGGTGTGGCGCTGGCCGTGGCCTTCGGCGTCCTGCGCCCGGCGATGCGGACAGCACCAGAAATGGAGGGGCCGCCACCATTGGCCGAACTGCCAGCGGTCAGCCCTCAAGCTGCTGGCCCCCGGTCCGTCCCTGGCATTCTGCCGCCATCTGATCCCGCCACTCGCCCCGTGGACGAGAACCTGGATGCAGATGCAGCGGCCCCATCCAATGGATCAGAGGGCGACGCGCCCGACACGCTCCCCTCACCTGAAGTGCTCGCGATGGAAGAGGCCCCCGACCCGGTCGCGCGCCTGCGCCGCCTGATCGAGGAGCGGGAGGAGGAGACGATTCAGATCCTGCGGTCCTGGATGGAAGAAGATGAGGAACTGACATGACATATCACGCCCTGTCGCTGGAGGATTTCACGGCCTCCCCCCGCACGAGCGATGCTGCATTGTCGGATGCAGATGCGGAATCCATCCGGTTGGACGCCTACGAGGCCGGGTACAAATCCGGCTGGGACGATGCCAATTCCGAAACAGCGGCCTCCGACCACAGAATCGCTGCCGATCTGGAACGCAACCTGACCGATCTGCGGTTCACCTACGAAGAAGCGTGCGCGGAGGTTTTGCAGGGCATGTCCGGGCTGATGACCTCGATCCTGACCAGCTTCCTTCCGAAGCTGGCCGCCGATGCCGTGCTGCCGCGCGTGTCCGATCAGATCGACGCGATGATCGCCGCAACCGGGTCGGGCAACTGCCGGCTGCAAGCGGCGCCCGCAACCTGCAAGCAGCTCGACTGGCTGGCGGAAAAATACATGGAAACAGAGATGCAGATCATCCCCGAACCCGCATATCCCGATGGCCGGGTGACGCTGCATTTTGCCAGCGAAGTCAGCGAAATAGACCTTACGGACCTGCTGTCCAGCATGTCGGAGGCAATTCGAGATTTCACCATGTCCCCATCCCCCGAACAGGAGCGTCGCCATGGCTGATACCAACCCCCAGGATCAGGGTCCTCAGGGGTCCGGCATATCCGGCAAGCTGCGCAGCGTCCCGGTCGAAGTCCGGGTTACGGTCGGTCGTGCTCGGCCGTCGGTTTCCGAACTCCTTGCGCTCGGACAAGAGGATGTTCTGCCGCTGGATCGCCGCATAGAAGACCCGGTGGAGCTGTTCATCGGCGACCGGCTGGTCGCCTGCGGCGAACTGGTCGAGGCGGAGGATGGCGGGCTTGGCGTGCGCATCACCGAACTGGTCGATGGCGGCAATGGCTGAGCTCTTGCGCCGACGGCTGGTGCTGGCCGGAATACTGGCGGTATTGCTGGCCGTTCCCGCGGCGGCCCAGGACATAACCATCGACATGGGCGATGCCGACACGCTGACCGCGCGCACGTTGCAGATCATTGCACTGGTCACGGTGCTCAGCCTCGCGCCGGGCCTTGCGGTGATGATCACCTGCTTTCCCTTCGTGGTGACCGTCCTGTCGATCCTGCGACAAGCCATCGGGTTGCAGCAATCTCCCCCCAATATGCTGATCGTGAGCCTTGCGCTGTTCCTGACCTATTTCGTGATGGCCCCCACGTTCGAGGCCGCCTATCAGGCCGGGATCGGGCCCGTGATGGACGGCCAGCTGGAGCTCATGGACGGTTTGGCCCGCGCCTATGAGCCATTTCGCAGTTTCATGATGCTGCGCGTGGACCCCGAGACGCTGCAAAGCCTGTCCTCCCTGCGCGAAATCCCCGAGGGCGATGATCCGGGCGCCTCAGTCCTGATTCCGTCCTTCATGCTGAGCGAGGTGGAACGCGCCTTTCAGATCGGGTTTCTCGTGTTCCTGCCCTTCCTGATCATCGATCTCGTCGTCGCCGCGATCCTGATGTCGATGGGGATGATGATGGTCCCGCCCGCAATCGTATCGCTGCCCTTCAAGCTGGCCTTCTTCGTGGTGGCAGATGGGTGGGCGCTGGTGACGGGCGCCCTTGTGCGCAGCTATTTTTGAAGGAGAATCCCATGCCCAACCCGGCCCAATCCGAGTCCCCCTCTATCCGCGACGAAAGCTATGCCCGAAAGGCCCGCATCCTGCTGGATCTCTTTGGCCCCTCCGGGGTGGAGCGGTTGCGCAAGGCTGGTCTGGCGACAGAGGTGGACGGGCTGGGAACGCAGGCAAACGCCAGAGGAGAGGCCGATCGCCTCGCGTTGCTGGAGCGGTTTCGCAAACAGGGTCTGTTCGAGGAAGACCCGTCCCGGAAAGTGACGCCGCCGCCGAGCCCCACCATGCGAATGCCCCCCCTGACTGCACGCATTGCCGATCATCTGGATGAGGCGGCGCTGGAAAAAGAGCATCCGGCGGTCATTGCCATGGTGCTTCGGAATCAACCCAGGGGCCTTCAGTTGCAGGCGCTGCACGCCTTGCCGGGGCCGGTTGCGCGCGCGACAATCCGCTATCTGCGTGGCTGACCTGGCTGCCGTTATCTGACAACCAGTTCCGCATGCAGCGCCCCGGCGGCGTTGATCGCGTTCAGGATGTCGATCATGTCGCCCGGAGAAACCCCAAGCGCGTTCAGACCGGCGATGACTTCCGACAGGGAGGCACCGCCAGAAACCTCTGCCAGACCGGTGCCCGGCTCTTCCTCGATATCGGCCTGGGTGCGGAGCACGACGACGGTTTCCCCCTCTGCAAAGGGGTTCGGTTGCACGGCAATCGGCGTCTCCTGAATGCGCAGGGTCAGGTTGCCCTGCGCCACGGCGACATGAGAGATACGCACATCTTCCCCCATCACGATGGTGCCCGAGCGTTGATCGACAACCACACGGGCGCGGCTTTCGGGCTCTACCAGCAGGTTCTCGATGCGGAACATGGCATGGGCGGCGGATGGTTCGCGCGTGGCCGCAAGATCCAGCGCGACGGTGCCGGAATCGAGCATGACGGCGACAGGCCGCCCATAGGCCGTGTTGATCACACCTTCGATCCGGGCGGCAGTGGTGAAATCGGGGGACCGCAGGGCCAGGCGGATCGTCTCGAGGCTCGACAGTTCGAAATCCACCTCGCGTTCGATCCGCGCGCCGGAGGGGACGGTGCCAGCGGTCGGCACGCCCTCTGTCACGCTGGCGGCATCGCCTTCCGCGACCGCACCGCCCGCGATGACGGTGCCTTGTGCGACAGCGTAGATTTCGCCGTCGGCTGCGGTCAGGGGGGTCATCACCAGCGTGCCGCCCATGAGACTATCGGCGTCCCCGATGGCCGAAACATTGATGTCGATCTGCGACCCGGCCCGCGAAAACGGGGGAAGCGTGGCCGTGACGATCACCGCCGCCACGTTCTGGGGTCGGAACTGCTCGCCCGAGATATTGACGCCAAGCCGTTCGAGGATGTTTGTCATGATCTCTTCGGTGAAGGGGGAATTACGGATGCCGTCGCCAGTGCCGTTCAGCCCCACGACCAGCCCGTAGCCGATCAGATCGTTGCCGCGCACCCCATCGAATTCCACCAGATCCTTGATGCGGATCGGGGTGGCCTGGGCCACTAGCGGCGCGAAGAGCAGGATGAGCGAAAACAGGAAGCGGATCATCTGAGGTACTCCGTCAGGTTGAGGCGGGACAGGCGTGTGGTCAGCAGGTAGAGCGCTTCGAGCCGGGTCTCCGCCTCCTGCAATTCAGTGGCGGTGGTGTAGGGATCGGCGCCGGTCAGGCGGCTGCGTTCCAGTTCCAGCAACCCGCGAGTGGTGTCACCCCGCAATTGGGCGGCCTCGATTTGGCCCTCAACATGGCCCACGCGGGCGCGAAGGTCGGTCACCCCGTCATTGCCAGACGCCATGTCGAGCGCGGCGCGTTCCAGAAGCTGGCGCCTTTCATCATCGCTGAAACTACCTGTTTCATTGGACACCAGAGTGGCCAGCGCCATCCCCATCAGCCCGCGCCGAACACCGGGATCGAGTGCGGAAATCGGGTTCTGGATCGTCTCGCCTTCAGCCACGGTGAAGCCCGGCGCGGGATCGGGGCTGCCCTGATAGGCCAGTGTTTCGAACCCGCCGCCCGGATCCATGAACCAGCTGTTCAGCGTCGTGATCAGGTCCGCCGCATCCGTGGCACCGGTGGCCAGAGGTTCCAGCGCGGTCAGCAGGTCCTCCACCGGGATCAGCGCATCCTCATCGGTATTGGCGCCGGAGAACAGCGCCCGGCCCGCGACGGTCTGGTTGAGCGAGCCGACCATGGCGCTCAGCCGGTCGGGGGCGCTGGCGGCCATCAGCATCATCTGTTGCAGGGTATCGGTGCCGGTGGCCGACAACAGCGCCGGGGCCAGGTCTGACAGGTTGCCCTGCAAAGCCTCCAATGCCGATTGCACGGCGGAGGTCATCAATGCGGCCTCGGCCGCGGCATTGCTGTAGGCGGCAACCATGCGCAGCCCCCGTTCTATCCCCGAAAGCGCAGAAAAGTCCCCGCCGAGTGCCCTGCCCGTATCGGCGTGCTGCCCACTGGCCAGTTCCTGCGTCAGCCGCGAAAGGTCGGTCTTGACCTGATGGTGATGGTGACGAAGGTGAAAACTGCGGGCCATGTCGCCCGTGGAGATGATGCTCATCGCTACAGCCCCAGCAATCGGTCAAGCATGTCGTCGAGGGTCGAGATCACCCGCGCATTGGCGGCATAGGCATTCTCGATTTCCAGAAGGCGTTGCATCTGCCGGTCAGTATCGACCCCGCGCGACAGTTCGGCCTCGCGCAGCGCGGTGAACTTGCCCGAGGTTTCGGCGGCGCGGGCTTCGGCAAACTGCCGGTCCATGGAGGTGAGCGACAGGACGTCCGAGGCAAGCTCGGCCATGCTGCGACTGGTGGCGGAGAAGGCCGCGGAGGCGGTCGGGCGTTCGATCTGCAGCGCATCGAGCATGCCTTGCAGCAGCGTGGGATCGCCGGGGGCGCCTTCGCTCGTCGCGCCAACCCCGTCGCGCAGCCGCCAGAGCGCACCGCCCCGGTCGGGATCGACAGCGGCGTTTACCATGATGCGCGCAGCGAGACCGTTTTCATAGGTCGCAGAGGCCAGCAGGCCATCGTCGCTGAACAGACCCGGGTCCGTTGCGGCGCGGGTCGGGTCAAGGCCGGGGTCATCCAGCCGCGCGGTCAGGTCGAGCGCCAGCCCATCGAGCTGTGCCTGGGCCTGCGGTGCAATATCGTCCCGGACGGCAAACAGAGCCGCCAACCGCCCGCCGGACAAGGACGCATAGCTGCCCGAGGTGCTGATCGGACGGCCATTCACGGTAAGGCCCGACAGGTCGTTGTTCTGCAGGGACATCAGCGGCGCAATGGCCGGCGTGGCGGAAAAGCCGAATTCCGCCGGGCGGCCGTCCACCAATGACAAACCGTCGATGGTGTAGAGGCTGACCATCCCGGCGTCGTTGCGGACCTCGCGGATGGGAACCAGATCGGCGATGCCGTCGATAAGCACCTGTTGCCGGTCGATCAGGCCGAGCGCGTTCTCTCCCCGGCTGATGGATGTTCGAATGGTGCCATTCAGGTCGTGGATCGCGGCGAGCGTTCGATTGAGATGGGTGATCTCCGTGGCGATCTGGGCATCGGCCTGCTGGCGGATATCCTGGAGACCGTCCGAGATGCCGTTCAGTGTGCCCGCCAGTTGCTGCGCCGCGTTCAGGACGGACTCCAACCGCGCTTGGCTATCTGGGCGGCTGGCGGCGGAAACTAGGCTGGTCTCGAACGTATCGAGCCGGGCGGGCAGGCTGGCATCGCTGTCGGGCGTGCCGATAAGCGTTTCGATTCGCAGCAAGAAGCTGGCGCGGGTCTCGGCGTCGCCTTGCGCGGCCCCGGCGGAACGACGCTCGCCAAGAATGACCGGATCCGAACTGCGGGTGACGCCCAAAACCTGCACCCCGCGCCCCGCACCATGGGCGATGGACGAGAGGGTCAGGCTGCGCTCGCCGAACCCTTCTGTCCGGGCATTGGCGATGTTGTCCGACACCACCGACGCGGCCCGGCTGGACGCGGTCAGCCCGGTCAGGGCCGCAGAGAGGGCGCTGGAAATGGTCATGACCTGGCCTCAGCGCCCGGATCAGCGCTTGATATTGGTGGTTTCCTGCAACATCTCGTCCACCGTCTGAATGACCTTGGCGTTGGAGGAGTAGGCGCGCTGCGTCTGGATCAGCTGAGTCAGCTCACCCGCGACATCGGTTGTGGATTCCTCGCGAGAGAAGCCCACGATGTCGCCGGTCGGCCCGTCGCCCGCATCCCAAAGGAAGAACGATCCGCTGTCGGGCGAGATCTGATAGGCCTGGTTCGACAGGGCGATCAGCCCGTTGGGATTGGGCACGTCAATCAGCGGCACCTGATAGATCACGCGCGTGAATCCGCTGTCATAGATCGCGTGGACCATGCCTTCGCCATCGACCTCCACCGACGACAGGTTGCCGACCGGAGAGCCGTCCTTGACGACGGGGGCGTTCGAGAAACTGTCGGACAGCTGCGTGAAACCGCCGGGTTCGCCGATGATGCCGATATTGAGCTCCATCGGGCCGCCATTCACATTGACCTCGATCGTGCCATCGGTGCCGTTATAGGCGCCGCCGGTGACTGCGGTGACGGACAGCAGGTTGCCGCCGCTGCCACGCGCATCGTCGAAGGTCAGGGTATATTCCCCGATCACGGCCCCGCCAGAAGCGGAATCGCGGATCTCCATGGTCCATTCATTCGACGATCCGGTGGCGGGTACGGTCGGGGTGAAATTGATCTCCAGCACCTCGGACGTGCCGAGATTGTCGAAATACTCGGTCGACATGGTGACGGTGTCACCCGATGCGCCCGCCTCGGTCGCGGTGGCGGGCAGGTTCAGCGTCAGCTCCATCTGGGTGGTGGGATCGCCCGCGAACTGGTTGGTATGGACGCGCACCGGTTCCAGCCCGTCCGTTGTGTCGCGCGGGAAGGTGGGGATGGTGCCATCGCCATCGGCGGGCCAGCCAAGCAGAACCAGCCCGGTTTCCGTGCGTAGCACGCCATCGGCATCGGGCCGGAAGGACCCGGTGGTAGCCAGCATCACAGGTTGATTGCCCGACTGGGATTCCAGGGAAGCGGCCGTGGTGACCGGCAGCATGCCGCGCCCGCCAATAGCCAGATCGGTGGGGTTGTCGGTGGTGATCAGCGTGCCGCGCTGTTCGATCATGCGCCCGGTGATGACCCGGACGCCGCCGGCGGAATAGCTGCCATGGCCCTGAGAGATCACCATCGACTGGAAGTTGGTCACGGCGCGCTTGTAGCCATATGTGCCCGAATTCGCGATATTGTCGGAAATCGTGGCGAGGCGGCTGGCGTTCACGTTGAGCCCGGCAACCCCGGAATTGAGCGAGGAGGAAATCGTCATTGGAATGCGCCTTTCTGCTGCATCTCGTCCTTTGGGCCAGACAAGCACGGGCGGATTTAACAGGGGCCTAACAGATAAAAATCGAACTGTTTTCCCTCAGGGCAGGCTGCGCAGGAGGGTTATTTCGACCCGGTCATTGCGTATTGCCATGCTGTCGGCGACCGCCGGGCTTCGGTCTGCGTGCCCGGTGATGCGCTGGAACCTTTCCGCATTCAGCCCGACGCGTTGCAGCGCGGTGCGAAGCGCCTGAGCCTGCGCGGTGGACCGGTCCCAGGTTGTGTCCTCCGCCACCACGATCGGGTCGGACCGGACATGCGCCGCGACCGCGACGCCATTGGTGACGGTTCCGAAAAGCTCTGCCATCACGGCCAGCAGGTCTTCCAGCCATGGCTCGGGCGTGATGCCATCCGAGCCAAAGAGCGGTGTACCGGGGCGGGCAAAGATCTCAACCACCAGCCCCTGATCGGTCAGGCGGGTCTGGACATGATCGAGCGTCTCATCCGACACCCGCGCATCGCCGCCGCCATCCATCAGCGAATCCTCGATATCCTCCATCAACGCCTGTTCCAGTTCCTCGGCGCTGTGGTCTGTCCCTTCCATTCCCATGGCCTGCCGCCCCTCGGTCGGGCGGCGGTCAGAGGCCCCGGTGCCGTTCTGGGCGACGACGGTCTCGGAAAACGGGCTGTCGCCGCCGAAAGACCCGTCGCCCCCGCCCGAGATTCGGGCAATGGGTACCGTAGGGCTGAAATAGTCGGCGATCCCCTTGCGTTGTTGTTCCGTCGTGGCGTTCAGCAGCCACATCAGCATAAAGAACGCCATCATCGCAGTAACGAAATCCGCATAGGCCACCTTCCACGCACCACCATGGTGGCCATCGCCGCCGCTGACCTTTTTCTTCTTGATGATGATCGGGCGCAATTCGTTCTGCGCGGCCATGGCATGCCTCACCCAACGGGACTGTCAGCGGGCAGCCTAGCGGCGGGCGGTGAAGGAAGGCTTAATGCGGGCTCTGACTGGCTTCGTTGATCAGCCAATCGCAGGTTTTCCCCGCTTCGGGAGACAGGGCCGCACCGCTTCTCGTCAGCAGGTGAAAGGCCCGGCTCGGACGCAGCATCTGCGCGAAAGGCTGGACAAGCGCGCCGCTTTCGATCTCGGACGCGACAAGGGGAAAGACGCCAAGCGCCACACCCAGGCCGTCCTTGACCGCCTGTAGCACAACGTTGGAGTCGGTGATGACGGTTTCCTCGGCGAAGCCCGGATCAGGCAAGTCGGCCAATGCCAGCCATGCTGACCATTCCGATCGGTCCTGCTGATGAATGATCGGAAAGCGGGCAAGGTCGGCGGGGGTCGTCAACCCGCCCATCTGCTCGATCAGGGCGGGGCTGACCACCGGGCTGTAGCTGATCTCCATCAGCTTACGCGCATCCAGTCCCGACCAGTTCCCGATTCCCCAATCCACGGCAATCTGCGTTACCATCGCGGCCTCGTTGGTGATCCGGGGACTGTGGTGCAGCACAAGTTCGATATCGGGGTGCTGCTGGCGGAACCGCCCAAGCCGGGGAATCAGCCAGCGGGACCCGAAGATCGGTCCGACCGCAAGGGTGACGGTCTTGCGCGGTGTGCTGATATGGGATTCGGCCTCGGCCCGGATGTCATCGAAGGCGCGGCTGACCACGCGGGCCAGTGACCGGCCCGCATCGGTCAGCACCACGGCGCGGGTCTTGCGAACGAACAGCTGACAGCCCCAGTCCTGTTCCAATTGGCGGATCTGGTTGCTGATGGTGGTGGGGCTGACACAAAGCTCGGCCGCGGCATCCTTGAAGCTGAGCAGCCGTGCCGCGGCCTCGAAGCTGCGCAAGGCGGTCAGGGGCAGGCGCCTGTTGGGAAGTTTCATGACGCGATCCGCAGGGGGGCTATGGATGAGGTTTTCTTTATGCATAGAGCCTGCAATAGTCGCTTGTCCAACTGTTCCGGTTTGGAAACTATCCGGAAGACAGCAGGACAGGAGTGACCGCCGGAATGGCACAGACGGGAACACGACGCAGAGGGCGGCGGCGAGGTGGCAGCGGTGACGCGGATGACGCAATCAAACCCGCACCCCGCAACAGGCTGTCCGGGGGACGGCTGGACCCGCTGGACGCGGACGCCATCGCGCGGATCGACGCGGCCGCACGCGCCATCCTGTCCGAGGTCGGCATGGCGGAGCCGCCGCAAGCCGTGGTGGATCTGGTCACCGCCGCCGGGGGCAGCCTGACCGGGGAAGGCCGGCTGATCTTCCCGCGTGACCTGCAAGACCGGGCACTGGCAGGCATTGGTCGGGACGTCACGCTATGCGGCCGGGCAGCGGGGCTGGATATGCAGCTGACCGGTCAGCAGGTGCATGTGGGCACCGGCGGGGCATCGCCGCAGATGGTGGATATCGACAGCGGCATCTACAGACCGTCGACTTTGGCCGACCTCTACGATGCCGCACGCGTAGTGGATGTGCTGGATAACATCCACTTTTTCGCCCGCCCGGTCGTGGCGCGTGACATGGATGACGACCTGTCGCTTGACGTCAACACTGCCTACGCGGCCTTGGCGGGTACGGCGAAACACGTCGTCGTCAGCGCGTCCAGCGCTGAAGCGGTGCGGGCAATCGCCGAGATGTGCTTTGCCATTTCGGGCAGCGCCGAGGCGTTTCGGGACCGGCCCTTTCTGTCGCTGACGATCAACCACGTCGTGCCGCCGCTGCGCTTCTCGGAAGAGGCCTGCGAGGTAATGATCCTGGCTGCCCGGCTTGGCATTCCCATGCAGTGCAACACCTTCGGTCAGCTTGGGGCCTCCAGCCCTGTGACAATCGCCGGATGTGTAGCGCAGACCATTGCCGAAACGCTGGCGGGGGTGATCGTTGCATGGCTGGCCAACCCGCAGGCGCGGATCATCTTTGGTCCGCGTCCCATGGTGACCGACCTTCGTACCGGCGGCATGGCGGGCGGCTGTGGCGAACAGGCTTTGCTGACGTCCGCCGCCGTGCGCATGGCGCGGCACTACGGCCTGCCGAATTCCACCATCGCGGGCGCGACGGACAGCAAACTGCCGGACGCGCAGGCGGGGTTCGAGAAATCGCTCAGCGTGTCCATGGCGGCACAGACGGGCTCCAACATGATCACCCAGGCCTGCGGGGCATTGGCCGGGCTGATGGCCTGTTCGCTTGAGGCCTATATCATCGACAACGATATGCTCGGGGTGATCCTGCGGTCGCTGGCCCCGATCGAAATGGACGAAAGCGCGCTGTCCGTGACTGCGATTGCAGAGGTGGCGCATGGCGAGGGCCATTTCCTTGGCCGCCCCGAAACCTACCAGCGGATGCAGAGCGATTTCCTTTATCCCGACGTATCCGACCGGCGCAGCCCGGATGACTGGGCCGCCGCCGGATCGCCCGATATTCGCGGCACCGCCAATGCCCGTGCGCGCGAGATCCTCGCATCGCATTTTCCCTGCCATATCCCGGCCGAGATCGACGAGGCGCTGCGCGCACGCTTCGATATCCGCCTGCCGCAAACCAGAATGAGGCCCGCATGAAGATCGCCGTTTTCGGAGTTGGGGCCATGGGCTCTGTCTATGCCGGTCTGCTGGCCGATGCCGGTCACGAGGTTTGGGCGGTGGATCCGTGGCAGGCGCATCTCGACGCCATCGCCACGACCGGACTGCGGGTCGAAGGGGCCAGCGGCGACCGGCTGGTCAAGACAATCCGCACCGCCGCTGATCCAGCTGATCTTCCGATGGTCGATCTGGTGATCATCGCCACCAAGGCCTCTGCCGTCGGGGAAGCGGCGCGGGCGCTGACCGGGTGCGTGGGGCCGGAAACGCTGATCCTGACCATCCAGAACGGGCTTGGCGCGGGCGAGCGGATCGGCCAGTACATGAACACCGCCAACGTGATCCTTGGCGTGGCGGATGGGTTCGGGGCCTCGATGAAAGGTCCGGGCCACGCGCATCACAATGCGATGAAGCTGATCCGCATCGGCGAAATGGGCGGCGGCATGACCGAGCGGCTGGAACGGCTGGCAGAGGTCTGGCAGGGGGCCGGGTTCAACGTGAAGGCCTTTGCCGACATCAATCAGCTGATCTGGGAAAAATTCCTGTGCAATGTCACCCTGTCCGCCCCCTGCACCGTGATCGGCTGTACCGTGGGTGAGGTGATGGACAACCCTGAGGCGCGGGCCATGGCTCTCAATTGCATGCGCGAGGCCTATGCTATCGGTCTGCACAAGGGCATCGCCTTCTCCTTCGATGACCCGGAGGCCTATGTCACCGCCTTCGCCGCGCAGATGCCCCATGCGCGGCCTTCAATGCTGCTCGACCATATGGCTGGCCGCCCGTCAGAGATCGACGCGATCAACGGGATGGTGCCGGTTCTGGGCGCCGAGATCGGCCTGCCCACACCCTATAACCAGACGCTCAGCACCATCGTGCGCGCCCGCGAAACGGCATTCGGAAAGGACAAGGCATGAAACTGGCACGCTGGCAGCAGCATGGGGTTGAGGCCTATGGCCTGATCGATGGGAACAATGCGCACCCGGTCAGCGACGGGTTTCGCATGCGGTTTCCCGATCTGAACGATGTCTTGGCCGCTGCGGCCCTCTCGGACCTTCGCGCCGATGCACTGGCCCAACCGCCGGTTCCGGTGGCGGGCATCACCTGGCGATTGCCGATCCACCCCGCGGCGCGGGTGATCTGCGTGGGTATCAACTACCCGAAGCGCTACCCGCTGGATCAAAGCGTGACCCGTCCAGAAAACATCATCCTCTTCGCCAAGCTGGATGGCACGCTCGTCCCTCATGACACGCCGCTGGAAATCCCGGTCGGAGAGGCCGCCGAGAGCTTTGACTATGAAGGCGAGATCGGTGTCGTCATTGGCCGGGCCGCGCGCCATATCAGCCCCGATCAGGCCCATGCCCATATCGCCGGGTTTACCGTGGTCAATGACGGGTCCGTGCGCGAATGGCAGAAGCATTCGGTGCATGCGGGCAAGAATTTCGCCGCCTCGGGTGGCTGCGGGCCATGGATCACCACCGCCGATGAAATCGACGTGCCCGAGGCGCTGAAGCTGACCACGCGGCTGAACGGCCAGATCGTGCAGCATGCAAGCGCCAGCGAGATGTTCTTCTCGATCCCGCAGGTGATCTCCTACATCTCGCAGATGATCCCGTTGCATCCCGGCGACCTGATCGCCATGGGCTCGCCCGATGGCACCGGAGGCAGTCGCAGCCCGCAACGCTTCCTCAAGCAAGGTGACGTGCTGGAAATCGACGTGCCCGGTGTGGGTGTCCTGTGCAACCGGGTTGGCACGGTTTGAGCGGGCTTAACCCTCGGCCTGTTCGCAGAACGCCGCGTATTCCTCTGACAGGGCCGCCAGTTCCGCCCTGATCCGGCTGCGTTGCGCGGTCAGTTCGATGGCCCTGCGAGAGTTGCCCCTGAGCAGCACGCGCGCCCGTGTCTCGGCCCAGATCGCGGCAGCATTGTCGAGAAAGGTCAGGGTTGGCCGCCCCGTGGCCGGGGCCAGCAGAATTATCACGCCCCCACAGATCCAGCCGGTCGCTGCATCCCCGTAGGCCGCAGCGACAAGGCCTATGGCCAGTGCCGTGACCAGCCAGAAGAATGGAAACACGAAGAACCCCGCAAAAATCGACCATGTGGATCGCTTGTCCAGGTCCTTGCGGCGGCTCAGCATGCGCAGCACGAAGAAGGGCAGCAGGTTCAGCGCCAGGCCAAGCAGGGCAATGGGGGCCAGCAGGACGGTCTTCAGCGCGGTCCGCTTTCTGCCAGTGTCAAAGGCCCCACCGGCTGCAACCCCATGCGCGATCTGATCGTCGCGCAGGCCGGAACTGCGCAGGGCGCGGTCATATTCCGCGATCTGTTGGCGCAGCGCAGCCGTTCGGCTTGGCTGGGTTTGCTGAACCCAGAGGTATCCGTCATGGATGCCGCGCCGGATCTCGGCGATGCTGTACAGCCCGGTTCCGGTCAGGTCCGGGTCCGCATTGCCGATCATCTCGGCCGCCCGCGCAACAAGCCGCGCCTCTTCCCAGCTTTCGTGTCCGGGTGTCATGGCGTCCAGACGATCATGGAGACGACCGGTCAGGGCCTTCACCGCTGCGGCCTGCCCTGTCCGGCTTTCCGAACCGAAGGCCTCGACATCTTCGCAGGCCAGATCGACAGGGTCGCCGATTTCCAGCAAGGCCCGCGATCGGACCCGGTATTTAGCCTCGAATGTCAGGCAGACAGGCACAATCGCCAACCGGGTCGGGCCATGGCGGGCTTCGGTCTCCAGCGCGATGCGGGCCGCCCCGGATTTGAGCGGCAGCACGCGCGGGTTGTTGTGGCTGATCCCTTCGGGAAAGATCGCCAGAACGCCACCGGCTTCAAGCAACTGACACGCGCTGCTGAAACTGTCAGCAAGCTTGCCCCGATCGGCTCGGCCATCCTGACGGCGGTAAAGCGGTACCACCCCTGCGGCATTCAGAAGCGGGCGGAGCGGGCGGTAGTCCCAGACGGTACTGGCCCCGAGAAACCGGGGCATGCGTGGCAGAAATGAGGTGATGACAGCGCCATCCACAAGGCTGTTGGAATGGTTCGCCAGAACGATCACCGGCCGATCCATCGGGAAGCGCTCGATCCCGACGACCTCGATACGGCGATAGAAAGCATCCAGGGTCAATCGCCCGAGCCATCGCAAAAAGCGGTCGGTCAGCGGGCGTGGGCGGTCCCCGCCAGGTCGGGGTTCGGTGGTCATTTCGGTATTCTTGGCTCAAAGTCGCGCGGAATGTCAGGCCGCAGGTCGCTAGTATCGGTGGTTGAAAATGGGTTTTCGAAAAGCAGCGTATCCTGTCTTGCGCCGGTTGCAAGGGGAAGGCCGCCCGCCGGGCCTGAAACGGGCCGCGTTGCCGGTATCGGGCCCGCGGCAACGGTTTCAAAGCCGGGGTCCGTATGCCGGTGAAGCTCGGGATACATCTGACGTATTTTCAGGACGTGCGCTTTTCCACTGTCCGCGATATGACCACGAAACAGTTCCAAACCATCTGCCCACAGGACCCGTGCCCATGCCCTTCACGCTTGCCACCTGGAACATCAACTCTGTCCGGCTGCGCGCCGATCTGGTGGCCAAGCTGCTGCGCGAGGAAGGGCCGGACATCCTCTGTCTGCAGGAATGCAAGAGCCCGGTCGACAAGATCCCGGTCGAGATCTTCCAGAACCTCGGCTATGGCCACATGGTGGCGCGGGGGCAGAAGGGCTATAACGGCGTCGCGATCCTGTCCAAAATGCCGATGGAGGAGGCCGGAAGCCACGATTTCGCGGGGCTCGGCCATGCACGTCACATCGCGGGGCGGCTGGAAAACGGGGTGACCATCCACAATTTCTATGTGCCCGCCGGGGGCGATGTGCCTGACCGCGAGGTGAACGATAAATTCGGCCAGAAGCTGGATTACCTTGCCGATATGCGGGACTGGGGCAAGTTCGACGCGCCGGAGAAGTCCATTCTGGTGGGGGACCTGAACATCGCTCCGCGTGAAGATGATGTGTGGAGCCACAAGCAGCTTCTGAAGGTGGTCAGCCACACGCCGGTGGAGGTCGATACGCTCGGCACCGTGATGGAGGCGGGCAAATGGGTGGACGTAACCCGTGCCGATATCCCCGAAGGGCAGCTCTACAGCTGGTGGTCCTACCGCGCGCGGGACTGGGACGCAGCGGATAAAGGGCGCAGGCTGGACCATGTCTGGGCGACACCCGATATCGCGAACGCTGCGCATTCCAGCCGCATCCTGCGCGAGGCGCGGGGGTGGGAGAAACCCTCGGATCACGCGCCGGTTTTCGCGACGTTTGATTTGTGAGCGGGGAAGGCGCTTGCAAGCGCCTTTTTGAAGGGCCTTCGAAGGCCCTTGGAAGCGGTTTGCAAACCGCTTGGTTGCGCCCAGGTCAGAGCTTGGCGATCACCTCTGCCAAAGCCGCGCCGAGCATCCGATGCGCGTCGGGCTCAAAATGAATGCCGTCCTGCTTGCTGACCTCGATCACCGATCCGGCATCGAAGAAGCCCACGCCCCGCGCGGCAGCTAGGGCGCAGAAGCTGGCAGCCAGATGCGGCCCCACGGCCTCCGCCCCCCAGAACTGATCCCGGATCGGGCCGGTCTCGACCACCGGCGGCGGGCAGATCAGCAGCACCCTGAAACCGCCATGCCGGGTCTGCATCGGCTCTGACAGGGCGATATCCAGCAGCCCCGCCGCGCCGCCGGTGATCCGGTCGACCGAGGGCGCGAACCGGGTCTTGAGGTCATTCGTCCCCAGCATGATCGTCAGCACATCCACTGGCCCGTGGCTTTCCAGCGCCATGCGCAGCCCCGCCTGCCCGTTCATATGCGCGCCCATGATGGGGTCTTCCAGTCCCGTGGTGCGGCCCGGCAACCCTTCCTCGACCAGCGACCAGTCAGCGCCGAGCGCCATAGCCGCCACTGTCGGCCAGCGATCTTCCGGCCCGAAGCGCCCGTAAAGGCCGGGGGTCACGATCGGGGGTGTGCCATGGGTGTTGCTGTCACCGAAGGTCAAAAGGGTCTTGGTCATCGGACGCTCCGCATTGTCTGACTGCAACGCTATGTCCCGGCCTTGCCCCCGTCAAAGCCCATCTGACCCCCTTGGCCTTTCCGCCCGCGCGGCCCATATAGGTCGTGACAAATGTGAAGGGGGCTTAGATGCTCGAACTCGATGGACTTCAGCCCGGCCCTGCTGCCGGAGATCTGATCGTTGACGGAACCGAAGATAACTTCATGGCAGTGGTCGTCGAGGCCAGCCAGGAGGTGCCGGTTGTCGTGGATTTCTGGGCCACCTGGTGTGGACCTTGCAAAACGCTCGGCCCGCAGTTGGAGGCCGCCGTCACCGCCGCCAAGGGCAAGGTGAAGATGGTCAAGATCGACGTGGACCAGAACCAGCGGCTTGCACAGGCCCTGGCGCAGCAGGGGTTGCCGCTGCAATCCATCCCGACGGTCGTGGCCTTCTACCAGGGCCGCCCGGTCGACATGTTCCAGGGCGCGGTGCCGCAATCCGAGATCAAGGCCTTCATCGACAAGCTGACCGGTCTGGCCGGGGATGGCGGGCTTGGCGAGGCCGTCGAGGCCGCCGAGCAGATGCTGGCCGATGGCGAGGC